>CALWMI010000058.1 GCA_944381745.1 uncultured Lachnospiraceae bacterium | reverse complement strand
CTGCGGCACCTCCGAACCATATCTGGAAGTACATGTATTTGGAAGTACATGTATTTGGAAGTACATTCATTATAGAAAAGCATCCATAAAAAATTTGTCTCTTTCACACCCCTTATTCCTGTTTTTTGTCCAGAAAAAAAGACAGGAATCTGGATAATTCTCCAAAATTCCTGTCCGCTCTCTATGTCCTGATATGCCCTGGCAGGCGGATGCATGGCATCCGCCCAGCAAAGGAAAGCCCCCGCCGTTTTCATAGGAGGGCCGCTCCTGTCAGCTTCTGCCGCCTTCTGTCACACAGCGCCAGATCTCCCCGGCCACCTCCTCCACACTCTTGCCGTCCGTGGAGACAATGTAGTCGGCAGCCTCCTCGTAATACTCCCTTCTCCTCTCCATCAGCCCCTCGATATAGGGGGCGTCCATATGCCCGTTCAGCAGCGGCCGCACCGTGCTGTCCTTCACCCGCTCCAAAATGGTCTGGGGTTCTGCCGTCAGGAGGACAATCTTCCCGCTCCTGCGCATCCACTCCACATTCTCCTCCCGCAGCGGCACGCCTCCCCCGCAGGAGACCAGCATCCCCTTCCGGCTGCAGACGCGCATCAGAAGCCCTGTCTCCAGCCCGCGGAAATATTCCTCCCCCTTGGCGGCGAAGATCTCCGCTATGGTCATCCCCTCCTCGCGGACAATCTGCTCATCCATCTCCAGCTCCTGCATGCCGTATTTGCCGGCAAAGACGCGGGCAACCGCACTCTTCCCCGTCCCCATGAAGCCGATCAGGAAGAGGTTTTCCTTCCACTGCAGGCGGCTGCGGTGGCCCAGCCTCCTGTGGAACTCCAGCAGCTCCTTCCGGAGTTCGCGGGCCTCCACCTGGCCTGGGGCGGAGGCCTCCGACACACAGCCGAAGGTCACGGCGCTCCCGGTCAGCTCCCCGCACAGGCGGCTCAGGCAGCCCAGCTCTCCCATGGACATGGTGACCGCCGTCTTGGTCTCGCCCTCATCCTTCTCGTGGTAGCGGGCAGTGGCGTGCAAGAGCGCAGCCACATCCGAGGCGCACCGGGGCATCACCGCCAGCTTCACCATATCCCCGGGGGCGGCTGTCATGCCCTCCAGCTGGCGCAGCAGGCTCTCCTCCCCCGGCGTCCCGGAGAAATCGTGGGCTGAGATGATCACATACATCCCCTTCGCGTGGGCCATGGAGCTTAGACGCCCCACCGCCTCCCGCCCCGCCGAGTACTCCACATCCAGAAGATCTGCCAAGCCGGTCTCCACCACAGCGCGGCAGACCGCCTCATAGTCCCGGGGGCTGCAAGGGCAGGCTCCCCCCTCCGCCACGGTGCGGAAGGTGGCCAGCAGCGGGATATCCGGAAAGATTTCCCGCAGCCCTGCCAGGACTCTCTGCACGGCAGCCGTATCCAGCGCCTGTCCCATCCGGTCAATCCTCCACTCCACCATATCCGGCTCTGCCCGCTTCACCTCCGCCGCCTCGCGGAAAATCTCATCCTCCTCACAAGCCACAAGGGGGATACAGATCTTGGGAAGTCCTTCCCCGATCTCCAACCCTCTGATACGAATGCTCCTTGCCATAGTCTCCTCCCCTTTCTCAAAAGCTGTGCCATCCATGAACGCAAGGCCCCGCCCTGCAATAAAACACAGGCAGCCCCTCTCGGGACTGCCTGCCAGATCAGTTCTTATTTCTTGCGTGTCAGGAAGGACGGTATCTGGATATCATTCTCCTGTACCGTGCTGCGCGGCTTCGCCGGCTTCTGGATGCCAGGAGCCGTCCTGGGGGCTCCCTGCGTCCCCTGCTGTACCGGCATGGAGGCCGCTGCGCTCTTCTGCCCCATCGGCGCCGGACGGTACTTACCCGCATTGGGGTATGTAAAGTTCGGAACCACCTTGCCCAGGGAAGAGCCTCCCTGCTGCTTGTCCTCCACATCGTGCAGCCCGGTGGCGATCACTGTGATACGCGCATAGTCTGTATTCTCGGAGTCGTACATTGCGCCGAAAATAATATTGGCATCCTCCCCGGTCAGATCCCGGATGTAGCTTGCCGCATCGTTGGCATCCATCAGGCTGATATCGCCGCTGATATTGATGATGACATGGGAGGCCCCGCTGATCGTCGTCTCCAGGAGCGGGCTCTCCACCGCCTGCTTGACGGCCTCCAGCGCCTTGTCGTCCCCCTTGGCCTCTCCGATGCCGATATGGGCGATCCCCTTGTCCTTCATCACTGTCTGCACATCCGCAAAGTCCAAGTTGATCAGGGCCGGAAGGTTGATCAGGTCCGTAATTCCCTGGACAGCCTGCTGGAGCACCTCGTCTGCCTTCTTCAGCGCCTCCGGCATCGTCGTCCTGCGGTCTACAATCTCCAGAAGCTTATCGTTGGGGATGACAATCAGGGTGTCCACATTCTCCTTCAGGTTCTCGATACCCTTGATCGCATTGTTCATGCGGGTCCTCGCCTCGAATTTGAACGGCTTCGTCACCACGCCCACCGTCAGGATCCCCATCTCCTTGGCAAGCTTGGCCACAATCGGCGCGGCCCCGGTCCCGGTCCCGCCGCCCATGCCGCAGGTGACAAACACCATGTCCGCATGCTTGAGCACTTCCTTAATCTCCTCCGCGCTCTCCTCTGCGGCCTTCTCGCCGATCTCCGGCCTGGCTCCCGCGCCCAGCCCCTTGGTCAGCTTCTCCCCGATCTGGAGCGCCGTCGGGGACTTGCACAGCTTCAGCGCCTGGCTGTCTGTATTGATACCGACAAACTCCACGCCGGCTATCTGTTCGTCAATCATTCGGTTCACTGCGTTGTTGCCGGCCCCGCCGACCCCTATCACAATAATCTTCGCAGCAGATTCTGTTTCATTTGTCATAATCTCTAACAAGGTAGTTCCTCCTTTATCAACCTATGCGTCTTTATCAATTGAACAGCGCGCCCCTCACGCGCACAGAGTATTCGTCTAATGACCTTATCTTATAATATATAATTTTTCCGTCAATTAATCAATACCCTAATAAACTTTTTTTGCGGGGGATCTATCCATCCTCCTTGAATACGATGTTCTGCGTATCCTCCGTGAAATTTTCCATGTGCAGCACGCCTCTCTGGCCCTCCAGGCTGTCGATAAAGGCTGCCAGCCTTGTGACCTTCTCCTCCAGGTAATCGCTTGTCCCAAACAGGACTTTTGCCTCCCCAAATGTCAGCGTAATCTCCAGGCTGCCGGACAGATGGATGTCGTCCGGCGCCATGCCGTACTTGCCCAGCGCCTGCGTCAGGTTCAGGATGACCCGGAAGGTATCCTCGTTGGCCACCGGGAGCCTCTCGTAGAGCGTAACCTCGGAGAACGCAAGCCCTGACACCTGGGGGATCCCGTCCATCACCTCCGCCGTGCTCTCCACCACGATGCCGTCCTTATCAAAATACAGATTTGTCCCCAGATACTGCACGTATCCCACAATCTGTTTCTCATACACCTTGATCCTGATATGGCCGGGGGACTGGGCCGTAATCTCCGCCTCGCTGATAAACGGCAGGTTTCCCAGTCCCTCATACTTGCTCTTGATGAGCAGGAAAAGCGTGTTGGCATAGCCGTCGCCCACCAGCAGCTGCTTTAGCTCCTCGTCGGTATACCGCTCATTCCCCTCCACCGTCACCTCCCGGACCCGAAAAATCCCCAGGAAGGCGACCGTCCCCGCCAGCAGCAGGGACAGGGCGGCCAGAAGCCACAGGCCTCTCCTGTTTTTCCGCTTTTTTCTCTTCCGTCTATTCTCTTGCTCTGTCCTGTCTCTCGCTCTCAAAGGCTTCACCCGCTCTTATTTTGCTGCCGTGGGAAGGCTCCGGCGGCACGTCAGCGCCGCCCCTGCCCCCCGCAGATCCTCCACGATATGCTCGTATCCCCGCTCCAGGAACCCCTCGTCCCGGACGACACTGGCGCCCTCAGCCATCAGGCCCGCCACGATCAGGGCCGCGCCGCCCCGCAGCTCATAGGCGTCCAGCACGGCTCCCCGCAGCTTTTCCCTGCCCCGGATCCGGCACAGCTGGCCGGCAATCTGCACATCCGCCCCCAGCTTTCGGAATTCCTCCGCCGCCCGGAAGCGGGATTCAAAGATGGTTTCCCGGATACAGCTCTCGCCCTTGGCTTTCAGAAGCACTGCCGCCAGCGGGGACTGCAGGTCGGTGGGGAAGCCTGGATAGGGCCGGGTCTCCACATAGCGGACGGCCGGGTAATCCCCAGCACTTTGCACATACAGGCTGCCGCCCTTCTCCCGCCACGTCATTCCCCAGCAAGCGTACAGCCGCCTCAGGCACGCGAGCTGCCTGACCGGGGCTTCCGGCAGGTACAGGGAACCGCCGCAGCCCGCAGCCGCCAGCAGATAAGTGCCCGCCACAATCCGGTCCGGCATGACAGTGATCTCTGTCCCGTGCAGCTTCCTGACGCCCTGCACACAGATGCGCGCTGTCCCGTCGCCCGCAATTTTCGCTCCCATCTGCCGCAGCAGCCGGCACAGCTCCATAATCTCCGGCTCCCGGGCCGCGTTGCGGATGACCGTCTCCCCGTCGGCCAGCACTGCCCCCAGCAGGATGTTCTCCGTAGCGCCCACGCTGGGAAAGCGCAGGCAGATCCGGGCTCCATGAAGCCCGCCGGTCTCCACGCAGATATCTTCCTCCTCCTGGCAGATCTCTGCTCCCATGCTGGAGAGCGCCGCCAGGTGAAGGTCGATGGGCCTCTCCCCGATGACACAGCCGCCCGGGCAGCACAGCACTGCCCGGCGGCGCCTTCCCAGCAGGGCTCCCAGCAGAATCACGGAGGAGCGCATCTTCTTGGCCTCCTCCCGGGGCACCGCACAGCCTCTGAGCTCGTAGGCGTCGATCAGGAGCGTATGGCCGTCCCAGTCTACCCGGCAGCCCAGATGCTCCAAAATACGTATCATACAGAATACATCCAAAATTCTCGGGCAGTTGTGGA
This sequence comes from uncultured Lachnospiraceae bacterium, assembly GCA_944381745.1. Classification (GTDB taxonomy): domain Bacteria; phylum Bacillota; class Clostridia; order Lachnospirales; family Lachnospiraceae; genus JAGTTR01. The sequence continues at coordinate 13,467 of CALWMI010000058.1, read as the reverse complement.
GGATAACGGTTCCCCTCTGCAGCAGCGCAGCCGCCATCATCGGGAGCACCGCATTCTTGGATCCCTGTATCCGGCACTCCCCCTCCAGCCTGTGCCCGCCCTCTATCTCATAATGGACCAATGACGACCTCCCACACCACAGGATATCCCCCTGGGAATCTCCTGCTTGCTATACACTAGTATATGCGTTTCCCGGCCTCCCCGTTCCCCGCAGGGCTGTCACAGCTTTGTGCGGGCGGAGACGCTCAGGCCCAGCCCCATCTCCGCCAGGAGAAACACGACGGAAGTCCCCCCGTAGCTCACAAACGGGAGGGTGATTCCCGTATTCGGTATGGAATTCGTCACAACCGCGATATTGAGGAGTACCTGTATCGCCATATGCCCCATGATCCCTGCGGCGATCAGCGCCCCGAACAAATCCTCTGCGTGGACGGCGATCACCATGAACCGCCAGATCAGGAGGGAGAAAAGCAGCAGCACCGCCAGCGCGCCTGCAAGCCCCAGCTCCTCGCAGATGATGGAGAAAATCATATCGTTCTGCGCCTCGGGCACAAACCCCAGCTTCTGCATACTGGAGCCCAGCCCCTTGCCGAACAGGCCGCCGGAACCAATGGCGTAAAGCCCCTGTATCGTCTGGTAGCCCTTCTCATAGGCCTCGGGGTTGCGCCAGATGGCCAGCCTCTCCAGCCGGTAGCTCTCCAGCGCCAGGAATACCGCGACGAAGCCTCCCCCTGCGGCTCCCATAAACACAAAGGGCATATATCTGGGACTGGAGATAAAAACCACAAGGAATCCTATCCCCAGGATGATCACTGCCGTGCTCAGGTTGTTGGTTCCCACCAGCCCCACGATGGGGAGCAGAAGCGCCATCACCAGCAGAAGATAGCGGAATTTTCCCATTCTGTCCGCCAGCCTCTCCACTGCGCAGGCCAGGAACAGGATGACTGCCAGCTTGGCGAATTCCGACGGCTGGAAGGACAGGGGTCCCAGGGCCAGCCAGCGCTTGGATCCGTTGTACTCCTTCCCCACCGCCAGCACCAGGCCGGACAGGGCCAGGGCACACAGGTAGGCTGCAGGGGCAAACCGCCGCCACACCCGGTAGTCGATCCGGGACACCGCCGCCATCACCGCCAGCCCAATGCTGGTGGCAAACAGCTGCTTCTTCAGATAGTAGCCGGAATCCTGGAACCGCACCAAGCCATTGTAGGCGCTTGTACTGAACAGCATCACCAGGCCGAAGGCCAGCAGCGCCAGCACAAGGGCCAGCAAGGTAACGTCCCTGCTCCCCCGGTGCTTTGCGTAGAACTCCAGTTTCGGCCTATCCCGCTCCATACATGCCTCCCGCACTTACCCTTGTTTGACAAGCTCTTTAAAGATCCTTCCCCTTTCCTCGTAGTTCTTGAACATTCCCCAGCTTGCGCACGCCGGTGAGAGAAGCACGGCCTCTCCCGCCTTTGCCTGCCGCCTGCAGTAGGAAACTGCCTCCTCCAATGTATCGCACAGATGCACGGCGCCAAAGCCGCATCTGAGAGCTGCCTCCTTGATTTTCTCCTTCGTCTGCCCGATCAGCACCAGCTCCCTGACCTTGCCGTCAAAGGACTTTATCCATTCCTCATAGGAAGAGCCCTTGTCGTAGCCGCCGCCAATCAGCCAGGTAGGGCGGTTCATGGCCTGTATCCCCTTGATGGCAGCGTCCGGGTTGGTTCCCTTGGAGTCATTGTAGTACGCCACGCCGTCGATCTCCGCCACGAATTCGATCCGGTGCTCCACCGCCTGGAAACGGCGCAGGGTCTTGCGGATGCTTTCCATGGGGACGCCCATCTCCAGCCCGATGGCCACTGCCGCCATCACATTCTCATAATTATGCCGCCCCAGCAGATTTAATTCCGAGACGTCGCATACTTTTTCCCTGTGGGCTCCCTGGCGGATAAAAATAGCCGTCCCGTCGTACCAGAGCCCCTCTGGGATCTCCCCGGCCCCTGAAAACCACCAGACCTTCAGCGACAGGTTCCGGCCAAATTCCCGGAGCACCTCGTCCTCATAGTTCAGGACACAGGCGTCGCCCTCCCCCTGATTTTTCGTAATGCTCTCCTTGGCGGCAATGTAATTCTCCATCGTGTGGTGCCGGTTCAAATGATCCGGCGTAATGTTGAGGATCGCCGACACATCCGGCTTAAAATCGTGGATAGTCTCCAGCTGGAAGCTGGAGATCTCCGCCACCGTCACGGAATCCTCCCGTGTCAGAGGCGCGGTGCTGGTGAAGGGAATCCCGATATTTCCCACCACAAAGACGCTGGGATAGTAATCCTTCATGATCTCCCCGGCCAGCGCCGTCGTCGTCGTCTTGCCGTTGGTACCAGTGATCGCCGCAATCCTGCCCCGGCTTGCCGAGTAGGCCAGCTCCACCTCTCCCCAGACAGGTATGTCTTCCTGTGCGAGACGCACGATCTCCGGCAGTTCAGCCGGCACGCCCGGGCTTAAGATCACCTGGGTAATGTCAGAGGCATCCTCCGGGAACGTCCCCAGCTGAATCCGCAGATTTCCCGCCATGCGTTCCTCCTGGCCATTCAGCTCGCCGGGCATCAGGCCCATCGCAAGCTCCTGCCTGTCCAGGCTGCGGCACTCCTCCAGCACCTCTCCCCGCAGCGCCTCCGGGCTCAGATCCCTGTTGCCGTCATAGAGAATCACTTTCCTCCCCTGGCGCAGCAGCAGAGCCGCAGCTGCCGTCCCGCTCTTTCCGGCGCCCACCACAAGCGCCCACTTATCAAACAGTATCATACGCTATTTTCCTCCTTCTCGGCTAACGTTGCGAAGCATTTCCCCCCAGGGCGTTTCAGATTCCCATCAGAGCCACCAGGCACAGCAGGGCCGTCACAATGGAAAACACGGCCACCACCCGCGTCTCTGACCAGCCGCACAGTTCAAAATGATGATGGATCGGCGCCATCTTAAAAATCCGCCTGCCGTGGGTCAGCTTAAAATAGCCCACCTGCAGAATGACGGAGAGCACCTCCGCCAGATAGATGAATCCCACAATCAGCAGGAACAGCGGCATCTGCAGCATATAGGCTGTGGCCGCCACAAAACCCCCCAGCGCCAGGGAGCCCGTATCCCCCATGAACACGCTGGCCGGATACACATTGAAGAGCAGAAAGCCAAGAAGGCCTCCCACCACCGCGCAGGTAACCGGATGGATCCCGGCCTCCAGCCCCACCGCCACCACGGTGAAAAACGTGGCCACCAGCACGGTCACACTGGAAGACAAGCCGTCCAGGCCGTCCGTAAAATTCACTCCGTTCACCGTCCCGATCATGCAGGCAAACAAGAGCGGTACCGCCCACATCCCGATATCCCAGTAATATCCACCGGAGAAGGGCACCAGCAGCGTCAGGGAGACATCCGTCTCATAGACCAGGTAATAGGCGAAAATCCCCGTCACCAGCAGCTCCCCGATCATCTTCTGCCATGGGAGCAGGCCGTCCGAACGCCGCAGAACCACCTTCAGGTAGTCGTCCAGAAATCCGATAATGCCGAACCCCAGCGTCGCAAACAGGATTGGCAGGATTTTCGGGAAATCCTTCAGGTAGATCAGGGAGGTGACTGTGATCCCCACCAGGAAAATCACGCCCCCCATCGTGGGCGTCCCCGCCTTCTTCAGATGGGCCTGCACGCCCTCCCTGCGCTCCGTCTGGGACAGCTTCAGGCTTCTCAGGAACGGAATCAATACCGGCCCCAGCATGGCGCTGACTGCGAACGCAATCAGCACCGGGACTGCAATTGTGTTGATGACATTTGCTTCACTCATAATGCACCTCGTCAAATCTTTCGTTTTCTATATTTTCGCCAGCGGCGGGGCTTTCGCCCCATCACAGTAGTATATCCCCGATTGCCCCTGCGCGCAACCCTCAGCTCTGCCCGGCCTCTTCCACGCCCTCCTGCTCCCCGAGCTCTCTCTCTACGCCCAGGTAGGGGAGAATGTTCTCAAAAATCTCTCCCATCACCGGCGCGGCAATGGTTCCCCCATAGTACACGCCCTGGGGATTGTAAATCACAACCAGCCCGGCCACCTGCGGATCGTCTGCAGGCGCAAAGCCCAGGAAGGAGGAAATGTATTTGTTGGAGCTGCGGGGAAGGGTCTGGGACGTCGCCGTCTTGCCCCCGATGCGGAAGCCCTCGATGTACGCGTTCTTACCCGTCCCCTCCGCCACCACCTTCTCCAGGATCTGGCGGACGGTCTGGGATGTCTCCTCCGAGAGGATCTGTTCCCCGGCCGGATATTCCAATTCCTCCACCACATTGCCCTCCCGATCGCACACTTGAACCCCCAAATGCGGGGTTACCAGCTGTCCTCCGTTGATGAGGGAGCAGGCCGTCGTCAGGAGCTTCAGCGGCGTCACCTGGAACGACTGCCCGAAGGCGACTGTGGCCAGCTCCACCTGCCCCATCTTCTCCTTCTTGTGCATGATCGTACCCGCCTCGCCGGGGAGATCCACCCCTGTCTTCTCCAACAGGCCAAACTGCTGAAAATACTTGTACATGCCATCGACGCCCAGCCTCAGGCCCACCTCGATAAAAACCGGATTGCAGGAGTTCATAGCCCCTTGCACAAACGTCTCGGAACCATGCCCCGTCCGCTTATGGCAGCGGATCCTGCGATCCCCCACAAGGATATAGCCCGGACAGAAAAATGAGTCCTCCGGGGACACCACCTTCTCCTCCAGGCCCGCGCTGGCCGTGATAATTTTGAATGTGGAGCCAGGCTCATAGGTGTCGTTGATGCAGCGGTTCCGCCACATCTGGTTCAGCTTATCCTGGTATTCCCCGTCATCCATGGACTGGGTATCCTCCCCCGTGTTCAGCGTGAATGGATCATTCAGGTCAAATTCCGGCACATTCACCATGGCTAAGATCTTCCCGTTCTGGGGGTTCATCAGGAGAACCGACACCCCGTCGGCCTGCTTCTCCTCCATAACCGTCTCCGCCATCTGCTGGGCGTACTCCTGGATATTTGCATCCAGGCTGATGTATAGGTCATAGCCGTTGACCGGCTCCTCCCTCGTCTCCGCCGCATTTTCAATCTCCACGCCCCGGGCGTCCGTCAGCGTCAGGATCCGCCCCGGTTCCCCGCTCAGATATTCCTCGTAGGTCACCTCCAGCCCGATAATCCCCTGGTTATCGCTCCCTGTAAAGCCCAGGACTGTGGAGGCCAGATTCCCGAAGGGATAATACCGCTTGTAATCCTCGTCCACCTTCACCCCCGCATAGGCATAGGAGCGGATGCGGTCCCCCGTCTCCTTGTCCACGTTCGTCCGGATCCGCTCGATCGAGCTCACCTTCTCCACCCGCCTGCGCACCTCCTGTTCCTCAAGTCCCAGCTCGCGCGTAAGCATGGCGATGACTCCCTCCGGATCCTGGATCTGGTTATGTATGACCGAAACGGTACAGACGGCACGGTTGTCTGCCAGGACGGTGCCTTTGGCGTCGAGAATCCTCCCTCTAGCCGCCTTGATGTCCCGCTCCCTCTCGTGGAGCTCCTGCGCCTTCCTGGCGTAATCCCCGGAATCCACCGCCATGAGATAGACAAGGCGGCAGGCAAGCGCCGCCGCCAGTCCCATAATCACCCCGAAGGTCAGCACGATCTTCTTCCGGTTCCAAGTTTTATTTTTTCTCACATTGAACCTTCCCACTGCGGCTGTCACTATAGTTTATGAGGAAAGGTTCCCTTTCATGTATCCGCCGCTACTCCTCCAAGCCGTTTTCCAGCATCTCCTGCTGGGTGTCGGTCATGGTATCCTCTGTCTGCCCTGCGGCGCCGGTATATCCCTCCGGCAGTACCGAGGCCGGCTCCAGGGGCTCCCCGGTGTTGGGATCCAGCCCGTGCTCCGCCGCATACTCCGGGTCAATATTCATCCCGTCGATCACCCGGCCGCTGTCCGTCACAACCACTCTCTGCGGCTCCTGGCTCTCTTCTTCTTTGCCTTCCTCCGCTCCCTGCGCCGTCCCGTCCGTTTCCTCTGCTGCTTCTCCGTCTGTCTCGGTATCCTCCCCAGTGCTCTCGGTGGGGAAGATGTTCATATAGGGAAGGATCTCCTCCATAATCCCCCGGAAAATTTCCTGGGCGTAGGTGCTGTGCGCCTGCTCCTCCATGTTGGGTTCGTCCACCGCCACATAGACCAGCACCTGCGGGTCGTCGATGGGCGCGGCGCCGATGAAGGAAATGAGATAGTTCGTCTTGTCTCGGGGCAGCTTCTCAGCCGTTCCGGTTTTCCCGCCGATCCGGTAGCCCGCCACCGCAGCCGTGGCTCCGGTTCCGGTCATCGTCCCGTCCCCGGCCACTGTCTCGTACAGGTATTCCCGTATCTGGGCGGAAGTCTTCTCCGACACCGTCTTCTTCATCACCACAGGCTCCATCGTCTGCACCGTCGCTCCGCTGCCGTCCACAATCTTCTCCACCACCCGCGGCTGATAGTAAGTTCCGCCGTTGATCAGGGAGGAGAAGCCGGAAGCCACCTGGATCAGCGTGCTTGTAAAGCCCTGTCCAAAGGAGTAGGTGGCCAGGTCGGTCACCGTCATCTCTGACGCGTCCAGCACAAGGCCGGACGCCTCACCGGGAAGGTCGATCCCAGTCTTCTGCCCAAAATTGTAAATCCTCATATAATTGCGGAAGTCGTCGATCCCAATCCGCTGAGCCATCTGCATCAGGGCCGAGTTGCAGGACTTCATGATCGCCTGCCCCGTGGTCAGATAACCATGCCCGTAAGTATTGGAGCAGCTGATATCGTGGTCGCCCACATGGAGCTTGCCCACACAGGTAAAGCCGTCCCCGTCGGACAGCCGCCCGAGCTCCAGCCCAGCCGCCACCGTGAACGGCTTGACTGTGGAGCCGGGCTCAATCCCGTCTGAGATACATCCATTCCGCCAGACCGAATAGTAAGCCTCCCCCAGGGCATCCTCGTCCATCGCGTCAATCTGTTCCTGGGTATACAGGCCTGTCACTGTCATATCCCTGGGATTGTTCAGGTCGAATACCGGGTACTCCGCCATGGCCAGCACAGAGCCGTCGTTGGGATCCATCACAATCACAGAGGTGCTGGTACTTCCCAGCCCCTCCCGGAACTCATTGGCATGCGCCTCGTTGAACTCCCGGATGTGCTTCTCCACAATGCTCTGGATATTGACGTCGATGGTGGAGACAACCGTCCTGCCGTCCTGCGCCTCCTTCACGGTGCGCTGGACTTCGGAATCCTCGTTCAGATATCCGTATTCCCTTCCGTTGACGCCGTTCAGCGTGTCGTTGTAGTACTCCTCAATCCCCCACAGCCCCACATTTCCGGACACGGTAAAGCCCAGCAGGTCGCAGGCCAAAGTGCTGTAGGGATATTTTCTCAGGTATTCTGTCTCGAACCAGACGCCCACGATACGGCTCCCCTCAGCCTCCATCTCCGCCTCAAATTCCCGGATCTGGTCTTTGGTCATCTGTTCCGCCGCCACATAGTACTGGTTGTCCGGCTTGTCTGTCAAAAGCGTACGGATTGCCCCGGTGTCGATATCTGGGAAATACGCAGAAATGGCGCCCAGTGTCGCCTCCACATAGCTCAGGTTATTGCCTTTCTCGTCCACCTTCACACCGCCGAGCTGCTCCTCCTTCTCGTTCAGCTGCTTCGCATCGATGATGAGATTGTAGACCTCCTCGCTTGTGGCCAGTACCGTCCCGTTCACATCTGTGATATCCCCCCGCCTGTATGGAATCGTCGAGCTGGAATATCCCTGCTGGGAAAGTACGGTCTGGGCATACTGCGTGCCATTCTCCTTCTGTATCTTTGTGATCTGGTAGTTTAATCCAAGCATTGCCAACAGCACCACAACGAAAGCGGCTGCCAGCTTTCTCTGCATCCTCCCTGTAAATAAAAAAGGCTTCCTTCTCCTACGCCTGTTTCTTCTATTAATATGGCTGTCTGCTGTATAATGATCTGGCCGGGTCGCCCGGTAAGGGCGTCCCCCGTGTCCTCCCCGCTTCCTTCTCACTGTCTCTTCCTGCCTTCTTGTCCTTTATCTTCCAAGCCATGCGGCCACCTTGCTCTCAATTCCTTCCTCTGTCTCTTCCGCCGGGATGTCCTGGTACTGCACGACATAATCGCTGTCCTTGCTGTCATACAGCACGACCTGATCCTCCGACGCGTATACCATTCCCAACTCATTGACAGCGGTATCCCGAATACTCTCGAGATCCATGGAGGAAGTGACACGGTCATATTCCGCGTCGTTATCCGCCTTCAGCTCGCTCAGAGTCCCCTCCATCCGGTTGATGTTGTTGATCGTGGCCGTCATCTGCGCCTGCAGCTGAAGATACCACACACAGCCGAAGAGTACGAGCCCCAGCGTGGCCGTGAGGAATGCCACATACCCGATGCTCACCCGGAGGACTCTCTGCTTCTCCCGGCGCACTGCCATAATCCTTCTCCGCTCTCTGCGCCGCTCGCCGCTTCTCTCGGGTCTCTCCTCAACAGCCACCTTCCTGACGGTATTTCCATCTATATATGTCCTATATCTCATTTCCACACTTCCATTTCTATCGATCTGGCGCTCAGGAGGCTTCTATTCTCCTCTCAAAGATACGGAGTTTGGCGCTCCTGCTCCTCTTGTTGTACTCCTTCTCCCTGTCTCCCGGCAGGATGGGTTTTCTCGTCACCACCCGCCCCTTGGGTTTCCTGCCGCACACGCACACAGGAAATTCCTTCGGGCATATGCAGGGATCCTCATTCTTGCGGAAAATATTCTTCACAATGCGGTCTTCCAGCGAGTGGAAGGTGATCACGCAGATACGTCCCCCGTCGTCCAGGAGGTCGATCATGCCGTTCAGGCTCTCCTCCAGGACTTCCAGCTCCCGGTTCAGCTCAATGCGGATCGCCTGGAAGGTGCGCTTTCCCGGATGTCCTCCGGATGTCCTCGCTTTCGCTGGTATGGCCTTGCGGATAATCTCATTGAGCTCCCCGGTTGTCTCCACCGGCTTCTCCTGCCGGGCCTGTACAATCCGCCGGGCGATATTCCTCGCAAAGCGCTCCTCCCCGTAGTCCCACAGGATCCGGCACAGCTCCTCCTCTGTATATCCGTTGACAATGTCCCTCGCCGTCTTCTCCTGCCTCTGATCCATCCGCATATCCAGCGGGGCGTCCTCCTTATAGGTAAATCCCCGCTCCACGGTGTCCAGCTGGTAGGAGGAGACCCCCAGGTCGAGCAGGATCCCGTCCACGCTGCGGATACCCAGATCTCTCAGCACCGCCGGCATATCCTGGTAATTGCTGCGCACCACCGTCACCCGGTCTTCGTACTCTCTCAGCCTCTCCTTCGCCGCCTCAATGGCATCGCCGTCCTGGTCGATGCCGATCAGCCGGCCTGCGCCGGACAGCCTGCGGCATATCTCATAGGAATGGCCTGCACCGCCCAGCGTGCCGTCCACATAGACCCCATCCGGCCGGATGTGCAGCCCTTCGATTGTCTCTTCCAGCAGCACAGATGTATGTGCAAACTCCATGCGCCCACCTCCCGGCCTCTGACACCGGCACTTCTGTTCCCCTGGCACCCTGACGCTGTCAGATCTCTATGCCAAGCTCGGCCATGCTCTCAGCCACGTCGTTCATATCTTCATAGTTATTGTTGTCTTCCCACTTGTCCTTATCCCAAACTTCAATTCTCTCCATCATACCGGCCAAAACCACGTCCTTGTCGATCCCGGCGGCACTGCGAAGGGGTGCGGGCAGAAGGATACGGCCCTGCTTGTCCAGCTCGCACTCCGTAGCTCCCGCCACGAAGAAGCGCATGAACTTACGGTCCGCCTTCTTCAGCAGGGTCAGGCTCTCCAGCTTCCCCAGGAACTTCTCCCAGCCCTCAGGGGAATAGATATACAGGCAGCCGTCCAATCCCCTTGTCACGACCATACGGTCTCCCAGCTGTTCCCGGAATTTGGAGGGGATGATGAGCCTGCCTTTCAAATCCACGCTATGTTGATATTCACCCATGAACATGCTGGATTCACCACTTTCTGACCCTTAAATACCACTTTCTCCTACTTTTCACCACTTCTAGGTTCATTTTAGACCATTTCCCTAGAAATAGCAAGGCAATATTAAATATTTTGTAAGAAACTTTTGGAAGTGTAAAGTCTCTTCCGTTTCCATTGCCATCTCTTTTCCTGCGTGATATAATGAAAATACAGAGAATAGAATAGAAAAAGCCAAGGTGTCCGGCACATACCGTGCCAGACACCTTGACGCAAAAAACAGGGAGGAAACAGGTTATGAAGAGACGTTACAAAAAGGCAGCCCTTTTACTCACCGCAGCCATGCTGCTGTCCTTGACCGCCTGCGGGGCGAAGGAAGACCCGAAGGAGGTCTTTGACGAGGCGGTGGCCAAGAATGCAGCGCTGACAGATTTGGATACCAACATGGTGATGGACATGGACATGACCATGGATACGTACACCTTTGGCATCAGCGCCGACATGTCTATGCAGGCATCCGGCATGAACACGGAATCTATGCGCTACTACTCGGACAGCTCCATGGTGTTAGACCTGACGGAATTGCTCGGTACCAACCAGGCGATAGACACTATCACCTTCTACGAGGACGGCTACTGCTATACCGAGACGCTGGGACAGAAAATCAAATACGCCATGGATTTGGATTCCATGATGGCCACCCTGCAGCAGAGCATGCCATCCTCAGAGCTGCAGTCGGATCTGATGGCGGAGATCACGCTGGAGGAGAAGGACGGCGTGCGTGTCCTGTCCTTCACCGCCGACCCGGAGAAATACAGCGAACAAGTGACCGAAATGTTGGGAGTTCTGGGCGATCAAATGGCCAGCCTTGGCGTCCAGGAGAACGCCATGACCATCTCGGAGCTGAGCGGCACCTATACGCTCAATGACGAGGGCTACTATACTGCCGCAGATATGACCATGGCCTTTGATATGGATATGGAAGGCAGTCCCGTTACAGTCAGCTGCAATATCCAGATGACCATCAACAACCCTGGAGAGCCGGTGGAGGTTGTCCTCCCGGATACATCCGAGTACCAGGAAGTATCGCTGACACAGTGACGCGCCCGGGAATCGGATAGGCGCCTGTCCGCGGGGCTTTGCGCTCCTGCGCACAGAAATCCGGCAGATCAGGCGGAATCCGCAAAACAAAAGCTCGTTAAAAAGGAAGGCATCCCCGAACCTTTTCGTGGTCTAGGAAATGCCTTCCTTATTTTATTTCGCTCATTTTATTTCGCTTATTTTATCTCGCACATTTTCTCGCTTTATTCCTCTTCCGCTTTCTCCTCTGTCTCCTGGCTTCCCGCCTTTTGCCGCCCACTCTTGTAGCGTCTTCCAACAGCCATGAGGATGAGGGATCCCGCCACCATTCCCACAGCGATCATCTGGGATACTGGAATGCCTGTGCCGAAGAAAATCAGCTGGTCTGTGCGCAGCCCCTCGATCCAGAACCTGCCGATGCCATACAGCAGCAGGTAGAACAGGAACACCTCGCCATCAAATTTCTTCCGTTTAGTGTACCATATCAGGAAGGCCAGCACGCCCACATTCCACAGCGACTCGTATAGAAATGTGGGATGCACCTGGATGTAGGAGACGCCCCCCACCTCCACGATATGCTCCGCCAGCTCAGCGGTGATGTCCGAGGAGCGCACAGCGCTCACCGGAAGCTGCATCGCCAGCAGGTTATCTGTGTAGCCCCCGAAGGCTTCCCGATTGAAGAAATTGCCCCACCGGCCCACAATCTGCCCCAGCACCAGCCCTAAGCCAGCCGTATCCAGCAGCAGGCCGAAGGACACCTTCCGCACCCTGGAGAACACATACACCGTGATGATTGCAGTGATGACACCCCCATAGATGGCCAGCCCTCCGTTCCTCGTATTCAAAATCTCCAGCAAATTGTCCTTATACTGATCCCACTCAAAGATCACGTAGAACAGGCGGGCGCCGATGATGGACAGCACCACGGCAATCATGGCCAGATCCAGGTAGAGCTCCGGATCCTGCCCAGTCCTCTTCGCCTGCCACTGGGCCAGGAGCACGCCCCCCACAATTCCGCAGCCGATGATGATCCCGTAGAACGCGATCTCAAAGCCAAAGACCGAGATGCTCTTCCCCACATGATCCAGATAGATTCCCAGATTGGGAAAATTAATATTCATATCCATGCGCACAACTCCTCACAGCAGCTTTCCCAAAGCCTGCCTGTCAGACATTAAAGCGGAACAGGATCACGTCCCCGTCCTTCACCACGTATTCCTTGCCCTCCATGCGGGCAAGCCCCTTCTCCCTGGCCGCCGCGTAGTTGCCGCAGGCCATCAGGTCGTCGTAACTGACCACCTCCGCCTTGATAAAGCCTCTCTCGAAATCCGAATGGATCTTGCCTGCCGCCTGGGGAGCCTTTGTGCCAACCTTGATCGTCCAGGCCCTGGACTCATCCTCGCCGGAGGTCAGGAAACTGATCAGCCCCAGCAGACGGTAACTCGCCTGAATCAGTTTTTCAAGCCCCGACTGCTTCAGCCCCAGATCCTCCAGGAACATGGCGCGCTCCTCCTCGTCCAGCTGGGCGATCTCCTCCTCGATCTGGGCGCAGATGACGAACACCTCGCTCCCCTCTGCCGCCGCGTACTCTTTCACTTCCTGCACAGAGGCGTTGGAGGCCCCGTCGTCTGCCAGGTCGTCCTCCCCCACATTTGCGGCATAGATCACCGGCTTGTAGGTCAGGAGATTGTAGGAAGCCAGCCACTCCTGCTCGTCCTCGTCTGTGACCTCCAGGCTTCTCGCCAGCTTCCCCTCCTCCAAGTGGGCTTTGATGCGCTCCAGGAACGCAAGCTCCTTGGCCAGCGTCTTATCATTCTTGGCTCCGCGGGCCGTCTTGGCAATTCTCCTCTCCAGTATCTCCACATCTGAAAAAATCAATTCAAAATTGATGGTCTCAATATCCCGCAGCGGGTTCACGCTCCCATCCACGTGGATCACATTGGCATCTTCAAAGCAGCGCACCACATGGACGATCGCATCCACCTCCCGAATGTTGGACAGGAACTGGTTGCCCAGCCCCTCTCCCTTAGAGGCTCCCTTCACAAGACCCGCGATATCTACGAATTCAATGACAGCCGGCGTCACCTTCTTGGAATGGTACAGGTCGCCCAGCCTCTGAATTCTCTCATCCGGCACCGCTACAATGCCGATATTGGGGTCGATCGTGCAGAACGGATAGTTGGCCGACTCGGCTCCCGCCTTAGTCAGTGAATTGAATAGAGTGCTCTTCCCCACGTTGGGAAGTCCTACGATTCCTAATTTCATTTTATCTTATACCTATCCAGAAACCCTTGATTTTCAAGGCTTTCTGCCTTTCTCTATTTTTTGTCTACGCCCTTTTTACGCCCTTTTTTCAATTAGGCTGGCGTAGCTTGTTCAAATTGGCGGAC
>CALWMI010000057.1 GCA_944381745.1 uncultured Lachnospiraceae bacterium | reverse complement strand
GCGGGCATACCCCTCTATCTGCTGGGATTCCTCCCTGTTGGCCGCCGGATCAGGCAGTCACCTTGCAGAACTTCTTCTTCCCTCTGCGCAGCACCACGCCATCCTTCAAGTCCGCAGCCGCGTACTCCTGGTGGATGTCGGTCACCTTCTCCCCGTCTGCGGTCACGCCTCCCTGCTCCACTGCCCTGCGGGCCTCCGACCTGGAGGCGGTCAGCCCTGCGGCCACCAGCATGCCCAGGATGTCGATTTTCCCGTCGCGGAAATCCTCCTCCTTCAGCGCTGCGGTGGGCATGTTCTGGGCGTCCCCGCTGCCGAACAGCGCCCTGGCGCTCTCCTGGGCGCGGACTGCCTCCTCTTCCCCGTGAATCATCTTGGTCAGCTCGTAGGCCAGAATCTCCTTCGCCTTGTTCAGCTGGCTGCCCTCCCAGCTCTCCATCGCCTCAATCTCCTCCAGCGGAAGGAAGGTGAGCATCTTCAGGCATTTGATCACATCCGCGTCCGCCACGTTCCTCCAGTACTGGTAAAACTCAAAGGGCGAGGTCTTGTTGGCGTCCAGCCAGACGGCGCCGGACTGGGTCTTGCCCATCTTCTTACCCTCAGAGTTCAGAAGCAGGTTGATGGTCATGGCGTAGGCGTTCTTGCCCAGCTTGCGCCGGATCAGCTCCGTGCCGCCCAGCATGTTGCTCCACTGGTCATCCCCGCCGAACTGCATGTTGCAGCCGTACTTCTGGTACAGGCAGTAGAAATCATAGCTCTGCATGATCATATAGTTGAATTCCAGGAAGCTTAACCCTCTCTCCATCCGCTGCTTGTAGCACTCTGCCGTCAGCATCCGGTTCACGGAAAAGCAGGCGCCCACCTCCCGCAGAAGCTGGATATAGTTCAGATCCAGCAGCCAGTCCGCATTGTTGACCATCAGCGCCTTTCCCTCGGAAAAGTCGATAAATTTGCTCATCTGTACCTTGAAGCAGTCGCAGTTGTGCTGGATAGTCTCCGGCGTCATCATCTGCCGCATATCCGAGCGGCCGGAAGGGTCGCCGATCATCCCGGTTCCTCCGCCGATCAGGGCGATGGGGCGGTTCCCTGCCATCTGCAGCCTCTTCATCAGGCAGAGCGCCATGAAATGCCCCACATGCAGGCTGTCCGCCGTGGGATCAAAGCCGATATAGAAGGTCGCCTTGCCGTTGTTGATCAGCTCCTTGATCTCCTCCTCGTCTGTCACCTGGGCAATCAAGCCCCTTGCCACCAGTTCCTCGTACACTGTCATTTTTCCATTCTCCTTCCACTTTATTCACGCAAATGTTGCCGGAGCCCAGCGGCTCCAGACAGGATGTCCTGGCCCTGCGCCGCAAAATAAAACGGGACAGGCGCCCATCCCTAAAGGACGAGAACCTATCCCGTGTTACCACCTTTCTTCACAGACGGCTCACACCGCCTGCCTCAGCGGGTATCCTGCAATACCCTGGCACTCTAACGCCTGCCCTGCGTCGCAGCCTACCCATGCCGCTGCGGCCCTGCTCCCTGCAGGCCCCGCCAGCTTCCCGGCACTTCGGTGCGCAGCTTCAGGATGTATTCACCGCCAGCTTCCGCTGCACCTCTCAGCACCCGGTCACTCTCTGTAGCATTCCCTGGCAGCTACTTCTTCCCTTCTTCGCCTTTGTCTCGCGCATTTGCGCTCATTATAAATGCTTCTCACCGCCTTGTCAACCAGAAACCGGTGAAATTCCGCCGGAAAGCTTCCCTCAAGTGGTGAAAGAGGTGCTTATTTGCTGCATCTGCCGTGGTATACTGCCCCGTTCCACTGCCCAGCCGCTTCAAAAATGTCTGACTATCTTTTCTATTTCTGCAAATTATCTGATATGAAATATTTTTCTATCTTTTGCAATTATTTTATTCCTCTCTGGATGCCCTTTTACTTTCCCTGTCATAGTATATGAATCCAAAAAGAAATATTATCGTTTACTTTCTTGTCCCATCTACTGGGGAATTTCCTGGGTATCCAGCCAATTCTGCCCGTCTGCCACCGGGATGGCGAACATCCTGGCATTGTCCTTCTCGTATTTTGCCTGGTGATATTTGAACAGCATCTTCTCCCCATCCAGGCTACCCAGTATCTCGATCTTCCCGGTCACGTGGGACATGGCATAGCGCACGCTCTTGGACTGGCCGTTCATCATCCGCTTTGCCTCGTCCACAATCCTGCATCCCTCACGCAAGGGCACCTGGAACTGATTCTTGACGCCCGCCGCCGGCCTGCACTGGAAAATATAGTAGGGGACTGCTCCCACACGCATCAGGCCGTTCATCAGCTCGCCCAATATCTCCGGCTTGTCGTTGATCCCGCGCAGCAGCACTGTCTGATTGCGCACCACACATCCCGCCTCCCTCATCAGGCGGACCGCCTCCCTGGACTGGGGCGTCAGCTCTCGCGGGTGATTGAAATGGGTGACCACCACAATCTGCTTCTTCCTCCCGTATTCCCTCAGCATCTCTATCAGCTCCGGGTCGTCGGTCACACGCTCTGGCATAACCACAGGCGTCCTCGTGCCGAAGCGGATAAAATCCAGCTGCTCCAGGGGAGTGAAATGCTCCAGGTACTGTCTGAGCACCTGGTTGCTGTTGAGGAAGGCATCCCCTCCGGATATCAGCACGTTGTTCACCTGGGGATGCGCCTTGATATATTCCACCATCTGCGGGATGCCGCTGGCAATCTCGTCGCTGCTCATCCCCACCATACGCTTGCGGAAGCAGTGCCGGCAGTACATCGCGCACTGGTTGGTGGAGAGGATCAGGATGGTCTGCTGATACTTGTGCTGCACCCCCTGCAGCACGGTATTCTGGAACTCCCCGCTGGTATCCTCTGTCCCGCCTTCCGAGAATTCCATCATGTCCGGAATGCTCATCTTGCGGATCGGGTCGTTCTTATCCGCCGGATCAATCAGGGACAGGTAGTAGGGTGTCACGCACACCGGGTACCTCTCCGCAATCTTCTCAAGGGCTGCCTCCTCCTCAGGCGTAAACGGCAGCACCTTCTTCAGCTCGCCCACGCTGCGGCAGCTCTCTTCCAACGATTTTCTCCAATCCTTCATCCTTCATCACCTCTTACCATATTTCTGTCTGTCAGTTTCATGGGCTGGCGGAGCCTTCCCTGGCAATCTCCAGCATCCGCCTCATCAGCCGGGCATATTCCCTGGCGTCCTCCTCCCCCAGCCGGGCGAAGAACCTCTTGGCCTCCTGGTAGGCGGCCTCCCGGCTCTCCTGCATGTAGCGCATCCCCTCCGGCGTAATCCGGATACGGATTCTCCTTCTGTCCTGCCCGTCCTCCTCCTTGCGGATCAGGCCCTTCTCCTCCAGCATGTGGAGCGCCACCGACACCCGCGCCTTGCTCACATCCATGACCTGGCACAGATCAGCCGGGAACGCCGTCCCCTCATGCCTCTCCAGAAAACGCAGGACAAAAAGCTCCCCCCTGGCCATGGCGGACAGGTGGGCGTGCAGCGGAAGGCGGGATACCTCCTGCATCGTCTCAATCAGCTCCAGCACTGTCTGGTCTCCTGCCATAACGATCCCCTCAATTCGTTAATACTGTTAATTATTATAGCAAATTTTTATCCAATTCGTCAATATTATTTTGTCCGGGCAGACGATTTTTTATGAAAATTCTACAAAACCATCCCTTCGCAAACCGCTCCCCCCCCCCGCAGCACGCAAGCGGCACTCACATTCTCCAGTAATGCGCCAGCCCCTCTTCCTCCCGCCGTGCCAGCTGCCCGGCATCTGCGAGATAATACATGTGCGCCAGCGTCTCTCCCATGGCGAACCATTTCTGGTTGGGCGGGAAATCCTTCCACGCTTTCCCCCGCATGGACCAACTGATCCGGGATGCAACGGTGTAGGCGTCCGTCCCAGGCATCTCCTCCACCGCCCGGAGAATTTCCTCCAGGCGCACGCGGTGGTGCTCCAGGATGGCGTCGATCCTCTCATACACGTCCCCGTCGTTCTTGCGGTGCCCTGGAAAAGTCAGCTTCACCGGCAGCCGGCGGACTTTCCGAAGGCTGTCCATATAATCGGCGAGGGAACGGGGCACATCCCGCCACACGCTGATGTTGGGCGTGATGTCAAAGAGGATGTGGTCGCCGGAAAAGAGAATCTGTTCCTCTGGCATGTACAGCGCCATGTGGCCCGGTGTGTGCCCTGGCGTGTGGACACACACAAGCCGCACGCTGCCCACCTGGATTTCCCGGCCGTCCTCCACCTCCACAGCCGGGAACATGGCTTTCGGCGCGTACAGCCTGGCCTGGTTGCCCGACTCCTGCCGTTCCATCTCTTCTTCCGGGAAACCTTCCCTGCGGAACCATTCCTCCATATAGCCCCAGCCGGCCTCCTCCCGGGAGCGGCGCAGGTACTCGTAATCCAGCCTGCTCAGATATACCCGGCACCCCCTGTCCACAAAGCCCTGGACAAGGCCGCAGTGATCCGAGTGCAGATGGGTCAGGAACAGCTCCGTCTTCTCCGGGATTACGCCCAGCTGCTCCAGCCCCGCCCACAGCGCCTGGCGGCACTCTGCGCGGTTAAAGCCTGTGTCAATCACCAACATATGCCCCTGGGAGCGGATGACATAGCTATTCAAATTTTTCAACGGATTCTCCGGCAGCGGAACATCAATCCGCCAGATTTCCGGGTTGTCATAAATCTTAACTGTCATTTCCCTTGTCTCCTGCCTTTCCTGTTC
>CALWMI010000056.1 GCA_944381745.1 uncultured Lachnospiraceae bacterium | reverse complement strand
AGGCCTAAGGAGCCGGGGCGGCATTTTGTCAGCGCAGGAGTTCCCCTGCCTGGCGGCAGAGCTCCTGGAGGCGGTTCAGGAAGGCGGCGCTGTGGTAGCCGTCCGCCGCCGCGTGGTTGACAGAGACGGAGAAGGGAAGATACCAGCGGCCGTCCTGCTCATAGTATTTCCCGAACAGGAGGATGGGCAGGATCATCGGGGACTCGGTGAACGTATCGCAGCCGTGTCCGGAGAAGGAGAGCCAGGGGAGGCTGGAGACAGGGATAAAGTTGTCCGGCCTCCCCTCCTTTGCCTTGACGCCCTTGACGCTTCCAAAGGCGGCGATGTCCGCCAGCACCCCGCTGTAGAAGCTGCGGAAGTCAGGGGAGTAGGGGCTCCATATGTCGGAGAAGGTGTGGTCGTCCTCGTGGAAGACCGTGTAGGACGGATGGCAGTAATTCCAGAAGCCAGGGACGCCCTCTCGGTCAGGCGACGTGCGGTATTCCTTTGTCTCGTTGACGCAGCGCATCACCAGATAGAGCATGGCCGGGAAAAAGTGCAGGTGCTGCGCCCGGACGGCCTGCAGGAGCTCTGTGATATCCAGCTGGACGTTCAGGTTGTACCTTGTCTTGATCTGGTTCATATAGTAGAAATAGTGTTCCCTGCGCTCCCATACAGCCGGGTTGAAGCGCTGGAAAATCGCCGGGGAGGCGCCGGGCACGCGGACTTGGCCTTCCAGGCGGCTGTCCAGACGGCTGAGAATACCCGGCAGGGCGGCAAAATCCGGGACAATGTCCGAGTAGGAGTAAGGCTTTCCAAAGCCGTAGCTGGCGAAGAGGAAGGGGATGCAAGATTCCCGGCAGGCCTCCTCGTCCCCAGCGGTATCTCCCAGGTAGACCGGGCAGGACAGCTGGTGCTCCTGGGCTAGGCGGCGCAGGTTCTCCGCTTTGTAGAGGCCGGTGTCCCCGGGGCACAGATGTCCCCGGAAATAGGGGGCGAGGCCGGTGGCCTCCAGGAAGACCTCAATATAGCCGCCCTCGCAGTTGCTGACGATATAGAGGGGATATCTCTGGGCTAGGGCAGGGAGCGTCTCCCGCACGCCGGGGAACAGGGTGCCCGGGTGCTGCAGCAGGTATTGGTGTTCACTCTCGCAGCAGGCGTCCATGAGGGCAAGCTGCTCCTTACGGGGAAGCTCCGGGAAAATGATGGAGGCGATCACCGGCAGGGGAAGGCCGAAGAGCTGCCGGAGATTCCGCTTTGAGGCGCGGAAAGCCACGTCGCTGCGGCCCTCCAGCACCTGGTTCCAGGCTGCGGGAACCTGGCCGGTGGAGTCCCACAGCGTTCCGTCCAGATCCAAACTAATGCCGTCTATCATAGAAGGTATCGCTCCTTTCGCGGTGTGCACGGTATGATTTTCTATTTTACCCTCTTTCGGGGAGGGCGTCAACGCTGGACACCAAAGCCTGGGGACAGTATAATAGCAGGAGATACGTGCGCGGCGGCAGGCAGCCGCCAGGGGAGGAGCAAGGACGATGAGATATGAGCGGATGGAAAAGGCTGTCTTCCTGCGCAGGCCGAACCGGTTTGCCGCAGAGGTGGAGAAGGACGGGAGGCAGCTGGCCTGCCATGTGAAAAATACAGGGAGATGCCGGGAACTCCTGGTTCCCGGGAGTACGGTATACATACAGAGGGCGGAGGGAGCAGAGAGGAAGACCGCCTACGACTTAATCAGTGTGGAGAGCGGAGGACAGATTGTCAACATGGATTCCCAGGCACCCAACCAGATTGTGAGGGAGCTTCTGGAGGAGGGGCGGCTCCTGGACGGCGTGCGCCGGATCCGTGCAGAGGCCCCTTACGGGGAGTCCCGCTTTGATTTCTATGTGGAGACGGAGACTGAGAGATGGTTCATCGAAGTAAAGGGCGTCACGCTGAAGGAGGGGGACACTGCCAAGTTCCCGGACGCCCCCACGTTGAGAGGGGTGAAACACCTGCGGGAGCTGACAGCCTGCCAGGAGGAGGGATACCGGGCGATGGCCTGCTTCATCATCCAGATGAAGGGGGTGGACAGGCTTGTCCCCAACAGGGACACCCACCCGGAATTTGCCCAGGCCCTGCGGGAGGCGGCGAAGAGCGGCGTGGTGCTCAAGGCCTTCGACTGCCTGACAGGAGAGGATTTTTTGGAGGCCGGCCAGGAGATCCCGGTGGATACCGGGGAGTACGGGCTTTCTGATATTGTGGAGCCCCTCCTTGCCTGGTTCGGCGGCCATGCCCGCATCCTGCCGTGGAGGGAGCGGCCGGAGGCCTACCGGGTGTGGATCTCAGAGGTTATGGTGCAGCAGACCCGGGTGGAGGCGGTGAAGCCTTACTTCGAGCGTTTTGTGGGAGAGCTGCCGGATGTGGAGTCCCTGGCGCAGGTGAGCGAGGACCGGCTGATGAAGCTGTGGGAGGGGCTCGGGTATTACAACCGTGCCAGGAACCTGAAGAAGGCGGCCGTCCAGGTGGAGGAGGAATACGGAGGACAGCTCCCGGCGGACTATGAGAAGCTCAAGGCGCTGCCAGGCGTGGGCTCCTACACGGCGGGGGCGGTGGCGTCCATCGCCTACGGGCTTCCGGTGCCTGCGGTGGACGGCAACGTCCTGCGGGTGATCTCCCGCCTGTTCCTGTGGGAGGAGGACATCCTGAAGCAATCGTCCAAGAAAAAGATGGAGGAGGCGCTGAAGGCAGTGATGCCCAAGGGAAGGGCTGGGGCCTTCAACCAGGCGCTGATGGAGCTGGGAGCGGTGGTCTGTGTGCCCAACGGCCCGGCGCGCTGCGGGGAGTGCCCCCTGGCCTTCCTGTGCCGGGCACGGATAGAGGGGCGCATCGGGGAATTCCCGCACAAAGGGGAGAAGAAGGCCAGGAGGATCGAGGAGAAAACGGTGTTCGTCATCCAGGAGGGAGAGCGGTCGGCCATAGGCAGGAGGCCGGCCCGCGGGCTTCTGGCCGGGCTCTATGAGCTTCCCAATGTCCCAGGCCGCCTGAGCCAGGAGGAGGCGGTGGGCTATGTGCAGAGCTTGGGCTTCTCACCGATCCGCATCAGGCCGCTCCCGGAGGCCAGGCATATCTTCAGCCATGTGGAGTGGCATATGACAGGTTACGCGGTGCTGGTGGAGGAGGCGCAGCCCCGGGAGGGCGTGCACGAGACGGAGGGCGGGCGGAGGCTGATCCTGGCGGACGCCGGGGAGCTCAAAGCCAAGTACCCGATCCCGTCGGCGTTCCGGGCCTATGTGGACTTCCTGTTTTCTGCCTGACGGGGCGGCGCCGGAGATGGAAAATCTTGCGCGGCTGCCAAATAACTGCTATATTGGTAGTAGATAAGGAGGGATACGGCGATGTTTGGATTTGAGTACTATGCGCCAACCAGAGTGATTTTTGGCAGGGAGACGGAAGGGCAGACGGGAGAGCTGCTCAAGGCTTGCGGGGCCGGGAAGGTTCTGCTCCACTACGGGGGCGGGAGCGCGGTGCGCTCCGGGCTTCTGGGGCGGATTAAGGAGTCTCTCGGCAAGGCGGGAATCCAGTACGCTGAACTGGGAGGCGTCGTCCCCAACCCGCACCTGTCCAAGGTGAGGGAGGGTATCGCCCTCGGACTGCGCGAGGGAGTGGATTTTGTGCTGGCAGTGGGCGGTGGCTCTGTGATTGACTCTGCCAAAGCCATCGCCTACGGGCTGGGAGAGCCGGACAAGGATGTGTGGGAGCTGTTCACCGGCAAGCGCACGGCGCAGAAAGCCCTGCCCGTCGCCTCTGTCCTGACCATAGCTGCCGCCGGGAGCGAGACGAGCAACAGCTGTGTGATCACCAACGAGGAGACCGGGGAGAAGAGAGCCTACGACGATGATATCTCCCGCCCGCGGTTCGCAGTCATGAACCCGGAGCTGACCATGAGCCTGCCGGACTACCAGACGCAGGCGGGGTGCACCGACATTATGATGCACACGATGGAGCGCTATTTTACCCAGGGCGGGAACATGGAGCTCACCGACGAGATCGCGGAGGGGCTGCTGCGGACGGTGATCAAGTATGCCCAGATTCTGCACGAGGACCCGGAGAATTATGAGGCGCGGGCGGAGATCATGTGGGCCGGGAGCTTGGCGCACAACGGGCTCACCGGCTGCGGGAACGACGGCGGGGACTTTGTGTCCCACATGCTGGAGCACGAGATCGGCGGGATGTTTGACGTGACGCACGGGGCGGGGCTGGCCGCCGTGTGGCCCAGCTGGGCCAGGTATGTGTACCGGAACTGTCTGGGGCGCTTTGTGCGCTACGCTGTCAAGGTGATGGGCGTGGAGCCGGGGGCGGACGGCGAGGAGACGGCTCTCAAGGGCATCGAGGCGATGGAGGATTTCTACCGCCGGATCGGCATGCCAGTGAACATGACGGAGCTTGGCATCGCGCCCACAGAAGAGCAGATCCTTCAGATGGCCAAGTCCTGCGCCGCCGCTGTGGGCGGGTGCAAGGGATCGGCTAAGCTGCTCTGCGAGCAGGATTTTGCCGCCATCTACCGCATGGCAAGATAGCGGGCGGAGGTTTCCGAAGGACGACAGGAAAATGCGAGGGGAAGAACGATATGTATGACAGTATTGTGATCGGAGCCGGCGTGGCCGGCTCCGTGGCGGCGCGGGAGCTGGCCGAGAGAGGCGGGAAGCATGTGCTTGTGCTGGAGCAGCGCGGGCATGTGGGCGGGAACTGCTATGACTGCCTGGATGAGAACGGCGTGCTGGTGCACCTGTACGGGCCGCATATTTTCCACACAGGCATCCGCAGGGTGCGGGAATATTTTTCCAGGTTCACCCAGTGGTATGATTTCGGCCACCAGGTGGTGGCCAATGTGCACGGGCAGCTGCTTCCGGTGCCCTTCAACCTCAATACCCTTTACATGGTGTATGGGGAGGAGAAGGGAGCCAGGCTTGAACAGGCGCTCACCGGCGCCTTCGGGGAGGGGAGCCGGGTGCCCATCCTGAAGCTGCGGGAGCATCCAGACCCGGAGATCCGCCAGATCGCGGATTACGTGTACGAGAATATTTTCCTCCACTACACGATGAAGCAGTGGGGGCAGACGCCGGAGGAGATCGACCCTGCCGTCACGGCCAGGGTGCCGGTGGTGATATCCAGGGACAACCGGTATTTCCAGGATCCTTGGCAGGGCGTGCCGCTCTGCGGCTTTACCCCGATGTTTGAGCGGATGCTTGCCCATGGGAATATCGAAGTGCGTCTGGACACGGATGCCCGCGAGCTTCTGGAGATAGAGGACGGCCGCCTGTCTTTCATGGGCAGGCCCTTCGCCGGGGACGTGATCTATACCGGGGCGCTGGATGAGCTGTTCGGCTGCCGGTTCGGCCGCCTGCCCTACCGGACGCTGGATTTCGTGTTCGAGCACTATGATCAGCCGGACTTCCAGGGCCACAGCGTGGTGAATTACACGGTGAGCGAGGATTACACCCGGATCACAGAGTTCAAGCACCTGACCGGGCAGGAGACAGAGGGCACGACGATTGTGAAGGAATACCCGAAGGCCTATGAGGGGCGGGAGGGGGAGATCCCCTACTACGCCATCGCAGGGCCGGCCAGCGAGGCGCTCTACGCCTGCTATCTTAAGCTTGTAAAGCCCGCCGGCAATTTCCATCTTCTGGGAAGGCTTGCGGAATATAAATATTATAACATTGACGCCATGGCGGAGCGGGCGCTTGAGCTGGCGGACCGGCTGCTCGGGGCCGCCCCGGTGTGACAGGAGGTAGGACATGAAACTGTTGACATTTGCCATTCCTTGCTACAACTCGGAGGGCTATATGAGAAAGTGCATCGAATCCCTGCTGCCGGGCGGGGAGGACGTGGAGATCGTCATCGTGGACGACGGGTCGAAGGATGGGACAGCCGCGATCGCGGACGCATACGCGGCCAAATACCCCACCATAGTGAAGGCGGTCCACCAGGAGAACGGCGGCCACGGGGAGGCGGTGAATACCGGCCTTGCCAACGCCACCGGCCTGTACTTCAAGGTGGTGGACAGCGACGACTGGGTGAACCCGGAGGCCTATGCCAAGGTGCTGCGCACGCTGAAGACGCTGGTGCACGAGCAGCAGGTGGTGGACATGATGATCTGCAACTATGTGTATGAGAAGCAGGGAGCCGTCCACAAGAAGGTGATGCGGTACAAGACGGCCTTCCCCAGGGACAAGGTGTTCGGCTGGGGGGACGTGAGGTTTCTGCACAAGGGGCAGTATATCCTGATGCACTCGGTGATTTACCGCACGAAGCTCTTGGTGGACTGCGGGCTGAAGCTGCCGAAGCACACGTTCTATGTGGACAATATCTTTGTGTTTGACCCGCTGCCCTACGTGAAGAACATGTATTACCTGGATGTGAATTTTTACCGCTATTTTATCGGGAGATCCGACCAGTCCGTGAACGAGCAGGTGATGATCGGCCGCATCGACCAGCAGATCCGGGTGACGAAGATGCTGATCGACACGATGAGCGAGTATTTCTCCAGGCCGATGAACCCCAAGCTGCGCAACTACATGATCAATTATGTGGACATTATCATGTGCGTGTCCTCGATCCTCCTGATCAAGTCGGGCACGGAGGAGAACCTCCAGAAGAAGGCGGAGCTGTGGGAGTACCTGAAGCGGAAATCCCCCAAGCTCTACCGAAGGATCTGGTGGGGGATCCTGGGCAGGACGATGAACCTGCCGGGCAAGAGCGGCAGAAAGATTTCGGTGGCCGCCTACAAGGTGGCCCAGAAAGTGATCGGGTTCAACTGACAGACGGAAGGTGTATGGCAAATGGAGCAGAAGATACTCGTCGTGGACGATGAGCGGGAGATTGCAGACCTGCTGGAGGTGTATCTGGCCAACGAGGGGTATGCCGTGTTCAAATTTTACAGGGGGGAGGAGGCTCTCGCCTGTGTGGACAGGGAGGACATCAGCCTGGCTCTGCTGGACGTGATGCTGCCGGACATGGATGGCTTTGCCCTCTGCCAGCGGATACGGGAGGAGCATCTCTTCCCGATTATCATGCTGACGGCCAAGGTGGAGGATATGGACAAGATTATGGGGCTGACGCTGGGGGCCGACGACTATATCACCAAGCCCTTCAACCCGCTGGAGGTGGTGGCCCGGGTGAAAACCCAGCTGCGGCGCTACACGCGGTACAATCCTGGCGAGGAGGCCGGGAAACCCAGGGAGCGGCACGACATCCGGGGGCTTTCCATCTGCCGGGACAACCACAAGTGTACCCTCAACGGCAGGGAGATCGCCCTCACGCCGATGGAGTTCAACATCCTGTGGTACCTGTGTGAGCGGCAGGGGAGCGTCGTCTCCTCCGAGGAGCTGTTTGAGGCGGTGTGGAAGGAGCGGTTCCTGGACTGCAACAACACGGTGATGGCGCACATCGCCAGGCTGCGGGAGAAGCTGGGCGAGCCGGCGCGCCGCCCGAAGATCATCAAGACTGTCTGGGGGGTGGGATATACCATTGAAAAATGAGGACAAGGCGCCGGGAAGGGCGCGGGGACGCCGCAGGAGAAGCCAGATCACAAGACAGGTGCTGCTGGAGTATGTGATTGTGCTGGCTGCGTTCGTGGCCGGGTTCCTGCTGTTCCTTCTGATGGCCTGGCAGATATGCGCTAGCGTAGTCTGGTACCCAGACGACCCGCTGTATCAGCTGCTGCATCTTTTCCGGGACTATCTGCCTGGCTGGATCTTGATCGGCGTCCTGACCGGCTGGACTGTGATCACTTATAAGTTCATGGAGCGCCCCCTGCGCTATCTGGACGAGGTGGTGGCCGCCTCGGAGGAGCTGGCCTCCCCGAAGGAGGAGCCGATCGTTCTCCCAGGCCCGATGAAAAACGTGCAGGATGAGCTGAACCTGGTGAGGGAGCAGGCCCTGCGCAGCCAGATGCTTGCCAGGGAGGCGGAGCAGAGGAAGAACGACCTGATCGTCTATCTCGCCCATGACCTGAAGACGCCGCTGACCAGCGTGATCGGCTACCTGAGCCTCCTCAAGGAGGAGCCGGATATCCCGGCGAAGACGCGGGCGAAATATACCGGCATCGCCCTGGACAAGGCCCAGCGCCTGGAGGATCTGATCAACGAATTCTTCGACATCACCCGGTTCAACTTAACCACGCTCATCCTGGAGCCGGAGCGGACAAGCCTAAGCCGCATGCTGGAGCAGATCGCCAGCGAGTTCCTCCCCGTGCTGTCAGAGAAGGAGCTGGGCTGGGATCTCCACATAGAGCCGGGGGTGGAGATGGTGTGTGACCCGGACAAGCTGGAGCGGGTGTTCGACAACCTGGTGCGCAACGCCGTCAATTACAGCTACCGCCGCAGCAAGATCTATCTGTCCATGAAGCGCTGCGGGGAGGAGGCAGAGATCTGCATCATCAATGTGGGCAAGACGATCCCCAAGGAGAAGCTGGAGCATATTTTCGAGCAGTTCTTCCGCCTGGACTCCTCCCGGTCCAGCGAGACAGGCGGCGCGGGCCTGGGGCTGGCCATCGCCAAGGAGATTGTGGAGCTCCACCGGGGGACGATCGAGGCTTCCAGCGAGAGGGAGAGCATCACCTTCCTTGTCAGGCTTCCGCTGGATTGTCAGAAAATCGTATGATTTTGGGAAGAAAAAAAGCAAGCTTTCCGAAGGGAAAGAGAAAACTTGAGAGAGACCGTTTTGGTATGCTTAGGATACCAGGACGGTTTTTTATTTAATAGGAAACTTCGTTCCCTATTAAATAAAAACGCTCCGCTGTGGATGCGCACTCCGCGCTTAAGGAAATTGGTTGCTGACGCAACCGCGCTCCGGCGCGAGTGTGCGCCGGAGCGC
>CALWMI010000055.1 GCA_944381745.1 uncultured Lachnospiraceae bacterium | reverse complement strand
TGATTTTGCGCCTGCTTTTGTGCAGAATATCCTGAAGGGCTGCAGGTAAGGGGATAAAATGAGCTTGGTTCACGCGGAAATGATTTACAAAAATACGGGCTGCCTGTTTCTTCCCAGCATCTGCATTCCCTTTTACCGCATCACAGAGGGGGAATGGATTCTTCTGGACTGCGGATCGCATTTTGAACGGGAGCATTTGATGGAATACCTGCGTGAGAAGAGGATTCGGGTCAGGGCAGTGATCTGCAGTCACGCGCATTTTGATCATATTGAAAACAGCCGGCAGCTGCAGGAGACATACGGGGCCCAGCTGGTGATGACAGCTCTCGACGCAGGCCTGGTTCACGATGGGCTGTCACTGAAGGCCTGCTTTTATTCTCATACGGTGCAGGACAATGAAGCGGTCCGCCCGGATATGATCTGCAGCCCCGACCGGATCCTCATGCCCGATGAGAGGCAGGCACAGATCTGCGGGGTGAGCTTCGAAATGCTTCCGCTGCCGGGACATGCAGCCAGTCATATGGGGATCCTTACGCCGGATGGGGTGCTGTATCTGGCAGACAGTGTATTCAGCGTCAGGGAGCTGGAACAGGAGAAGCTGTTTTATATGCTGGACTGGACCAGAGCCCTGGAGACAATGAAG
Organism: uncultured Lachnospiraceae bacterium; assembly: GCA_944381745.1. Classification (GTDB taxonomy): domain Bacteria; phylum Bacillota; class Clostridia; order Lachnospirales; family Lachnospiraceae; genus JAGTTR01. The sequence continues at coordinate 3,690 of CALWMI010000055.1, read as the reverse complement.
CGGATCGAGGGATTTCATTATAAGAGATATATTCTGGCCCACCAGGGAGCCTGTGAAGAGATTGGGGAGCTGGCCCAGGAGAATCAGAGACGCCTGACAGGAGTCCTGGAGGAGCTGCTGGCGCTGTGTGATGGGGAGTATACCCTGGAGGAGCTGGCCCGCAGGCTGGCACAGGCCAAAAATTCCCATGTGGGGAGTGTGGAAAAGGCCCGGTTTATGGAGCGCTTGACCCGTTCAATGACGGAATACTGGCTGGAGCGGGGAGCGCTGCAGATCCAGCTTCGGGACGGGATCATGGTATATACGAGAAGTGAGGAGATGTGTTATGTATGAGGAACTTTTCAGCCCGATGAAAATAGGGGCGCTGGAGCTAAAGAACCGCCTGGTCATGCCGGCAATGAACAGCCATTATGCGGATGCAGAGCACCATTTTACAGAGCAGGCTCTGAACTATTACGGCGAGAGGGCTCTGGGCGGCTTTGGACTGCTGATCACAGAATTTCTGTGTGTCAGCGAGGAGGGATTGGCCTATCCCATGCAGGCGGCGATTTATGACGACTGCTTTATCCCATCCCTCTCCAGGCTGACAGAGCGGATTCATAAAAATGGGGGCCGCATATTTGCGCAGCTGCATCATGCAGGCCGGATGCAGGGAAAGGGGAGCACCAGCCGGATGGCAGTAGGACCAAGCAGTATTCCGGATCCCTCGAATATGATTCCCGTGCATGAGCTGACCACAGACGAGATTCCGGCTGTGATCCAGCGGTTTGTGGATGCGGCTGTGCGCGCGCAGAGGAGCGGATTTGACGGTGTGGAAATCCACGGAGCGCATGGCTATCTTCTGGCACAATTTTTGTCCGCTGGGGTAAATAAGCGCACGGATTGCTACGGGGGCAGCATCTCAAACCGCGCGCGGATTGTCTGTGAGATTATACGCGGTATCAAGGAGGCCTGCGGCAGCGCCTTCCCTGTGTGCGTGAGGACCAGCGGAGATGAGGGCTATAAGGGAGGCAATTCCATTGAAGCTGCCGCCGCGCAGTGTCTGCTGTTTGAACAGGCGGGTGCAGACGCGGTGCATGTATCCCATGGAACTGCAATCCACTCGTATTTCTCACAAAGCGGATTTAATTTAAAGAATGTCAGAAGGGTGAAGGAGATTGTCTCTATCCCGGTGATCGGCGTTGGAAGGCTGAACGACCCGGCACTTTTGGCAAGCGCGGTCAGGGCAGGGGATCTGGATTTTGCGGCTTTGGGGAGAGAATCGGTGTGCGATCCGCATCTTCCGGAAAAGGTACAGGAGGGACGCCTGGATGAAATCCTCACCTGTACCGGATGCATGCAGAGATGCCTCTATCCCTCCTCCTTTGAAGAGGGCTTCGGCATTTCCTGTATGATCAATCCGTTCAGCGGAAAGGAGGGGGTCTGGGAGATCCGAAAGGCAGAGCGGAGCAAGCGGATCGCTGTAGCGGGAGCTGGCCCGGCCGGACTGCAGGCAGCCTGGATCCTTGGAAAAAGAGGGCATGATGTGACGGTATATGAGAAGGAGGCAGCAGCCGGGGGACAGTACCGCATCGCGGCGGTACCGCCCATGAAGCAGGATTTGTCAAAGACGATTGCTGCTTATCTTGCGTTTTGCCGCAAATACCAGGTAAAAATCCACTACAATGTCAAGGCGGACCGTGCGATTTTGGAGCAGGGAAATTTTGACGAGATTATCCTGGCCTGCGGCGCTCTTCCCGTGATCCCGCGCATCGATGGAATCAGCGGGGAGAATGTCTGCCTGGCAAATGATGTATTGAGGTTTCAGGTTCAGATACAGAATCAGAGGGTTATTGTGCTGGGCGCTGGCCTGGTGGGAGTGGAGACTGCGGAGGTCCTGGCCGGATTCGGCAATGAGGTGACGGTTGTGGATATGCTGGAGCAGCCTGCTCCGCTGGCACCGGCGCGCCCTAGGGAAAATCTCTTAAGCCATATGAGAGAGCTGGGGGTTACATTTATTATGGGAAGCAGGGTGACCAGGATTCACGCAGATGGAATCAGCTGTGAGAAAAATGGAGAGCAGCTGCGGCTGGAGGGCTTTGACCGGGTGGTTCTGGCCTTCGGATCAAGGCCGAACCGGGAGCTCTGGGAAGCGTACCGGGATGACCCAAGAGTACATGTAATCGGAGACGCCCACGAAGCGGCGGACGCAAAGAAGGGGATTTACGAGGCCACAAAGCTGGCGCTGCGCCTGTAGCTGTCCGCTGTCTATATGGTTAAGCGCTGCGGTCCCGTGCGTGTCGGCGGGCGGGAGTGCCGGTGGTTGTGGCCCGGGAGGAATGGATGCATTTCTCCCGGGCGTCTGCTGTCTATGGGCGGATCGTTTTTATCCTTTAAGGAATTTTTCTGGCTTTTCAATCCAGTGATAAAACATTTCCAATGATAAACGCTTTATGATATAATCATATAAAATTATGCCTATAAAGGAGGTGCCATTATGGGCAGAGTCCCTGGACAGCCACCAGCTGTTCTTAGATATGAAAAAAACCATTTTAACTGTCGAAGAAACCACATCAGCTGGCAGATGTGGCTCCTCTCCTGCGGCCTTTTTATGTCCTGCGTTCGCCTGCCCTTGCGGCAGTGCGGCGCAGGGCATTTTTTATCTTCCGAAAGGAGTCAAAGAATATGAGTCTGAACTACACCTGCCCCAGATGTGGGACGCCCTTGGGCTATGAGGGATTGTGCTGGAAATGCAAGTGCGAACAGGAGCGGAATGCTGCCCTGGCCTGGACACCGGAGCAAGTTGTGACAAAGCAGAGAAACCTGATCCAGAACATCCAGCGGCTGGCGGAGATGGAGGACCCGGAGCTCACCGACTTCTGGCAACTGCTGGGGTACCGGGACGCCATCACCCCGGAGATCCAGCGGGCAGCATTAGATGCAGAGGTGTTCTCTCCCTGTGAACTCTACTACCACGCGCCAGAGGATGTGCGGGACGCTTTAGTTGATGCCCTGCTAAAAGCGGAGTATTCTCGGAATGCCGCTGACCTGATGAGTTGCCTTGCTATGCAGGGGGATGACAAGGCAAAGGAGACTCTGCTGGAGCTGGAGCGGAACCCCCGTCCCTGGCGCAAGGGCCTCTATGTGGACCCATCCAGCTATGCGCAGATCGGCGGCTGGACCTTCGACAGGGAGGGCCGCCGGACCCAGCTTAATTTCGACACCTGCTATCCTATGGTCAAAGGAACCTCCGGCAAGGTATCCCCCGTCCGCATTGGCCGCCCCCGGGAGGACACCTGCCCCCACTGTGGCGGACGGTTGGTGGATATGCTGGTGCTGGACGGCCGGGATGAGCGGCTGAGTTTTCTGGGGCTGGACGGCATTCTCACCGCCGCCTGCTGCCCCAGCTGTGTGGGATTTCTGAAAGGCCCCGCCTTCAACCGTTTCACCCTGGACGGCGGCGTGGAGGTCTTCCCCTCGGAGCTCTTTGACGGCTCGGAGCGGACGGACTGCTATGTCCGGCCAGAGGACTACAAGGCCCTCACTGAAAATCCCTTTGTGCTGGGCAGGGCGCCTGTGCCCCTGTTTTATGGCTGCGCCAGCGAGGATGTGAACACCATCGGCGGCTTTGGCAACTGGGTGCAGGACGCGGAATACACCACCTGCCCCCACTGCGGGAAGCCCATGAAGTATCTGGCTCAGATCCAATGG
>CALWMI010000054.1 GCA_944381745.1 uncultured Lachnospiraceae bacterium | reverse complement strand
GGTGAAGATAGGAGACCGGGTGATCGGCGGGGGCAATCCCATCCTCATCCAGTCTATGACGAATACAAGGACGGAGGATATCGAGGCGACGGTGGGACAGATCTTAGCCCTGGAGAGGGCGGGCTGCGAGATTGTGCGCTGCACCGTGCCCACGATGGAGGCCGCCCGCGCACTGCGGGGGATCAAGGAGAGAATCCATATCCCGCTTGTGGCGGACATCCACTTTGACTACCGGCTGGCTATTGCCGCGGTGGAGAACGGGGCGGACAAGATCCGCATCAACCCCGGCAACATCGGCAGCAGGGAGCGGGTGAAGGCTGTGGTGGACGCGGCCAGGGAGAGAGGGACCCCCATCCGGGTGGGGGTCAACAGCGGTTCCCTGGAGCGGGAGCTGGTGGAGAAATACCACGGGGTGACCGCCGAGGGCATTGTGGAGAGCGCCCTTGCGAAGGTGCACATGATCGAGGAACTGGGCTATGACCAGCTGGTGGTCAGCATCAAGTCCTCGGATGTGCTCATGTGCGTGCGCGCCCACGAGCTGCTGGCAGGGCAGACGGACTATCCGCTCCATGTGGGGATCACGGAGGCGGGCACAGTGTTTTCCGGGAATATCAAGTCCTCGGTGGGGCTTGGCATCATTTTGTACCAGGGCATCGGGGACACGATACGGGTATCCCTCACCGGGAACCCGGTGGAGGAGATCAAGACGGCCAAGCTCATCCTGCGGACGCTGGGGCTGCGCAGAGGCGGCGTGGAGGTCGTCTCCTGCCCGACCTGCGGAAGGACGCAGATCGACCTGATTGGCCTGGCGGCCCAGGTGGAGGAGATGGTGCAGGACATCCCGCTGGATATCAAGGTGGCGGTCATGGGCTGCGCGGTGAACGGCCCGGGGGAGGCTCGGGAGGCGGACATCGGGATCGCAGGCGGCAATGGCGAGGGCCTGCTGATCAAGAAAGGGGAAATTATCCGCAAGGTGCCGGAGGAAGAGCTTCTGGACACCCTGCGGCAGGAGCTTTTGAACTGGGAGGCGTGAGGACGAGATGGCGAAAGCATTTATGGAGGTTTTTCCTGGACTGGAGCTGAATCCGGATATCCGTGATCTCTTCGCCCAGACGACGGTGGAGAAGGTGACCACCACGAAAAACCAGGATATCCTGCGGATTTATGTGGAGAGCAGGCACCTGATACGCAAGGAGCAGGTGTACGCGGCGGAGAAGGCCATCAAGCGGCAGCTGTTCCCCAGGGTTCCCATGCGGGTGAAGATGCTGGAGCATTTCCGCCTGTCCCGGCAGTATTCCGCCAGGACGCTGATGGACGCCTACTATGACAGTATTTTGCTGGAGCTGGAGAACTACAGCCATGTAGAGTACAACCTCTTCCTGCAGGCAGAGCGGGAGTTTACCGGAGACAGCGCGCTGAAGCTGACGCTGAAGGACTCGGTGGTGGCCCGGGAGAAGAGCGGGGAGCTGGTGCGCATCCTGGAGAAGATCTTCTGCGAGCGGTGCGGGATGGATCTCAAGGTGGAGGTGGCATACCAGGAGGCGGGGGAGAGCCGCAGCCGCCAGGAGATCCGGCAGATGATCGCCCAGGAGGTGCGCCAGATTGTGAACCGGGCTGGGAAGGCCTCCGGGGAAGGCGGCGGGATGATGGAGCTGCCGGAAGGGGAAGCCCTGCCGTGGGACGAGGCTTTGGAGGACGGCCAGGGCGGACGGAAGCCTGCAAAGGAAGACGGCAGCCAGAGGACACCGAAGGCTCATGGAGCCACAGAAAGAGAAGCTGCAGGCGGAGAAAAGACAGGCGGAGAAAAGGCAGGCAGAGAAAAGACAGGCAGAGAAAAGACAGGCAGAGAGGCCGCAGGCAAATCCATGTCCAGGGGAGGCTTCCCCGGCGGCTGGCGGCGCTCGGACAACCCAGACGTGCTCTATGGCAGGGATTTCCAGGAGGAGGCAATCCCCATCGAGCAGATCCAGGGCGAGATGGGCGAGGTGGTCATCCGGGGGAAGATCCGCTCGCTGGAGACGCGGGAGATCCGGGGCGAGAAGACCATCATTATTTTCAGCATCACAGATTTTACCGACACGATGATGATCAAGCTGTTCACGAAGAACGAATATCTGCCGGACATCCTGGAGGGGTTGAAGAAGGGGATATTTGTCAAGCTGAAGGGGACGACCACCATCGACAAATTCGACGGGGAGCTGACCATCGGCTCTGTGGCGGGCATCAAGAAAATCCCGGATTTCCGGGACAAGCGCATGGACACCAGCGCGGTGAAGCGGGTGGAGCTCCACTGCCACACGAAGATGAGCGATATGGACGGGGTGTCGGACGTGAAGGATATTATCGCCCGGGCGATGGAGTGGGGGCATAAGGCGATCGCCGTCACCGACCATGGCCTGGTGCAGGCATTCCCAGACGCCAACCACGCCGTGCCCAAGGACAGCGATTTCAAGGTGATCTACGGGGTGGAGGCCTACCTGGTGGACGATATCAAGGATGCCGTGCGCCGCCCAGAGGGGCAGGAGCTCATGGGCACCTACGTGGTCTTTGACCTGGAGACTACGGGCTTTAGCAATGAGAAGAACCAGATCATTGAGATCGGTGCGGTCAAGGTGGAGAACGGGCAGATCACAGACCGGTTCAGCACCTTTGTCAATCCCCGGGTGCCGATCTCCTTCGAGATTGAGAAGCTGACCGGCATCAGCGACGGGATGGTGGCCGGGGCGCCCTTTGTGGAGGATGTGCTGCCCAGCTTCCTGGAGTTCTGCCGGGGGGCAGTGATGGTGGCCCACAACGCGGATTTTGACATGGGCTTTGTGGAGAAGAATGCCCGCCGCATGGGGCTGGAGGCCAGATTTACCGTGGTGGATACGGTGGGCATCGCCCGGGCGCTGCTGCCCCAGCTGAACCGCTACAAGCTGGATACGGTGGCCAAGGCCCTGGGCGTGTCGCTGGAGAACCATCACCGGGCGGTGGACGACGCTGAGTGCACGGCCCATATTTTCCTGAAATTTATCGAGATGCTGGAGAAGATGGACATCCATACGCTGGACAGCCTCAACGCCATGTGCCGGCCCAGCGAGGAGACGGTGCGCAAGATGCACAGCTACCACGCCATCATCCTGGCAAAGAACGATGTGGGGCGGGTGAACCTGTACCGGCTGATCTCCGCCTCCCACCTGAAATATTTCCAGAGGACGCCCAAGATCCCCAAGTCCCTGTTCCTCAAGCACCGGGAGGGGCTGCTCATCGGCTCTGCCTGCGAGGCAGGGGAGCTGTTCCAGGCCATTGTGCGGGGAGGAAGCGACGAGGAGATCGCCCGGCTGGTGAATTTCTACGACTATCTGGAGATCCAGCCCATCGGGAACAACGCCTTCATGCTGCGGGAGGAGAACCCAGCGGCCAAGGACGAGGAGGAGCTGCGGGACTTTAACCGGAGGATTGTGGCGCTGGGCGAGCAGTTCGGCAAGCCGGTGGTGGCCACCTGCGACGTGCATTTCCTCGACCCCAAGGATGAGATTTACCGCCGGATTATCATGAACAGCAAGGGCTTTAAGGATGCAGACGAGCAGCCGCCCCTGTACCTGCGCACAACGGAGGAGATGCTGAAGGAATTTTCCTATCTGGGCAGCAGGAAGGCGGAAGAGGTGGTGATCACCAACACGAACAAGATTGCGGACATGATCGAGAAGATCTCGCCGGTGCGGCCGGACAAGTGCCCGCCGGTGATACCGGATTCGGACAAGACGCTGCGGGAAATCTGCTACAACCGCGCCCACGAGATCTACGGGGAGGAGCTCCCCCAGGTGGTGGTGGCCAGGCTGGAGAGGGAGCTGAACTCCATCATCTCCAACGGGTTCGCCGTCATGTATATCATCGCCCAGAAGCTGGTGTGGAAGTCCAACGAGGACGGTTATCTCGTGGGCTCCCGGGGGTCGGTGGGCTCTTCCTTTGTGGCCACGATGGCGGGCATCACGGAGGTCAACCCGCTGAGCCCCCACTACTACTGCCCGCAGTGCCACTACAGCGATTTTGACTCCCCGGAGGTCAAGGCCTACGCGGGGAGGGCGGGCTGCGATATGCCGGACAGGGACTGCCCGGTGTGCGGCGGGCAGCTGAAGAAGGAGGGCTTTGACATTCCCTTCGAGACGTTCCTGGGCTTTAAGGGCAACAAGGAGCCGGATATTGACCTGAATTTTTCCGGCGAATACCAGAGCAACGCCCACAAATACACGGAGGTCATCTTCGGCAAGGGCCAGACGTTCCGGGCGGGGACAATCGGCACTGTGGCGGAGAAGACGGCCTACGGCTATGTGCGGGGGTATTTTGAGGATCGGGGCATCCGCAAGCGCAGCTGTGAGATCGAGCGCATTGCGGAGGGCTGCGTGGGCATCCACCGGACGACGGGCCAGCATCCCGGCGGGATCATCGTGCTTCCCCACGGGGAGGAGATTGACTCCTTTACGCCGGTGCAGCATCCGGCCAACGATATGACCACGGACATTATCACCACCCATTTTGACTACCATTCCATTGACCACAACCTGCTGAAGCTGGATATCCTGGGACACGATGATCCCACGATGATCCGCATGCTGGAGGATTTGACCGGCCTGGACGCCAAAGCCATCCCCCTGGACGACAAGAAGGTGATGTCCCTCTTCCGGAGCACGGAGGCGCTGGGCATCACGCCGGAGGATATCGGGGACTGTCAGCTGGGGTGCCTGGGGATCCCGGAGTTCGGCACGGAGTTTGTCATCCAGATGCTTCTGGACACCAAGCCGTCCTCCTTCTCCGACCTGATCAGGATTTCTGGCCTGTCCCACGGGACGGACGTGTGGCTGGGCAACGCCCAGACGCTGATCCAGGAGGGCAAGGCCACGATTTCCACGGCGATCTGTACCAGGGACGACATCATGACCTACCTGATCGGCAAGGGGATGGACAGCGAGCTGTCCTTCACTATCATGGAGAGCGTGCGGAAGGGCAAGGGCTTAAAGCCGGAGTGGGAGCCTCAGATGAAGGAGGCTGGCGTGCCGGACTGGTATATCTGGTCGTGCAAGAAGATCAAGTACATGTTCCCCAAGGCCCATGCGGCGGCCTACGTCATGATGGCCTGGCGGATCGCCTACTGCAAGGTGTATCACCCCCTGGCCTACTACGCGGCCTTTTTCAGCATCCGGGCCACCAGCTTCAACTATGAGCTCATGTGCCTGGGGAGGGAGCGGCTGGAGTACCATATGCGGGACTATGAGGCCAGGCAGAAAACCAAGTCCCTGTCCAACAAGGAGGAGGACACGCTGAAGGATATGAAGATTGTGCGGGAGATGTACGCCCGCGGGCTGGAATTTGAACCCATTGACCTGTACCGGGCCAAGGCCACCCGCTTCCAGATTGTGGACGGGAAACTGATGCCGGCGCTGTCCACCATCGACGGCATGGGCGACAAGGCGGCGGAGGCCATCGTGGAGGCGGCGGCAGACGGCCCCTTCCTGTCCAAGGACGATTTCCGCCAGCGCACGAAGGTGTCCAAGACTGTGTCGGACAAGATGGCGGAGCTTGGCTTGCTGGGAGACCTGCCAGAGAGCAACCAGCTGTCGCTCTTTGAAATGTAATCCCTTTACGGGAGAGGATTTTTATAGTATATTGTTAATAGTGCGGCATTTGGCCGCAAATGTTTGCGGGGGCGCCGGGGGGATGGCCGTCCGGATTATTTAGGAAGTAAGAGGTGCTTGGGATGATTGATGGAAAGAAATGTATCGGGATACTGACCAGCGGGGGAGATGCCCCCGGGATGAACGCAGCCATCCGCAGCGCGGTGCGTACCGCGCTCTACAACGATATGGTTCCGGTGGGGATTATCCGGGGATACAACGGGCTCCTGGAGAAGAATTACCGGATTATGGACTCCCCGTCTGTCTCCAATATATTGAAGAAGGGCGGGACAATCCTGTTTACCGCCAGGTGCAAGGAATTTTACGAGGAGAAGTACCGGAAGATCGCCTACCAGAACGCGGTGGAGATCGGCCTGGACGGCCTGGTGGTCATCGGCGGCGACGGCTCCTACAACGGCGCCAGCTATCTGTCCCAGCTGGGGCTGCCCTGTATCGGGATCCCGGGGACGATCGACAATGACATCGCCTGCACAGAGTATACGATCGGCTATGACACGGCCATGAATACGGTGCTGGAGCTGATGGACAAGCTGAACGACACGTCCCAGTCCCATCACCGGTGTACGGTGGTGGAGGTGATGGGCAGGCATGCGGGGCACATGGCGCTGTGCACAGGCGTGGCCTGCGGGGCTGCGGCCATCGTCACCGAGGAGGAGCCGATGGATATCAATGAGATGTGCGAGGCCATCTTCTACGCCAGGAGCCGGGGCAAGCACCATTTTATCATCGTGGTGTCCGAGGGCGTGGGGGAGACAGACAAGATTGCCAGGGACATCGAGAGCCTGACGGGCATTGACACGAGGGCGGCGATCCTTGGGCATGTGCAGAGAGGCGGAAGCCCTACCCTCCGGGACCGGGTAATGGCCAGCGAGATGGGTAATTACGCGGTGCATCTGCTGGCGAACGGCAAGGGCAACCGTGTGGTGGCCATGAAGGATGGGAAGATCACGGACTTTGACATCCAGGAGGCCCTGAAGATGCACAAGGGGCTGGATATGGAGCTCTACCGGGTGATGCAGGAGATTGTCTGAGGCAGGTTTTCCGATGGAAAGCAGGATATCCGGCTGAGTGGGGGCAGAGGCTCCGGCGGGAGGCAGAAAGACAGGAAGGCGAAAGGTTTATGGTATCAGAGACGAAGATCACGGTCCGCTACGCGGAGACAGACCGGATGGGGATAGCCCATCACTCCAATTATGCGGTGTGGTTTGAGGCCGCGCGGACCGATTTTATCAGGCAGACAGGCATTGGGTACGGGCAGATGGAGGAGAGAGGGCTTCTGGCCCCGCTCCTGGAGCTGGAGTGCAGGTTTCTCGCTCCTGCTTACTATGAGGATCAGCTGACCGTGACCGCGCGGGTGGTGAAGCTGACCCCGGTGAAGATGGAATTTTACTATGAGGTTTACCGGGAGGGCGAGGACAGGCCGCTGTGCACGGGGAAGACGCTGCACGGACTTGTGGGGAAGGACATGAAGCCCTTCCATATAAAGAAGGAGATGCCGGACATCTACGAGAAGCTGGAGATGACGGTACAGCCGCAGGAGAAGCCTGCAAAGTAGAGAGCGCCTGAGGAGACGGACGGCGCAAGCGATAGGAGAAAGGAAGTTAGGAAATGGGCAACAATAAGAAATCAGCGAGAAGCTCCAGGGGACGCAGCAACTATGTGAAGATGATCCAGAGAAGCCAGCCGAGGGCCAAGCGGATCCGGCACGATTACGAGGCTGAGGCGGCCGCCGCTGCGGCTGAGAAGGAGCGTATGAAGAATATGCCGGTGGTGGCAGGACTGCTGTTCGGAGGCGCCGTGGGCTTTTTCGTGGGGCAGCCGCTGGGATATGCGGCCCTGGGACTTTTGACCGGCGGTATCGTGGGCGCCGCCGTGGGAGCGGCGTTCGACCTGGTGAGAAATAAGGTCCGGGGCTGGAAGGCGCGCAAGAAATAAGAGCTGAGGAGGAGCAAGATGGAAAAGGAAGGAATGTCCAAAAATTTTATCGAACAGATCATAGAGAAGGATTTGGCGGAGGGAACCTGCGACGCCGTACATACCCGGTTCCCGCCGGAGCCGAACGGGTATCTGCACATTGGGCATGCGAAGTCCATACTGCTGAATTACGGGCTGGCGCAGGAATACCACGGCAAATTCAACATGCGCTTTGACGATACGAACCCCACGAAGGAGAAGACGGAGTTTGTGGAGTCCATCAAGGAGGACATCCAGTGGCTGGGAGCGGACTGGGAGGACAGGCTGTTCTTCGCCTCGGATTATTTCCAGCAGATGTACGAGTGCGCGCTGCTGCTCATCCGGAAGGGGAAGGCTTATGTCTGTGACCTGAGCCCGGAGGAGATCAGGGAGTACCGGGGAACGCTGACGGAGCCGGGCAAGGACAGCCCCTACCGGAACCGGAGCGTGGAGGAGAACCTGGAGCTCTTTGAGAATATGAAGAACGGCGTGTATAAGGAGGGGGAGGAGGTGCTGCGGGCGAAGATTGACATGGCCTCCCCCAACATCAACATGCGGGATCCCATCCTCTACCGGGTGGCCCACATGACCCACCACAACACGGGGGACAAGTGGTGCATCTATCCCATGTATGACTTTGCCCATCCCATCGAGGATGCCATTGAGGGGATCACCCACTCCATCTGTACGCTGGAGTTTGAGGACCACAGGCCTCTCTACGACTGGGTGGTGAGGGAGTGCGAGTTCCCCCATCCGCCCAAGCAGATCGAGTTTGCCAAGCTGTACCTGACCAATGTGGTCACAGGCAAGCGCTACATCAAGAAGCTGGTGGAAGAGGGCATTGTGGACGGCTGGGACGACCCGCGGCTGGTGTCCATCGCGGCCCTGCGCAGGAGAGGCTTTACGCCGGAGTCCATCAGGCGGTTTGTGGAGCTGTGCGGCGTGTCCAAGAGCCAGAGCTCTGCGGATTACGCCATGCTGGAATATTGTATCCGCGAGGATCTGAAGCTGAAGAGGCCCAGGATCATGGCGGCGCTGGATCCGGTGAAGCTGATTATCGACAACTACCCGGAAGGGCAGGTGGAATACCTGGAGGTGGCCAACAACCTGGAGAACGAGGAGCTTGGCACCCACAAGGTGCCCTTCTGCAGGGAGCTCTATATCGACCGGGAGGATTTCATGGAGGAGCCGCCGAAGAAATACTTCCGCCTGTTCCCAGGCAATGAGGTGCGCCTGATGCAGGCCTATTTCGTCAAGTGCACCGGCTTTGTGAAGGACAAGGCGGGCCGCATCACCGAGGTGCACGCCACCTACGACCCGGAGACGAAGAGCGGCTCCGGCTTTACCGGCCGCAAGGTGAAGGGGCCGATCCACTGGGTGCCCGGGCCCTATGCGGTGCAGGCCGAGGTGCGGCTCTACGAGAATATCATCGACGAGGAGAAGGGGGTATACAACGAGGACGGCAGCCTGAACCTGAACCCTCATTCGCTGACGGTGCTGAAGAACTGCATGGTGGAGCCGTGCATCCGCGACGCCAAGCCCTACGACAGCTTCCAGTTTGTGCGTCAGGGGTATTTCTGCGTGGACGCCAAGGATTCCAGGCCGGACGCCCTGGTGTTCAACCGCATTGTGTCGCTGAAGAGCTCCTACAAGCTGCCGAAGCCGGAGGAAACATGAACGAGCTGATGATCCATCTGGATACCGGAGGGGAGAGCCCCCTCTACGAACAGATTTACACGCATATCCGCAGACAGATTGAGTGTGCACAGATTGAGCCCGGGGAGAAGCTGCCTTCTTCCAGGGCTCTTTCCGCCTATCTGCAGGTGAGCCGCAGCACGGTGGATATGGCTTACGGCCAGCTGGCGGCGGAGGGGTATGTGGAGGCCCGGCCGTGCCGGGGGTATTTTGTGTGCGGCTTGGGCCTGTGCCAGAGGGAGGAGCGTCCGGCGCCATCCGGGGGGAGTAAGGCCGCAGGCGGCGGGCGGAAGCCTGGGCAGGCGGCAGACGGCGGATGCCTGCCTGGGGGGCAGGAGGGCGCCCCCGGGAAATACCGGTACGACTTCACGCCCAACGGCATCGACCTGGCCAGGTTCCCCATGTCCACTTGGCGGAGGCTGATGCGGGGCACGCTGAACCAGGACAAGGCCAGGCTCCTGAAGCTGGGGGATGCCCAGGGGGATTGGAGCCTCAGGGAGACGCTCAGCGAGTACCTGTCCCGTGCCAGGGGGATTAGCTGCTCACCGGAGCGGATTGTGCTGGGAGCCGGAAATGATTACTTGCTGATGCTGCTGACCAGGGTCATGGGGATCGGGACGCGGATTGCCATGGAGACCTACACGTACCGGCAGGCCTACCGGACTTTCTGCGCCCTGGGAGTGCCGGTGGAGGCAATCCCGATGGACGAGGGAGGTATGTGTGTGGAGGCACTGGACAAGAGCGGGGCGAACCTGGCCTATGTGATGCCCTCCCACCAGTTCCCGGTGGGGACGGTCATGCCAGTGAAGCGCAGGCTTGCCCTGCTGGACTGGGCCAACGGGCAGGAGGGGCGCTATATTATCGAGGACGACTATGACAGCGAATTCCGCTACGGCGGCAGGCCAGTCCCAGCCCTGCAGGGCTATGACCGGCAGGGCCGGGTGATCTACATGGGGACGCTGTCCAAATCGGTGGCTCCGGCCATCCGCATCAGCTACCTGGTGCTGCCGGAACCGCTGCTGGAGGTGTACCGGCAAAAGGCATCCTTCCTGGCATCCACCGTGTCCCGGATCGACCAGATGGTGCTGGACGAATTTTTCCGGGATGGCTACTATGAGCGGCATCTGAGCCGGATGCGGGCCGCCTACAAGCGGAAGAGGGATGTCCTGATCTCCTGCCTGCGGGCGAGCTTCGGGGAGGGCTGCCGCATATCCGGGGAGGAGGCGGGCATCCATCTGCTGGCCGCCTTTTCCCTGGGGCAGGAGGAGGGAGAGCTCAGGCGGCGGGCACAGGCGGGAGGCATCCGCCTGTACGCCCTGTCTGAGTACCGCATTGCGCCGCCGGAGGAGACCCAGGGGAAGACGCCGGAGGAAGCCCAGGGGAAGACGCCGGAGGAGACCCAGGGGGGGACGCCGGAGGAAGCCCAAGGGAAGACGCCGGAGGCGGCCCTGCTGCTGGGCTACGCCCATATGGAGGAGGCGGAGATCGGGGAGGCGGTGCGGGAGCTGGGACGCCTCCTGCTGGGATAGCGGAGGATATACACCGGAGAGATAAGGGGGAAGAAGAAATGCTGGATTTTGCAAAAATCAGGGAGTATGTGGACAAGGATAGGGGAAACTATGTGGCAGCCGGGACAGCCCTGGCGCAGGATGTGGCGGGTATGCGGATCTTTGACCAGCCGCTCTTCGCCGTGGGGGATGCGCAGGATCCCCTGTTCCAGAAGCTGCAGGAGCCCCAGGCGGTGGGGCCGCACATGCGCCTGCCCCAGGACTGGCTTCCCGGGGCGAGGAGCGTCGTCTCCTTTTTCCTGCCGTTTACGGAGGCGGTGAAGGGCAGCAACGCCCCCCGGGGGAAGAGCGAGGGCAGGGATGAGGAACAGCAGAGGAGGGATCCGTCCAATGGCTGGCTGCATGGAAGGATCGAGGGGCAGGCCTTTCTCCTGGATGTGTGCAGGAAAATGGTCTCCCTCCTGGAGGCGGAGGGGGAAGAGGCTGTGATCCCCATCTTGGAGCCGGGCTTCTGGACGGAGGAGACATCCCGCTTTACCAGCAGCTGGTCGGAGCGGCATGTGGCCTTTGTGTGCGGCCTGGGAACCTTCGGCCTCTCCAAGGGGCTGATCACAGAGAAGGGCATCTGCGGACGGTTTGGCAGCGTGGTGACCACGGCGGAGCTGCCCCGGACGGAGCGCCCTTACACGGGGATCTATGAGTACTGCATCCAGTGCGGGGCCTGCGCGCGCAACTGTCCGGTGGGGGCCATCTCCCTGGAGAAGGGCAAGGACCATGTGGCCTGCAGCGCGTACTGCGCCGTCATGAAGGAGCGGTATGCCCCGCGCTATGGCTGCGGGAAGTGCCAGGTGTCCGTGCCCTGCATGAGCCGTATCCCGGGCAGGAGGCCATAGGACAAGGGAAAATATATATCAGCTTATACAAGGGAGAAGATAGGATGGTTTGTTATTGACATATGTCAAAAACGGGCTATAATAGATGTTAGGATTTTGCAGGATGAGAAGGAGGAGGGGTGCATCGATGGCCAGACCGAGAAAATGCCGGAAGATTTGCCAGGTGCCCCGCACGCTTGCCTTTGTGCCGGCTGGCGGGGAGGGCAGGGATGGGGGAGATGCACCGGCTGTCTGCCTGAGCCTTGACGAGTACGAGGCCATCCGCCTCATCGACAGGGAAGGGATGTCCCAGGAGGAGTGCGGGGAGCTGATGCAGGTCGCCCGCACCACCGTCCAGCAGATTTACACCAGCGCGCGGCGCAAGCTGGCGCAGATGCTGGTGGAGGGGCGGCCCCTGGCCATCGGCGGCGGCGACTATATCCTGTGCGACGGGCGGGATTTTTCCTGCCGCTTCCACTCCGGGAGGATGAGGCCGTCCGCCTCGGATCCGGCTTCCATCCTGCGCACTTCACAGCATTTAAAGGAGGATTCTGTCATGAAACTTGCAGTTACCTATGAAAATGGAGAGGTTTTCCAGCATTTTGGCCATACCCAGCAGTTTAAGCTGTACGAGATTCAAGACGGTGCGGTCGTCTCCTCTGAGGTGGTGGATACCGCGGGGAGCGGCCATGGGGCGCTGGCCGGGTTCCTGAGGGAGCATCAGGCGGATGCCCTGATCTGCGGCGGCATCGGAGGCGGGGCGCAGAATGCCCTGGCAGAGGCGGGCATTGCCCTGTACGCCGGGGTTACGGGAAGCGCGGATGCAGCGGCCCAGGCGTTCGCAGGAGGCACGCTCCAGTATGTGGCGGATGCCCAGTGCAGCCATCACGGAGAGCATCACGGCGGGAACTGCCACGGGGAAGGACATGAGGGGAGCTGCCACGGGGGACACCACGGAGAAGGGCACGGCGGGAGCTGCCACGGGGAGCACCATGGAGAAGGACATTCCTGCGGCCGGGCCTGAGAGGCCGGAGCCGGCGCGAAGCCGGAACAGGATTCAGGCGGCAGGCTGAGGGACGCTCAGGAGGATGAAGAGATGGGAATGGAGAAGACCCAATTTGCGGAATATTTTCCACTGTGGAAGAAGCTGACCAAGGCGCAGCAGGAGAAGATTGCGGGGAGCCTGGTGGAGAGGGAGGTTCCCAGGGGGACGGTGATCCACAATGGCTCCCTGGACTGTACGGGCCTGCTGGTGATCCGGGAAGGGCTTTTGAGAGCCTATATCCTGTCAGACGAGGGGCGGGAGATTACCCTGTACCGCCTCTTTGAGCGGGATATGTGCCTCTTCTCCGCCCCCTGCATGATGAACAGCATCCAGTTTGACGTTGTGATCCAGGCGGAGAAGGATTCCCGCATGTGGGTGATCCCGGCGGAGGTCTACCGGCGGGTGATGGAGGAGTCGGCTGCGGCGGCCAACTACACCAACGAGGTCATGGCCAGTCGGTTCTCCGATGTGATGTGGTTGATCGAGCAGATTATGTGGAAGAGCTTTGACAGGCGCCTGGCCGCCTTCCTGACGGAGGAGGCGGCGCTGGAGGGGAGCAGGCAGCTGAAGATTACCCATGAGATTATCGGCAACCACCTGGGTTCTCCCCGGGAGGTGGTTACCAGGATGCTGCGCTATTTCCAGGGAGAGGGGATGGTGAAGCTGTCCCGGGGAATGGTGGAGCTGACAGATATGGAAAAGCTGGAGGAGCTGGCCGGTTAAGGCCGGCTCCTCTCTGTCTTCTCCATCCCGCAGGGGAGGGCGGCCCTGCAGGCAGCCTTGTCGAGGACGGCCGCTTCGTACAGGCGGTAGCCGCCGGACAGGTTGTAGCACGTGTAGCCCCGCTGGCTTAAGATCCGGCAGGCCAGGTAGCTGCGAAGCCCGCTCTGGCACAGGCAGTAGACAGGCCGACCGGCGGGGATTTCCTCCAGCCGTCCCCGCAGCTCGTCCAGGGGGATATTGACAAAGCCGTCCGCATGCCCGTCCGCGTACTCCTGGGGCGTCCGCGTGTCCAGCAGGGTGACGCTGCCGTCCCGGGGGAGGCTGTCCACCTCGTCCCAGTGGAACTGGAGAAGCCGTCCCTCCGACAGGTTTTCCACGAGGAAACCGGCCATATTGACGGGATCCTTGGCGGAGGAGTAGGGAGGGGCGTAGGCGAGATCCAGCTCCTTGAGGCTGATGGCCGTCATGCCTGCCCGCATGGCGGCGGCCAGCACGTCGATCCGCTTGTCCGCTCCGTCTGCGCCGATGATCTGGGCGCCCAGCAGGCGGAAGCTCCCTCTCTCAAATACGATCTTCATGGTCATCGTCTGCCCGCCGGGATAGTAGCCGGCATGGTTTAAGGGGGAGAGGAAGACCTTGTCCGCGTCGATGCCTGCCGCCTTGGCGGCCGTCTCATTCAGGCCGGTGCAGGCGATGGTCATGTCAAAAAATTTCAGCACGGAAGAGCCCTGGGAGCCTTTGTAGCGGCTGTTCCCGCCGCAGATGTTGTCAGCGGCGATTCGCCCCTGCTTGTTGGCGGGGCCGGCCAGGGCGATGAGAGCGCCCTTCCAGGTGACAAAATGGCGCACCTGCACGGCGTCCCCCACCGCATAGATATCCGGCACGGATGTCTCCATGCGGTCGTCAACCAGGATGCTGTCCCGGATGCCGAGCTGGAGGCCGGCCTCCTTGGCCAGATGGGTATCCGGCGTGACGCCGATGGCCAGCACTACCATGTCTGCGTGGAGAGGCGGCTCCCCCTTCAGGAGCACATCCACCCCGCCGTCCTTTTCCTGGAAGCCCTCCACCGTGTGCCCCAGCATGAGGCGAAGGCCTGCCTGCCGGGCGCGGATGTGGACGAAGGAGGCCATGTCCGGGTCAAGGGGGCTCATCAGGTGGGAGGGGCGCTGGACGATGGTGACCTCCATACCAAGCCCCCGCAGGTTTTCCGCCAGCTCCAGGCCGATGAAGCCGCCGCCTGCCAGCACAGCCGAGCGGGGATGCTCCCGCTGGATCATCTCCCGGATGCGGAGGGTGTCCTCCACGGTGCGCAGGGTGAAGAGCCGGGGAATGTCCGTCCCGGGAAGGGCGGGCTGGGTTGGCCTTGCGCCGGGGGAGAGGAGGAGCTTGTCGTAGCTCTCCTCAAACTCTTCCCCAGTCTCCAGGTTTTTCACGGTGACCTTCTTCTGGCCGGGAAGGATCCGGGTCACCTCATGGCGCACCCGCATGTCGATGGCAAAGCGTTCCCGGAAGCTCTCCGGCGTCTGCAGCGTCAGTTCCTCCGGGTCGGTGATCACGCCGCCGATATAATAGGGCAGGCCGCAGTTGGCATAGGACACGTAGCCCGAGCGCTCAAACACCACAATCTGTGCATCCTCGTCAAGCCGGCGGATTCTCGCCGCTGCGGTGGCGCCTCCGGCCACACCGCCCACAATCACTACTTTCATTTGAATGAACCACCTTTCCTATCAAAATTTTCCAGAAATCTTCTTCACAGGCAATCAAAATGTGCAGGAGCCGGGCTTATCGTTGGTGTACCAAGGGACAATACGGTCCTTGTACACCGACTCTAAACAGCACTATGGAACAGCACCATAGGGGTAAGGCCCTGCATTGTTTCACAGTGCCGATTATATAGGAGAAAGCCTCTGCTTTCTGTGACCTGGTCACGAAAGGGGGAGGGGGAGGCTGCCGCCCTGGCAGCCTATGCAGCCTATATAGGCCGGCAGCCGTTTTCCGGGTTTGCAAAGAAAAAAAGAGCAGCCCCGTCAAAAAGGGCTGTTCACTTGTCCTCCCCGGTCGGACGGTTCAGCTCATCCAGCGTCTTACCGAAGGACGGCAGGAACTCTTCCAGGAAGACATCCACCTCCGGCAGCTCCATCTCTGCCAGGAGAGCGCGTACGGACTGCTGGGCACTTAAGAATTCCCCATTGCCGGCGCCGGCCTCCTCGATGCATTTGATGTAGGCGGAGAGCTTGTCCGCCGCCTTCACCAGCTTCCACAGGTAGGCGTCCTGGCTGCAGGGGAAGAACAGCTCCTCGTAGTAAGGGCGCATATCCTCCGGCAGCATAGCAAGGAGACGGCGGTTGGCCCTGTCCTCAATGCCGTGGAAGGCCTCCAGGATCTCCCGGTTGTAGTATTTCACAGGGGTGGGCATATCGCCGGTGATGATCTCGGAAGCGTCGTGGTACATGCCGATGAGGGCCGCCTTGGACACGTCCAGGCTCCCGCCGAAGCGCACGTTGTGCAGGACGGCCAGGGCGTGGGCCAGCATCCCCACCTGGAGCGAGTGCTCGCTGATATTTTCAGAGCTGGAGCTTCGCATGAGCATCCAGCGCTCAATGTACTTCATCCGGGACATCATGGCGAAGAAGGGGCTCTGCTGGGAAGTCCTGCTGCGGGCTTCACGGCCGGTGTGCCTGTCCCCCGCGGGATGCCCGCCGTTCCTGTCTCTAGTTTCCACGCTCGTCTGCTTGGGCATCGTCTGCATCCTCCTTGGGCCACGGCGGAAGGCCGAGCATATCCAGGCATTTCTGTTCCTCTGATTTCTTCACAAAAATCGTGTAGAGGTCGTAGGGCTTGCCAGCGGTGAGCAGGTCGTCGGAGCAGCCGGCTCCCAGCTTGATCTTCTCCCCCTCGGCGGTCTTATACGTCTCCAGGTGCTCCATGCAGCTGGCGCAGTTGCCGGTGCACTTGGGGCGCTTCTGGTTGACGATGAAGGCCTGGATCTTGATACCGGCGGAGCGCAGCTCCTTGCAGTACCGGTCGTAGGCTTCCTCGTCAGGCCCTTCCCATATTTTTACTTTCTCTTCAAAGATATCTCTCAATAATCCCATAGCGGTGCCTCCTTTCCGTATAGTATATAGAAGTTGAGGAGATTTTGCAAGCGCCTGCTTGACAATCTCGAATATCGAGTTTATGATGAAACTAGAATACTCGATATTCGAGATTGACAGGGAGAAGAAAAAGAAACGGAGAGAAGCCAGAAGGAGAGCAGGAAGGAGGCGGAGGCATGCCGCGGGTGAAATTCCACACGCTGACGGAACAGATGTTTTACACCCTCCTCTGCCTGACCGAGGAGTGCTGCGGGATGGATATCCTGGACAAGGTGCCGGAGATGACTGGACAGCGGGTCCATGTGGGCTCAGGCACCCTCTACACGCTGCTGGAGCAGTTCCTGGAGGCCGGGATGATCCGGGAGACGCGGGTGGAGGGCAGGAGGCGCAGCTATATTCTGACAGACAGGGGGCGGGAGATGCTGAGGCAGGAGTATGAGAGGCTCTGCGCCCAGGCGGCCGATTACCGCAGGATATTTGGAGAGGAGGAGAGGGAATGAGAGGACAGCACGAGGGGGAAAAAAGGAAGAGGCGGATGGAAGCCTTCTCCTTCTACGACCACACGGGGATTGCGGCGCATCTGGAGCAGATGGCGCAGAAGGGATGGATGCTGGAGGAGATCGGGAATTATTTCTGGGTTTACCGGAGAATCCAGCCGCGGAAGGTGCATTTCGCGGTCACCTACTACCCGAAGGCATCCGCCTTCGACCCGGATTTCCCGGAGGAGCAGCAGGAGTTCCACGAGTTCTGCGGGCGTTCCGGCTGGCGCCTGGCGGCTTCCTCCGCGCAGATGCAAATTTTCTGCAATGAAGGGGAGGATCCGCTCCCCATCGAGACGGATCCCCAGCTGGAGGTGGATACCCTGCACCGGGCGGCGAAGCGGAGCTACCTGCCCGTCTACGGGGTTCTCCTGGCGTTGGCAGCCGTGATGGGCGGGCTGTTTGTGGGGGAGCTTCTGACCGGGGATGCGGCGGGCTTGCTGGCAGACGGGGGCAGCCTGTTCAGCGGGTGGGTGTGGCTGCTGCTCCTCCTGCTGTGCGCTGTGGAGGTGGGAGGCTATCTCTCCTGGCACAGGCGGGCGAAGCGGGCGGCCCAGAGAGGGGAATTCCTGCCCACTTCCAGCCACAAGCGCCTGCAGCTGGGAATCCTGGTGCTGGTGCTTGTAAGCTTTGCCTGCTGGCTGCTGGGGAAGGTGCTGGCTGGGACGGCCTTAGGGCAGGTATCGGCAGTACTTGGCGTCCTCTACATGGCCGTCCTGATCCTGCTGGTGAACGGGGTGAAGCGCTTCTTGAAGCGGGAGGGAGCCTCCGCCCGGGTCAACCGCACGGCGACCTTTGCCGCCAGCTTCCTCCTGGCCTTTGTCCTGCTGTACGCCATCACCAGCGGCGTTGTGTGGTCGATGAACCACGGGCTTTTGGAGACGGGTATGGACATCTATGCAGGGAGAGGGGAGGGGCAGGCGCCTGGCGGCGGGACGGTGCCCCTGACCATGGAGGAGCTGCTGGGGGAAAGCATGGAGGGCTATGTGCTGACATGGCGGGAGGAGGCATCCCCGTTTGTTGCCCAGGCCAAGATGCAGGAATTTCCCGGGACGGACATGGACAATTACCAGGAGCTTCCCTCCTTCCAATATACCCTCACGGAGGTGAAGCTCCCCATCCTCTACGGCCTCTGCAAGAGGGGGCTTCTGAACGAGCGGAAGGACGAGGTGGTGGACGGGGAGGTGGTTCTTGCCGATCACTATGAGCCGTCAGACCCCAAGCCCTGGGGAGCCGAAGAAGCCTACCAGCTCTACTGGAGCGGCGGCTACCTGGACAAGTACCTGCTCTGCTACGGCAGCCGCCTTGTGGAGATCTCCTTCGACTGGGAGCCAGCGCCGGAGCAGATGGCGGCTGTGGGAGAGTGCCTGGGAGGCTGACCGGGGCGGCCAGCGCCCGGCAGCTGGCTCCAGGCAGCCAACCAGCTGGTTCCAGGCAGTCAACCAGCCGGCTGGCCAGACCGGCGCCCGGCAGATGGCTAGTCCGGGAAGCGGGCGGCCAGTGTGAAAAGTGTGAAAACAAAAGTGCGAAAACCCTCCTGTATAATGAGAACCATAAAGAACACCACACAAGTGGAGAGAAAACAGGAGGAAAAACATATGTATAACGAGAACAACACAACAGTCAAGAAGGTTTCCAAGAAGAAGGCAGGCATCATCGGAGGGATCGCAGTCATCGCCGCCATCGCAGTGTTCGCGGGCAGGACCGAGTGTGACAGCTGCGGGAAGAAATTTTTCGGCAGCGGCACGGTGGACCTGCTGGATGAGAACTATGTGATGTGCGACGACTGCGCCGAAGACTATTATTTCGGGTTCTGATTGGCCGCAGGTTCTTGCAGGCCATGCCCCCTCTTCCCGTCCAGCAGGAGGACGAGAAGCAGGGCGGCAAGCCCAGCCAGCAGCACCGCGCACACGGCGGCATAGCGGGCTGGCGTGGTGTAGGGGCCGGTGTAGCTGTAGTTTACCATGAAGACCATGTCCCGGTTGGGAAGAGGGACGCCGTCCACGGACAGCTCCCCGCCTTCGATATAGTCGTAGGCGTCGAAGTCAAAATATTGGAAGGATAGAAGGTCTTCCGCCCCTGCAGGGCAGCCGGGCGCCCGGGAAATCTCGATGGTGTAGGTGGACAGGCCGTCCGGTGTCACCAGGTCAAAACCAAATAGCTTATAGTAGGCGGAGCCGCTCTCCGGGCCAAATTCCTGGCGGGCGAGCTCCGCCCCTTTGCTGTCCAGCAGGCGGAACTGGTAGAGGATCTCCTCCTTCATGGAATCCTGCCACTCCTCCTCGCCGCTGTAGGACACATACACGCCGATCTCGTTGAAGGGATGGGCGGTGGTGAAGGTCTGGGCAGCCACCTGGCCTTCGCCTGCCACGCCGTCCACGGAGGCCTGGTGGTAGGAGCGGGACACCATGTTCACGCTGTAGTCCACCTTGGGGATGAAGGGCTGGGTGTACTGGGGCAGGTTTCGGTACATGGCATAGGCGCAGGGCAGGATCACCGCGCACAGCAAAAGCAGGGCGGCCAGGCTGCGGAGGAACCGCCTCGGGCTTTCGAAGGGGCGCAGGCGCGGTGCCTTCTGGAGGAAGGTGCTTCCGCCGGGCTGCCAAAGCCTGGTGAGCAGGCGGTTTTCCGGAAGGGCCAGCAGCGCCTCCACGCCGCCGTAGGCCACCAGGCACAGGAGGAGGGTGAGGCAGACGGAATACCGGCAGTTGGCCTCCCAGATCAAGTAGAAGAGGAAGAAGCCAAAGAGGGTCAGGGTGAAGGGCCAGCGGGAGAACTGCTTCCGGGGCGCCTTGAGCTGCCAGGCCAGGCCGATGAGCATCAGCACGTCCAGCAGCACCTGGAAGGTCTGATAATAGTAGATCAGCAGGTCGTTCTTGAAGCCGAACAGGTACTTCTGCAGGACAGAGTAACCCTGCGTGCGGCCGGTCTCCAGGTAGAGGCCGTTTAACTGGGCTGTCCACGTCTCCTTGAACTTTGTCTTCCCGAGGGCAAAGAGGCTCTCAGGGGAGTGAACCTCCAGCCGGTTGCCGATCTCCTCCAGGTTTGCGGCGATTTTCTCCTCCTTCGTGGGAAACTGATAGGTGAACTCCTCGTCCTCCGCAGAGTAGCCGCCGTATCCCCACAGCCCCATCATCAGCCAGTGGGTGACGGGGAAATTCTGTGCCCGCAGCTCCTCCGGCACATAGCGGCGGATAGACGCCTGGCAGAAGCCGAAGGCTAAGACCAGGGCCAGCAGGAAGACGGCGCAGGAAAGGGGCAGGGAGCGTCTAGCCAGAAAAGCCTGGGAGCGGCTAGCCAGGGAGCGGGAGCCGGGGATTTGGGCGCCGGCCTCTGCCGGAGATGGCTGCAGCTTCTTCCCCAGCCTGCCCAGGCCGTACACGCAGGCAGCCATCCCCACGGCGATGCAGGGGATGAGGGTGGTCACCCGGATCTGGATGCCGAAGGCGATGAGCAGGCCCAGGGCGGCAGCTAAGAGCAGCCTCGCCCGGCCGGGCTTCGACTGGTACAGGCAGATGCACAGGTAGAAGATCCCCATGGTGAAGGGGATGCTGAAGGTGTTCGTATAGACGAAGGGCAGGAACACATAGACCAGCGGGTTGACGGCGCACAGGGCCAGCATCCCCAGGGCGCGGCCAGGGCCTGCCAGGCGGCGGACGCTGGCGAAGGTGAAGAATACCCCCAGGTCGATGGCGGCCATGTTCAGGAACAGCGCCTCCATCCAATAGGAGGTAAGCCCCAGCAGGCGGAAGAAACGGAAATACCAGTACAGGAGGATGGTGAAGAAATAATTGTTCCCATACATGGCAAAGTAGCGGCCGGAGGTGACACTGCTAGGTACCCGGGGGGGGGTATTTTGCGAAGCCATAGAAATGGCTTCGTTGATCACACTGAGGGAGTCCGCCCAGGGAAGATAGTGGCGGAAGGCGATGAGGATGAGCGCCAGCTGGACAAGCATCATGGCGGCAAAGATGGCTGCTGCGGCCAGGATAGCCTGCCGTCTGGACAGCTTCCGGCACCAGCCGGAGAACAGTACGAGGGCGCTTCCTGCCACGAAGGCGGCGGCCAGGAGAATGTAGGTCAGGTGCCTGGTGGAGCCAGTCAGGTAGCAGAAATACAGGTAGGTGCTGTCGCAGGATAGCTTGTAGGCCACAAGGATGAGGCACAGCAGGGCGATGAGCCTGCAGAACGTCTTTTTACACAGTTGCATGGAACTCCCTCTCTTCTAAAAAATGATAGGAACCGGGCGCCGCCTGCGGGGCAGGAAATCCCTGGCCAGGATGAGGCAGAGGACGGCAAGCCCTGCCGTCACGGCCGCACAGGCTGCCACATACCGGCTGGGGGTTGTGTAGGGGGCGGCATAGTTTAGGTAGACCATGAACAGCATGTCCCGGTTGGACAGCGGGGAGCCGTTCACAGAGAGGCCGCCGCCCGCGATATAGTCGTAGGTGTCGAAGTCAAAATACCGGAATTCCAACCGGTCTTTGGCATCCGCCGGGCATTCGGGCGCCCGGGAAATCTCGATGGTGTAGGTGGACGGCCCCTCGGGGGTCACCGTCTTGAAGCCGAACAGCTTATAGTAGGAGGAGCTGCCCTCCGGCCCGAAGGACTGGCAGGCCAGCTCTGTCCCGTCCGCGTCCAGCAGGCGGAACTGGCAGAGGATCTCCTCCTTCATGGAATCCTGCCACGCCTCCTCCCCGTTGTAGGACACGTAGACGCCGGCCTCGTTGAAGGGATGGCTGGCGGTAAAAGTCTGGGTGACCACATGGCCCGCCTCCGCCACATCCCCCACAGAGGCCTCGTGGTAGGAGCGGGACACCATGAGCACGGTGTAGTCCTTCCTTGGGAGGGCAGTCTGGGTGTACAAAGGCAGGTTCCGGTACATGGCCGGGATACAGGGCAGCAGGACGGCGCACAGCAGCAGGAGGGCGGCAATCCCCCGCAGGAGCCGCCGGGGCGCGGGGACTCCAAGCCGCTTCCACACACCTGCCTGCGGCAGCGCCAGCAAAGCTTGCAGGCCGTCCCCGGCAATGAGGCACAGGAGCAGCGTCAGGCAGATGGAATACCGGCAGTTGGCTTCCCAGATCAGATAGAAGAGGAAGAAGCCAAAGAGGGTCAGGGTAAAGACCCAGGAGGCAAAGTGCCCCTTAGGGCGGCGAAGCTGCACGGCGAAGGCCAGGAGCAGCAGGACATCCAGCAGCACCTGGAAGGTCTGGTAATAACTGACCAGGAGATCGTTTTTATCGCCGGTCAGGTAGGGCTGGAGGGCGTTGTAGCCCTGCAGGCGGCCTGTCTCCAGGTAGAGGCCGTTCAGCTGGGCCGTCCACGTCTCCCGGAACTTAGCCTTGCCCAGGGCGAGGAGGCTCGCCGGGGTGTGATCTGCAAGCCGCTTCTGGATCTCGGCCAGGTTTGCCGCCGTCTTCTCCTCCTTGGTGGGGAACTGGCAGGTGAAATCTTCGTCTGTGGAAGAGTAGGCGCCGTTTCCCCCGAGGCCCATCATCAGCCAATGGGTGACCGGGAAATTGCGCGCCCGCAGCTCCTCCGGCACATAGTGGGAGACAGCCGCCTGGCAGCCGCCGAAGGTCAGAGCCGCGGCCAGCAGGAGGACGGCGGCGGGGAGGAGCAGGGAACGGATGCCCGGGGAAGCCTGGGGGCCGGAGACTGGAATCTGTGCACCGTTCTCTGCCGGGGATGGCTGCAGCAGGCGGCACAGCCTGCGCGGGCCGTACAGGGCGGCAGCCATCCCTACGGCGATGCAGGGGATGAGGGTGGTCACTCGGATCTGGACGCCCAGGACGGCGAGAAAACCCAGAGCCGCAGCCAAGAGCAGGCGGCTGCGGCCAGGCTTTGCCTGGAGCAGGCGGGTACACAGATAGAAGATCCCCATCAGGAAGGGGATGCTGACGGTATTTGTGTAGACGAAGGGCAGGAACACATACACCACCGGATTGACGGCGCACATGGCCAGGACGCCCAGCGCCCGTGAGGGACCGGCCAGACGGCGGGCGGTGGCGTAGGCGAAGAACACCCCCAGATCTATGGCGGCCATGTTCAGGAACAGCGCTTCCGTCCAGTAGGCAGTGAGGCCCAGCAGGCGGAAGAAACGGAAGTACCCGTACAGAAAAATGGTGAAAAAGTAGTTGTTCCCGTAGATCTCGAAGTAGCGCCCGGCGCTTGTGATCTGGGGAACGTCCCGGGAGGTCATGGAGATGGCCTCGTTTAGGACGCTCAAGGTGTCGGCCCAGGGCAGATACTGGCGGAAGGCCGTCAGGATGAGGATCAGCTGGACGAGCATCATCCCCGCGAAGAGAAGGGCGGCGGCAAGCCGCGCCCTCCCGGCGGAGAGCTTCCGGCACCAGCCGGAGAACAGGGTGAGCGCCGTCCCCAGGACAAAGGCGCATGCCAGAAGGAAATAGGTCAGATGCTCCGTGGAGTCCGCCAGATGGCAGGCGTACAGGTAGGTGCTGTCGCAGAGCAGCTTGTAGCCCACCAGAAGGATGCACAGCAGGACGATGAGCCTGCAGAAAATTGTCTGATATCGTTTATCCATAGAGAAGCTCTCCTCATTGTTTGCTATGGGCAAATTATAGCACGGGGAGAAAATGCCAGTCAACCGCAGGGCGGGCGCGCGATGAAGATTACTAGGAAGCTTTCACCACACTACATGCATTCCGGAATTTTTTAACGGAGGGACTGGACTGTGGGAGCGGATAAACCGGGCAGTTAAATCCGGCATTTCTATACAGCCTCGCCAAAGGACAGGGCACTCCCGCAGGATTTCGTATCCTCCGGTGCCGGTGGCTCTGTAGTTGCTGGTACAAAGCCGGAATTTTCCGTTGCCGAGACTACTTCCATCTAATTTAGACAGACGGATGACCCGGCTGCCTGCTGGGCGCCGCAAATCAAAGGTATAGCATAATCCTGCATAAAAATCATAGTTGTAATGTTCTACTTTCGGAAGCAGGAATTCTTTAGAAATTTGAGGCTTTCCATCTTCTAAGGTAAAATAGGAGGCACAGCGTTCCAACGCCTGCCGCAAGATTTCTTCCGTCACTTCCAGTACTACCAGGGTATTGGCAAAGAGATAGGCAGCCGTTATCCCGCGCATAGTCACTGGGGAAATAAGCCCAACAGGTTCATTCCCCAGACTGGTGCAAGAGAAATCTGCCCCTGTTTCCAGCAACTGCACCTGATTAAATAAGTTCGCCACCTGGCTTCCATACAGGGCCGCTTCCAGTTTCCCTTCCGGGGGAAGAGATTGAACCAGGGCGCCAATGGGCTGATCCAGCCAAAGTTGGACTGCCCGCTCTAAAGGCAGCAGGCTCTGGTAGGGTTCAGGAAAATGCTTTTCTTCCACAGGAATGAGGTGCGACTGAAATGTACAGCGCTTTCCATCACAGCACCCTGTTATATGGAGAAATTGTCCGGCGTTGGCGGGAGGCTGGACGGCATAAGTGCCCGCCAGTTTCCTGCCTTCTACGGCCATGTGCTGATGGCCGGTGAGAAGCAAATCAAAGTCCAGTTCACGGGCGATTTTGCACGCAATATTTTCTCCGCTGTCTGAAAGTACCTTGCCGTTCTCCCAATCTTCTTCAAAGCCGCCGTGATAAATGCATACGCAGATGTCGCAATGTGGTTTCAGGGCTTGGTAGGCTGCTTCTGCCGCAGAAAATGAATCGGTAATACGAATTTTTGTCAGATTTTGAGGCTGCTCCCAGATGTCTACAAAATCGGTTACTACGCCGGTAATTCCTATCCGCAGTCCATTAGCCAAAGTATGGATTGCCCATGGGCGGATGGATAGTTCCCCGCCCAAGTCTTCTATATTGGAACACAGGCAAACGGCGTCCATGGCATTTAGATAATCTCGAAGAACATCGTAGCCGAAATTAAAGTCATGATTTCCCAGTGTGAAATAGTCCAATCCTACGGCATGAAAGGCTGCGGCTACCGGATGCAATGGCCATTCAGAGCGGTGCTCAAGATAATACTGGGTCAGCGGAGTCCCTTGCAGAGAGTCGCCGCCGTCGAGCACCAAAGTGTTTTCATCTTTTGCAATTTGGGCAGCCAGATTCAATAATCCAGAGTGTTCGGGACGTCCCGTGGAATAATCCACGGGAAAGATATGGCCATGTGTATCCGATGTGTAGTAGATTTGAACGGTCTGTTCCATAATTACCCCCTGGCAAGCTTGACTCGAATCTTGGTGGAAATCCATTCTACTATGAGAACTAGAACAATTAACCCTGCTAAAATGGAACCAGCTTCTTCCCAACGATAAGAGTTCATGGCGAAAATTAACGGAGCGCCAATGCCGCCGGCACCGACCAAGCCAAGAACGGTAGCGTCGCGCAGATTGATATCGAAACGATAGATGGCAGTGGATGCAAAGTTTGGCATCAGCTGGGGTAATATGCCATACCTGATTTTCTGCCATGTTGTGCAGCCTGCTGCGTCGAGGGATTCCAGCACCCGCACATCCAAATCTTCAATCGCCTCAATGTACATTTTGCTTACCATACCTACCGAACATAGAGACATGGTCAGAAGGCCTGCAAACGCACCTGGGCCGGTAACGCGGATAAACATGAGCCCGTATACAAAGGCAGGAACAGTCCGGACAGCCATGATTAGCATTCGTCCGATAAAAGCCACAGGCTTAGGCGTCAGGTTGGATGCAGAGAGGAAAGCCAAAGGAATAGAAATAATTGCTCCCACTACAGTGCCCAAGAATGCGATACATATCGTTTCCAGCAGCAGATAGGGGACCCCCTGGGTGGTTAGATTGAATAAAAGTCCAGTGTCGGGATGGAAGATACCGGCAAGAATGTTCCAAGCAATCAAGGCTCCGTTCTGTGTTGTACCAGCGGTTTCTACCGCAGAGCCGCTCCAGAGCAGCAAAGCAATCACAACCAAAGCGACAGCCAGTTCAAATACCCAGCGGCGCGGCCGCTGTTCATAGGCAACTTCAACGCGCTTACTCATGGTAACCCTCCTCTCATACAAGCCGTTTCCGAGCGGCGCGGCTGATCGCCTCAATAAGAAACACAGTGACAAATAAAGCTAACAAAATCATGCCAACACTCGCATATTCCCGCCATCCAATTTTTTCATTGAGGATCAGGCCAAGGCCACCGGCGCCCACATAGCCCAAAATAGACGCATAGCGAACGTTGCCCTCAAAGCAAAACAGACAGTTGGAAAGATAGGAAGGCAGAACTTGTGGGACAATGGAGCTGATAAAAGCCCGCGCCTTGGTGGCGCCCATGGCTTCCATCGCTTCAAATGGCCCCATGTCTACCGTCTCGATTTCTTCATATAGAATTTTGCCGATGTAAGCAAACGTGAAAATAGCAATGGCCGTAGTGCCAGCCAGGGTACCCAAGCCAAAAACGTAGGTGGCTATGAGTGCGGAAACGAGCGTAGGCAATGTGCGGATAATGCTTAACAGCAGACGCATAAGCGCTACCACGATTCGGTTGTGGATGATGTTGGTAGAGGCAAGCATGGCAAATGGGACAACCAGAACAGAGCCGATAAAAGACCCTAATAAGGACATCTTAATCGTATCAAACAACGGCTGCCAGATCTGGGGCATATAATCCCATGCAGGAGGAATCATTTCCCCCAGGATAACAAAAAATTCCCGGATGCGGCTTACCAGAATCCCCATATCAAAACCAGTGACCTTTACAGATAGTACCGTTAAGGCAAGCAAAACGGCCGCTGCCAACGGAGCGCGGGAGCGGGGCTTCCGGATTTGTTTGCCGTTAGAAAGGGTAAATATTTTGGGAGGAAAAACTTTGTCATATACGCTCATGCCGGTTCCTCCTGACTTCCTTGATAAATAGAATCCAGCACGGCTTGGTCTACTTGAGCGGCAGGGCCATCGTATACAATCTCTCCGGCACGGATGCCAATAACGCGGGTTGCGTACTGTAAAGCCAGTTCGACATGGTGGATATTGATGAGCACGGTAATATTCATATCTCGGTTAATGCGCTGAAAGTCATCCATGACTTGCTTGGCGGTCACAGGATCGAGAGATGCCACCGGCTCATCGGCCAAAATAATTTGTGGATTTTGAGCAAGTGTCCGGGCGAGTGCCACACGCTGCTGCTGGCCGCCGGAAAGCTGGTCGGCCCGGACAAATGCCTTGTCCAAAATCCCCATTTGGTCCAGAGCCTCCAATGCCTTCATTTTTTCTTCTTTCGTGAAAATACCGAGGGTGGCCCGCCACCAGGGGAGCTCCGGCACAAAGGCAGTAAGCACGTTTTTGATAACGGTGGTACGCGTGATCAGGTTGAAGGATTGGAAGATCATTCCGATTCGACGGCGAAATTCCCGTAAACTTTTTCCATGGAGGGACATCACATCAGTGCCATCCACCGTCAGCTTCCCTTGCGTAATGTCGTGCATGCGGTTGATCGTGCGGATGAGGGTTGATTTACCAGCGCCTGACAGCCCGATGATTGCGACAAATTCTCCCTGTCCAATCGTGAGATTGATGTGCTGTAATGCCTCGTATCCATTGGAATAACGTTTTCCGACTTCTTTGAATTCAATCATTGCATTTTCTCCGTTCCAACACAAAGGAGGAAAGCCGCGGCCTCCCTCCCTTGTGTTAAGTGTTTCTCTTTTTTATGTGCTTAATTTGCGCTGTTCAGGGACTGGATCATTTCTTGGGCGGCTCGCTCTGAGTCGTAGTCAGAAGATTCTGCCCACTGATAGCCGTTGTGGCTGTAAATCGCAATGACCTCTTTGCCTTCTTCTGTGTTGCCGATATTGATGAAGGCCTGGCCTAAAGCCTGCTTAAAGTCGTCGTCCATGATGGAAGAGGTCTTGCTGACGCTGATGGTGTCGTTGTAAATGGCGGGAGTGACGCCTACCACAGCGGTGTCATCCCAAATACTGTTGGCCATAGCGTATTCGCCAGTCCATTCGTCCTCATAATCCCTGCGGGCGTCTGCGTATGTACAGAGAATGTCTACCTGGCCAGAGGCCAGACGGGCAAAGGCGCTGCCATAAGAGTCAGACTGCACAGCGTGGGGCAGGTCCGTGATATTCTTTTCAAAATTCTCCTGAAGCCACAGGGACGGGTAAATATATCCAGCAGGAGAAGAAGAATTGGCCACACTCCAGTTCGCGCTGCTCACGTCTTCCCAGGTGAGTGCCTCGCCAGCATTTACCTTCGCAGCCAGTTCTTGGCCTTTTTCAGAGGGACCGGCAATCATCAAAGCGCGGTAGCTTGTAACCTGCTGGGTAGTAGGCTCGGTGGGAGCGTTGTCATTCCAGTCTTTGGCATTATCCGAATCAATTGACAGGCCATCGCGGGTGGCAGTGAGCAAAACGTCGCATCCATCATCATAGAGTACATAAGTACCGCCAGGAATCAAGCCCACATCGGCAGTGCCAGCAGCCAGCGCTTCGCCTACAGCTTCGTAGCTGGTGCCAACGGTGATGTCCACTTCGCCCACATCATAGCCCAGGTTGGCTAACTCATCGGTGAGCAGCTGCTTCAGAGGCTCCGTAGCAGTGATAATTTCTTCAGGCTCACGGGAAGGGACAAAGGCGATACGCAGGGTATCAATTTTCGTATTCGCAGTTGTGGCCTCGTCTTCCGAATCAGAAGATGCACTCGTGTCATTGGATGTTTCCGTTTCAGACGGTGCAGAAGAATCCTCCGTATCTGTTCCAGCAGAACATCCGGCCAGCAGGCTAACGCAGAGCGTTCCAGCCAGCAGAAGAGATAATGCTCTTTTCATGACTTTTCCTCCTTTAATCGTGGTGTCTTTCCTGTTTGTGTTGCTTTATATTTTGTAAGAGAACAGCATCTCTTGCAAACATAGATTATGTGGTATCTCCAATCCTTAAATGCGGCGGAGCCATGACGGTTATAGGCTGTGTCCTGCGCTGCTTGATACGTCCAAACAATAGTTCCAAGGCATTTTCCCAGACATAGTCTGGATACATTTCCAGGCAGGTAGCCGTCAGCCATTTACTTTCCAGTGTGGGGATGTCTTGGTAGATAATAACCGCCACATCCTTCGGGACACGAATTTTTAATTCTCGGAATGCCTCCAGTGCGCCTTCGGCAACCTCGTCGTTTCCAAGCAGAATTGCTTCGGCCAGGCTGTGGCTTTTAACAGCTTGCATGGCCAATTGGTAACCGCTTGCTTTGCTG
Organism: uncultured Lachnospiraceae bacterium; assembly: GCA_944381745.1. GTDB lineage: Bacteria > Bacillota > Clostridia > Lachnospirales > Lachnospiraceae > JAGTTR01. Next base: position 11,768 of record CALWMI010000054.1, on the reverse strand, counting down.
ATTTCGCCAATATGGAACGTTTGAGGATTGTACTGTCCCCGTATTTCAAGCAATCGTTGAATCGCAGCCAAACGGTGTGTTCCGATTTGTACATTTGGGTCTTCATAAATCCCGCCGATATAGCCCAATCCGGTGTACTGTTTCTGGTCGAGCAGATAAGATACCACTTTTTGCTGGCCCTGGTCGAAATCAATCTTTACCTGGTCGAACTCATAGTTATGCCGGTTGGAATTTACAAAAACAATCGCAAATGACAGGGAACGGAGGAAGCTCACCTCAGCTTCATCAAAAACACCAAAGGCAATGATACCGTCCACTTTTTGCGCTTCATTAAATAGCAGGCGGACAAATGTGACGTCGTACTGATCTGTCATCATTTGTACAAGACATGACAAAGTCGAAAGCCGGATGTTATGCCGGTCAGGCCGGATAATCCGCCAATCTGCAACCCCGATTACCAGATGCGTTTTGTGTTCCGCTGCCCGGCGTTGTCTCGGAGACACATAGCCAAGCGAGTGCGCCGCCTGAAATATCCTTGTGCGAACTTCTGCGCTTACAGAAATCGTAGCATCTTTGTTGAGCACTCTGGAAACTGTTGTAACAGATACCTGCGCGGCTTGTGCGACATCACGGATTGTTGCCACACCCTCACCTCCTAAATTTCATCTTCATTATATTTCACAAATTTTCAAAGTCAATATATTTTACTAAAATTTTACTAAAATATAAGGCGGACATAACACAGCGTGCGATAATCATGGTTGTTCTCGCACAGCTAGTCAGCCGTCCAGCAGCCAGCCGGTCAGGTCCAGGGACTTGATGCCGTCATAGGAGGCATCAAGCCCGGGCGCAAGGGACAGGACAATTTTTTCATAATTGTCCCGGATCCTCCGCAGAGGGGCAAGCTCCCGCCTGCGGACATCCTCGCTCTGCATGGATTCTGTCACCTGGAGATAGAGCTTGTCATCGGCAGTAGAGGCGATAAAGTCCACTTCCTGATTGTCGATCTTACCGATGGCCACGTCATATCCCCGGCGGAGTAGTTCAAAGTAGACCACATTTTCGATGGCATGGCCGCTGTCCCGGTTGCGGAAACCCAGTAGATAGTTCCGAAGCCCGATGTCTGCGATTCCAGGCATCCCGCCAAAACGCATATAGGCGTCAAACACCTCCCGCAGGTCATAGCGCCCGCCGTTTTTATCAAACGCCTGCAAGTGGGTTTTGCCCAGGGCGCTGCTTGTTTCCTGCATTTCAAAGCCATGGAAATCCAGGAACTTCCGGAAAGAAAGCGGCAGCATTTAGATCTCTACAGTTTCCACTGTGCCGTTTCTCTTTGCAATTCCACCATATGGCGGTAAAGGCCGCCCTGTTCCATCAGTTCTTCCGGAGTGCCCTGCTGGACGACATGGCCGTCCTGCAATACCACGATATGGCCGGCTCCGGCTACGGTGCGCATCCTGTGGGCGATGACGAGCACCGTCTTGCCTTGGAGCAGGCGGGAGAGGGCGTCTTGGACGGCGCTTTCGTTCTCCACATCCAGGCTGGCAGTTGCCTCATCCAGAAGGATTACAGGTGCGTCTTTTAGCAGGGCACGGGCGATGGAAATCCGCTGGCGTTCCCCGCCGGAGAGGGTGGAGCCGTTCTCGCCGATCACGGTCTGATAGCCCTGCGGAAGCTTTTGGATAAATTCATCGCACCGGGCGGCTTTGGCAGCTGCAAGGACTTCTTCATCCGTCGCTCCCCGGCGTCCCAGGCGGATATTTTCCATCACGGTATCCCGGAACAGCACCACGTCCTGGAATACCATGGAGTAAGAGCGCAGGAGTGTCTCCGGATTCACCGTGGACACGTCTGTTCCGCCCAGGGATACCTTCCCGCCGGTCACATCCCAGAACCGGGCGGCCAGCTTGCAGGCGGTGGACTTCCCACCTCCGGAGGGGCCGATGAGGGCAGTCACCTCGCCCTGTCTGGCGGTAAAACTCACATCCTCCAGCACGCCGTCCCCCTCCCGGTAGGCAAAGGACACATGGTCAAAGGTGATGTCATAATTCTGCGGCGCAAATGCTTCTGTCCCCTCCTGCACGGGCTGCTCCAGAATGGAGCGCATCCGCTCAATTTGCAGCTTGGTGTTGAAGGTGGCGGCAATATTCTGCAAGACCAGTCCCAGGGGATCATACAGCCTGGCGGCTGCAAAGAGAAATCCCAGAAAATAGAGGAAAGAGAGTTCTCCAGCTGCCAGAAGCGCTCCGCCGGTCAGAATGGTGGTGGCCAGTCCAAGGCGCAGGAAGGCTTGAGCAGAGCAGACGAATACGCCGGTGGCCAGCTCTGAGTGGATGGAGCCCTTCTCCATGGCGGCCAGTTTTTCTTCCAGCTTCCCCAAATAGGCTTCCTGGCGGCTGCAAGCTTTGATGTCCCGGATGGTTTCCAGCCCTTCCTGGATGCAGTCGGCCACCGCCCGCTTATTCAGAATATTTTTTGTCCCGAAGGAATCCTGGATTTTCTTGCTCCCGGCTGTCAGCAGGATTGCCACCGGCACCACCCACAGGATGGCCAGCGCCATCCGCCAGTCGCAAAGGAACATGGCGGCACCGATCACCAGCGTGGAGAAGACGGACGCAAACAGCTGGGGCACATAGTGGGAAAACATCTGATCCAGGCTGGAGCAGTCTGCGATCATGGTGGAGGTCAGGTCGCTCAGATCCCGGTTCCCGAAAAAACTCAGCGGCAGCCGGCGCAGAGTCTCCGCCAAGCTTACCCGGCGGTTGGCGCTCTCCTGATAGGTGGCCAGATACAGCGAAGCATACTGGAACCAGTGGAGGATGAACAGAAGGATCAGGACAGCGATGCCAAAGCCTACATAAATCCAAAAGCCATCCATAGGGCTGCCTTGGTTTTCCATGGAATCCAAGAGATGCTGTATTGTAAACAAGACGGCTCCCACCGGAAACATCAGGCTTAAGTTGCACACAAAGCACCAGAGCACTGCTTTTACCAGATCCTTTGCCCCCTTTTCGCTGAGCGCAAATAAGTGCTGTAATTTTTTTGTCATACGGCTTCCTCCTTTCCAACCTTCCACTGGGCGCTGCGCTGGTAATCCTCCCACATGGCGGCATAGACGCCGCGCAGTGCAAGCAGGCTTTCGTGGCTGCCCTGTTCGGCTACCCGCCCGTCGCTCAGGACGAGGATGTTGTCAGCATCCTGCACGGTGGACAGCCGGTGGGCGATCATCAGCACGGTTTTGTTCCTGGTCAGCGCGCCGAATGCTTTCTGGATCTGATGTTCATTTTCTGGGTCGGCGAAGGCAGTTGCCTCATCCAAAATCACGATGGGGGCGTCTTTCAAGATGGCCCGCGCCAGGGCGATGCGCTGCTGTTCCCCGCCGGAGAGATAGATGCCTTTCGTCCCAATCACGGTATCCAGCCCCTGCGGCAGTTTTTCCAGAATATCGCCGCACTGGGCAGCGTGGGCGGCAGACAGGACCTCTTCCCTGGAAGCTCCAGGCCTGGCGGCCCGGATATTTTCCAGAAGGCTCTCCTTAAATAGCCGGGTATCCTGAAAGACAAAGGCCACTTGTGCCATCAGGTCTTCGGTATCCATCTCCCGGACATTGGCTCCGCCAATCGAGATGGTACCGCTGTCTGCGTCCCAGAAGCGGGGAATCAGGCTGGCAGCTGTGGTTTTGCCGCCTCCAGACGGGCCCACCAGCGCCGTCACCTGGCCGGGGCGGACAGAAAATGACACATTGTCCAGAGCCGGGCGCTTTGCGCCGGGATAAGTAAAGGTCACATGGTCAAAGGATACGGCGGCATTTGCCGGGCGTTTCGGCGCTTTTGGTTCTTCCATCGGTTTCTGGCTGAGAATTTCATCCAGACGCCCCACGGCTTCGTCTGCTTGCATGACAGCCTCGCTCATATACATGATCCGGTTGATCATCTGGCCGCAGGCGGGAGCGAACAGGGCGTAGAAGATAAAGTTGACAAGCGCTGTGCGGATGTCCCCGCCGGAGGACAGCAGCAGGGCCGCCGGGATCAGCAGGGCGAAGGAGCCGTTGATAAACGTCAGGAAGCAAGTCTGCCCGACGCGGCAGCTCATGGCATATTGGCTGGCCAGATCGCTGTAATCCTTGATGGCGGCGTAAAAGGCCTTGAAGGAGTAGACGGTCTGCTGGAACATTTTTACAACCGGGATGCCCCGGACATATTCCACTGCCTCACCGCTCATCCGCTCAATTTCTTTTTGATACCGATGGAAAAATCCCGCATTCTTTCCGCCCATCATCAGGCACATGGAGAGAAGGGCAAGAACCATGGTGAGCAGGCATAGAAACCCCATTTTCCAGTCAAAGAGGAACAGCATCACAATGGCGGCAACCGGCGTTACGATGGTTCCCGCCAGGTCAGGGAGCTTGTGGGCCAGGAGATCTTCCGTGAGCCCAGCGTTGTCATCGATCAGTTTCCTAAGCCGCCCAGACTGATTGCCTGTGAAGAACCCCAGAGGCAGTTTCAGCACGTGGGCCATGGCAGTACGCCGGATGTTCCGGGCGGTACGGAAGGCGGCGATGTGCGTGGACATGAGCGCCGCAAAATATAGGGCGATGCTGCCGATGGCCGTCCATACCGCCGTCCAGCCCCAGCGGGCCAGGCCGGAGACGCCGCCTGGAGCGGGCCAAGCCTCCAGGACATCCCTTGCCGCCAGCCAGACGCATACATAGGGAATCAGCCCCAGCACCGCAGACAGGGCGGAGAGAATACAGCCCAGCAGGGTGAGATGTTTGTGCCCGCCCGCATAGCTTAGGATGCGGGACAGGCTGCTTTGCTTCTTCTGCATGAAAAGAGTACCTCCTATCGATGAAAATTTATCGCGAAGTTAGATGCAACTAACTATCGCACAAAAAAGATGGGGGCTATTGCCCCATCAATTTTAACCATCCGGCTGTGTAAAAGTCCCGCAGCTGATCTACATAGCGCAGGGCTTTATCCCTTGGCATATCGTGTACGATGATCTCAAATATCCCGTTAAACATACCGCTGGCAATGATATGGCACATCTGCTCGTCCAGTTCCGGGATGTCCCGCCCGAGGCGGCGGAGGACTTCCATATATTTTATTGTGTATTCTACCTCCACCTCCACCATATTGTGGACGAAATATTCATAGCTGGTGCCCTCGGACCGGCACAGCAGCAGTTTCACCGGTTCCCGGTGCTGGCAGATGTATTCCACCATCCAGTGGATACAATTCGAGGACTCCAGCCCCATGTGGTCTGGCTGCTGTTCTTCGGGAAGCTCGGCGAAGGAGGTCTGAGCCTCCATAAACTTTCCCATGAGGGCGGCGGCGTGAGGTTCTACAATGGCGGCAAACAAAGCCTCCTTACTGGAAAAATACCCGTAAAAGGCTCCTGTCGTCACGCCGGCCTTTTTTACAATCTGGCGGAGGGATGCGCTGAGAAACCCTTTGTCAGAAAATTCTTCCATGGCGGCAGATAAAATATTTTCCAATGTGGCAGATGATTTTTCTTCCATGACAGCCTCCATATAACAGTGTCATATAACAATGTTATTATATGGTGCAGAATAGGATTTGTCAAGATCTATGTCCACCTGTATTTTTCATGTATGCCCGCCCGCATTTTTCATGTATAATAATAGGCAGAGAGGGTGTATACCGATGCTAGGCAAATCATAGGCGTCAAGCCTACGGGTATCTGGAGGGGAAGAAGATGAAAATCAGCCGGCTGACAATCAAAAATTTCAAATCGATCCGGGAACTGACCATAGAGGATATCGACCGGGCGCTGATCATTGTGGGGCGCAACAGCACCGGCAAGACGGCGGTGCTGGACGCCATCCGCCTGGCTGCCTCCCGGCAGGCGCCTCGGGAGGACGACTTCTGGCCGGAGGGCAGCAACATCGAGGTGGGCATGCGCCTGGATATCAGCGAGGAGGATCTGCGCAGGCTCAACGCCAGGGGCGTGGTCAGCAAGTATAAGCGGTACGACCTGTGGCTGGAGGAATTTCGCAGGAGGCTGCCGTCCTACAAGGACGGGCGCCTAAGCTTCACCTATGTCGCGGGGAAGAACGGCAAGCTCCGCTACGACGACGGCACGCGCAAGAATAATGAGTTTATCCCGGAGATCCTGCCGAAGATCCACGCCATCGGCCATCAGCGGGAGGCGGAGGACATCCAGCAGGACATCTTTGCCGCCCAGGGCGGGCAGCAGCTGCAGCTGCTGCGGGCCAACCAGTGTATTTTCGACAAGTCCCGGCTGTGCGACAACTGCTTTGACTGCATCGGCCTGATCGAGCAGAAGAGCCCGGGGGAGCTGACGCTGGCCGAGACGCAGAAGCTCCTGGAGTATAAGCTGTTCCACCTCAACATGGACTCCTTCCTGGAGAAGATGAACCGCTTCCTGAAGGCCAACAGCGGAAGGCCGGACGAGGTGAGGCTGCACAGGGACGCGGACTTCGGGCAGTATCTGCGGATCGGCACCAGGCTCTACAGCCCGGACGGGAAGAAGCAGTGCAGGCTTGACCAGCTGAGCGAGGGCATGCGCAGCATCTATATCCTTTCCCTGCTGGAGGCCTACGCCGCCGACCCGGCGGCAGTGCCCTTCATCCTGCTGATCGAGGATCCGGAGATTTTCCTGCACCCCCAGCTGCAGAAGACGGCGGGGGAGGTGCTGTACCGCCTGTCCAAGAAAAACCAGGTGGTGTTCTCCACCCACTCCCCGATGATGATCTTCAATTTCCACTCCCGCCAGATCCGCCAGATGCGCCTGGACGAGGAGGGCTGCACTGTGGCCGACGCGGATGCGGATATCGACGAGATCTTGGACAACCTGGGGTATTCGGCCAACGACCTGATGAACGTCAGCTTCGTCTTTATCGTGGAGGGCAAGCAAGACAGCAGCCGGCTGCCCCTCCTGCTGGAGAAATATTACTCGGAGATCTACTCCCAGGACGGCGCCCTGCAGCGGATTGCCATCATACCCACCAACAGCTGTACGAATATCCGCACCTACGCCAACCTGAAATACATGAACAAGCTGTATCTGAAGGAGCAGTTCCTGATGATCAGGGATTCCGACGGCAAGGATCCGGAGACGCTGGCCCGGCAGCTGTGCGGGTATTACAAGGACCGGGAGCGGTACGACCGGGGCAACCTCCCGCGGGTGCGCAGGAGGAACGTGCTGATCCTGAAATATTATTCCTTCGAGAATTATTTCCTGGATCCCGCAGTGATGGCCCGCATCGGCGTCGTGGCCTCCGAGGAGGAGTTTTACGAGACGCTGTACGCGAAATACCGGGAATACTTGCGGAAGCTCACAAGCTGGAAGCACATGGTGTCCGTCACCGGGGCGCGCTTCAAGGGGCCGGAGGACATCCGGGAGCATATGGAGGAGATCCGCATCTACGTGCGGGGCCACAACCTCTACGATATTTTCTACGGGCGGTATAAGGGGAAGAAGGAGACGGAGATCCTGACCCGCTATATCGAGGAGGCGCCCAGGGAGACGTTCCAGGATATCCTGGAGGCCATCGACGCCTTTGTCTACTTCGAGAACCGGAAGAAACCGGAGGACGGAGAGTGACGGAAAACAAAATTGCAGAAACCCTTCTGTATAATAAAATCATCAAGAGCACCACAGAGGTGCAGAAAACAAAACAGGAGGGAAATCATATGTATAACGAGAAAAACACAGGGATCAAGAAGGCATCTGGAAAGAAGGCAGGCATCATCGGAGGGATTGTAGTGATAGCGGCAGTCGCCCTTTTCGCAGGGCGGACGGAGTGCGACAGCTGCGGGAAGAAGTTCTTCGGCAGCGGCACCCAGGACATTTGGGATTCCAGCTATGTGATGTGCGACGAGTGCGCGGAGGATTATTACAGCTTCTGATTTAGGAAGCAGGACGCTGTCTGGCGGCGCGGAGAAATCCGGGCCGCCTTATGGCGCGGGAAGCCCGGCAAATGCCTGCCGTGCGGGCATAGCCGAATATTTGTCGGGCTGGGAAAGCACCGGGAAAGCACCGCCGTGTGCCAGGGGCGTATTGACAGAGGGGAGCCCGGCGGATATAATTTACTCATATCCCGGATGGTATGGAGGCGACGGCTGTGAGGCAATGTATGGATGCGGACAATCTGCACCGCAGGCTGAAGAAGATCATCGGCCAGGTGCAGGCGATTGACCGGATGGTGGACGAGGACGTCCCCTGCGAGGATATCTTGGCGCAGATCAATGCGGCCAAGTCCGCCCTGCACGGGTGCGGCAAGGTGGTTTTGGAGGGGCATATCCGGCATTGTGTCCGGGACGGGATCGAGCACGGGGATGCGGACAAGACGATTGAGAGCTTCACCAAGGCGGTGGAGCGGTTCTCGAATATGGGGTGATTCTCAGATATAGGATGATTCACGGATACAGGATGATCCACAGGTGCGGGATGATTCTCAGATACAGGATGATCCACAGATGCGGGATGATTCACGGATGTGGGATGAGAAGCCCGGGAGATGAAGAAAGCGGCTGCAGGCGGGATGGCAATCATCCGCCGGGCAGCCGTTTCTCTGCGTTTTATGGGAGCTGGGAGGCGCCGCTCACGGCGTAAAAAGCTCGTCTACGGATATGGCAAGCTCCTTGGCGAGGCGGAAGGCGAGGGACAGCGTGGGATCGTATTTGTTGTTCTCGATGGCGTTGACCGTCTGCCTGGACACGCCGCATTTCTTTGCCAGCTCTTCCTGGGACAGCCCCAATGCCTTTCGCCTGTCTCTGATGCGATTCTCCATGTCAATCCCCGTACCTTTTCCTGTAATACATGAGCGCCAGAAAGTAGACCGTGGCAGTGACGCTCAGTTTGATGAATGGGTTGACCTGCATGGCCTCATGGCGCGCAATGGATCCCACAATGTCAATGGCGAGGGCGCCGACAGTGGAGAGGAGCGTGAATGCGCTTGCCTTCCACACGATCAGCTGCCGCCGCTCATCCCCTGTCCTCATGAGAGATACGATCATCGCTATGTCCAACAGGATGAGGGCCAGGAGGAATAGAAAGAATATCCCGAGAAATAGGGTGAGTGTGTCCATGAGAGTTCTCCTTTCTGAGTTGGAAATGTCAAATCTTTTTTACATTTCCAGTATAGCAGAATTCTTAAAAATGTCAAATACTTTTTACATTTAGGGGGCTGAGGGCTGAGGCGTATTGCCCCTTGTGCACAGGAGCTGCCGTCGGAAAAATCGACTCCTCTCTGCAATTTTCCTGTGTCAGGTCTTGACAAGGGTATACCCCTATAGGTATTATAGTCCTATGGATAAAGCAGGGCGATACAATCGCGCGGGAAAGGGAGGAGTGTCATGAAAGCATGGATGGAGAAGCTGGAGTATTTGCTGGGACTTGGAGGTATCAGGAAGGATATTGCCCTCTTGGTGATATCTGGCATTGCAGTTGCATTGAGCCTGTGTGATTTCCGGCCTTTTCCCTTTGATATGGCCTGGGTGGCCATCATCCTGTGCGGAGTTCCCATCATTTTGGAGGCGGTTATCGGCCTGGTGACTGCGTTCGACATCAAGGCCGACGTGCTGGTGTCCCTGGCGCTGATCGCCTCGGTCTGCATCGGGGAGGACTTCGCCGCTGGGGAAGTGGCCTTTATCATGCAGCTGGGCGGCTTGCTGGAGGAGCTGACTGTGGCACGGGCCCGGGCGGGGATTGAGAAGCTGGTGCACCTGACGCCGCAGACGGCCCGTATCCTGGAGGACGGGCAGGAGCGGGTGGTGCCTGCCGAGCAGGTGCAGGTGGGCGACCTGCTGCGGGTTCTGCCGGGCGAGGGGGTGCCGGTGGACGGCGTCATCGTGTCCGGGCAGACTTCCATCAACCAGGCTGTCATGACCGGGGAATCTCTGCCGGTGGATAAGGGCGTGGGGGACCAGGTGTCCAGCGGCACAGTCAACCAGTTCGGCGCTTTTGACATGCGGGCGTCGAAGGTGGGCGAGGACAGCTCCATCCAGCGCATGATCCGCCTTGTGCAGAGCGCGGACGCGGGCAAGGCCAAGATTGTGGGCATTGCCGACCGCTGGGCCACCTGGATTGTGGTGATCGCCCTGAGCGCGGCGGCGCTCACCTGGTTTTTCACCGGGCAGATCATCCGGGCGGTGACCATCCTCGTGGTGTTCTGTCCCTGCGCCCTGGTGCTGGCCACGCCCACAGCGGTTATGGCAGCCATCGGCAACGCCGCCAAGCACGGTTTCCTTGTGCGGGAGGGGGATGCCCTGGAGCGCCTGGCCAGGGTCAAAGTGATCGCTTTCGACAAGACGGGCACGCTGACCTGCGGGACGCCGCAGGTGGCCGCAGCCGTCAGCGTATCGGGCAGGTGGACGAAGGAGCAGGTGTACCGGCTGGCCGCCCAGGCGGAGCAGCTCTCGGAGCATCCCCTGGGGAAGGCGATCGTCAGCTGCTGCAGAAGGGAGCTGGGGGGAGAGCTGGCTCCTGTGGACAGCTTCCAGATGCTTCCCGGGCTGGGTGTGTGCGCCCAGTGTGAAGGGCTGCAGATTCTGGCAGGAAGCCCCAGGCTGTTGGCGGAGCACGGCGTGGGCATGGAGGTGCCTTCAGAGGCGGAGGCATTTATCCGCAAGGGCTGCACCGTCACCTACCTGGCCGTGGACGGGCAATTTGCCGGATTCATTGCCCTTGCTGACACGCTGCGCAGGGAAAGCGCCGGCATGGTGGGCACTCTGGCCGGGCTTGGGGTGCGGCCGGTGCTGCTCACCGGCGACCATGAGAACGCCGCCGGGGCGATCGCTTCCCAGCTGGGCATCGGCGAGGTGCGGTCCAGCTGCCTGCCGGAGGAGAAGCTTCAGGCCATCGGGGAGTACCAGGCGCAAGGGGAGCCGGTATGTATGATCGGCGACGGCGTCAACGACGCGCCTGCACTGAAGAAGGCGGACGTGGGAATCGCCATGGGCGGCACCGGCAGCGACATCGCGGTGGACGCGGCAGACATCGCCCTCGTGGACGACGAGGTGAAGGAGCTGCCCCACCTCATAGCCCTTTCCCAGCGGATGATGGGCACCATCAAGGGCAATATGGCCTTTTCCATGTCGCTCAACTTCCTGGCCATTGCGCTGGCCATCACCGGCACGCTAAATCCGGTGGTGGGCGCGCTGGTACACAATGCAGGCTCCGTGCTGGTGATTGTCAACTCCGCATTCCTGCTGAAGTGGAGGCAGAGAAGGCCGGAAGCGGAAGCGCCGGGGCAAAAATAAAAAGGAATTGCCGAAAGGAAGGGCCGGGGCTTATAGAAAGGAAGCGCCGGGGCAAAAAGTCCTTGACAAATCCTCCAAAAAGCAGTAACCTTATTTCCAACAGAAGAAAGAAGAAACCGAAGAGAGAGAATAGTAGGCCAGTGTTGGAAGTTTCAGAGAGCCGCCGGCGGTGGGAGCGCGGTACGGACAGCTGGGTGAATGGACTCTTGAGGACAGCCCGAAAGAGCGGCCGGATGAGGAAGGCTTGAGTAGGCGCTGGCGGGAACCGAACCCGTTATCAATCCGGCATGTATGTTCGTACATGAGAGAGTGGACAGACGCCTGTCAATTTGAGTGGTACCGCGATAATGGAATGCATTAGCGCCTCAGAAGTAGAGATATTTCTGAGGCGTTTTTTTATTTAATAGGAAACTTCGTTCCCTATTAAATAAAAACGCTCCGCTGTGGATGCGCACTCCGCGCTTAAGGAAATTGGTTGCTGACGCAACCGCGCTCCGGCGCGAGTGTGCGCCGGAGCGC
>CALWMI010000053.1 GCA_944381745.1 uncultured Lachnospiraceae bacterium | reverse complement strand
AGAAAAACCTGCTGGCTTTTCCTTATTTACTGTTCTTAGGTCGTCTCTAAAAACGTTCTCTGAATTTCTCTTCCCCGCTTTGCTTTGTCTCGCTGCGGCTGGCGGCTTCGCCGTCCCTCCTCAGCTTTCCGCCGCAAAGCAGGCAGAATTTTCAGGGTTGTTTCACTGTTCAGTTATCAAGGTTCTTCGCTGCCGCTTTTTACCACTCTCGCTCGCAGCTTTTATAGACTACCACTTTTTACTTCCCCTGTCAACAACTTTTTTAAATTTTTCTTGACGCCGTTCTGTTCTTTTCCGATAATAGTATTGCTGTAAAACCGCTTGTAGCACCGGTGTGCCAAGGGCGTATGCCCCTTGGCACACCGGTGCTACGGATCGCAAGAATTTTATATGACATCATAGCAAAGGAGATATGGACACATGGATGTTTCAGCCAACCACACGCCGTCTGAAAATGAACTTTTTCTGCAGAAAATCCAGCAGACTATCGCTGCTCTCGCCGCCGCCGACAAGGGCAAGCTCGGCGAGTCTGCCTCCCCGGAAGTCCTCCGCTGCGACTATGCCCAGAAGACTGCCACCTTCCGTTTCCCATTTCACCCGTGGATGCTGAACTGCAATAATGTCATGCACGGAGGCTGCGTTGCCCTTATCATGGACAACAGCATGGGGCTTCTCTCCTGTTCGTCCCTGGACAAGGATCAGACGACGCCCACCGTCTCCATGCAGCTTACCTTTCTGAATCCGATTCTGCTGAGCAGCCATATCCTGGTGGATGCACGGGTCAACGCGGTCAAATCCAAAATTGTCTACGCAGCGGCCACCATGTATACGGAGGAACAGCCGGACATCCCCCTGGCCACCGCCGTGGGAGAATACTACCGGATGCACCCCTTCTCCGCTACAGTCCAACCACAATCGCCCCGATAATCCCCAGCAGATAATTGTTGCTGTACAGGAAAGTCAGGAAACGGCTCTCATTGATCATCCCGAACAGCTGCCGCCCGGTCTCCCCGCTGGCGAACACAGTGATAATCAAGAACACAATCCACACGAGAACCACGCTCTGTGCCAGCCCAAGAAGCAGGCCGGCCATCTTGTTGAGGCCGTGCAGGATTGGCAGATGGCTCAAGATATCCAGGGAAAACAGGATAATCTTCATCGCGATATAGATCAGCAGGAACGCCAGGACAAAGGCGATAATATTCGTTATCGTCTTTGCCATGTACGTCCCCACATATTCGTCGAACCCAGTCACCTGGAACAGATCGTAGACGTCCGCATGGTTGTTCTCGATCAGCGCCTTCTTAAGCCCTTCCGGGAGCCGGCTGTTCTCAATCGCCCTCACCTGGTCTGTCTTCTTCTGGGCATCATACTCTCCCGCGTCCTCCTGGAAAATCTCCATGCAGCTGTCCCGGACAGAGCTGTACACCGGCGTATACTTCTCCAGGAAACTGCTGCAGTACGGCGTCGCCATCCGCACGAGAAAAAGCGCCAGGATAATAAAGGCAAAGGATACAAACAGGCGTATAAAGCCTCTCCGGTATCCGTTCCACGCGCATAGCAAGATCAGCGCCAACACTCCGATCAACAGCCAGTTCAATCTCTCCACTTCCCATCCTTCATTTGTTGTCTAATTTTATCCTGTCCAGTTCGTTTGCCGTAACCACCAGGTACCTGGTATCTCCGCCCGCCGGTATCACATCCCTCACGGCCGTCTCGTAGGTTCCCTGGAATTTTCTCACGCCGTTCATCGTATAGATCAGAATTTCTGTATCGTGATACAGGATAATTTTATTGTCCTCAATCTTCCCGGCAGTGTATGCGCCGGAAATATTTTCCGCCAGCTTCTCTTCCCCGCTGCCGCTGAACACCCGCAGCTGATAGGCAGTCTCCTCCCCCTCCCGCGCCGTCACCAGGGCGAAGGAGCCGTCTCCGGAAAACGCCATCTGGATCTCTCCCTCCACAGGTATCTCCGCCCCATCCTCCGGTATCTGTCCCCCCTCGAACAGGACGACCCTGTCGTCTCCAAAAGCCGCCGCCGTATCCCCGTCCAGGAACTGCAGCGCCGGGAAAACCACATCCTCATAGCTCTTGGCCTTCACCAGCCGGTCCGTATATTCCTGCCCCACAGAGTCAAAATTGTAGAAGCTGACCGTGCTCTTCATGTCCCCGCCGGCCACGTTCAGATAGCTGACCGCCAGCAGCCTGCCGGACGGGGACAGCGCCAGTGCAACCGGATACCCCATCTGATCCAGCGAAATCCTCATCTGTGCGATCACCGTGCCGTCGCTGCTGTAATAGTAAATCCAGTTCGTGGCCCCGTCCTTCAGCAGCACTGCCACCGCATAATTATTTGCCACCGCGATTTTCTGTATCGGAAGCAGCGTCTCAATCTGTCCCTTGAGCCCATCCTCACCGAACACATAGATGGCGTTCCCTCCCAGCTCGCCGATGGCCAGCGCTTGGGAGCCCGCCGCCAGGACCGGCGTCTGCATCTCATAGGGCTGGTTCCACACCTGCTCATTCTGATAGGTCAGGCAGGCGGCCCCATCGCTGTTGTAGCGGATAATATTGCCGCCGAAGGACGCCACCTGGGAATTTTCTATATTTGTGAGGCTTGTCCAGTCCGTGATCCGGTAGGAGCTGTACTCCTTGTTCCGGAAATAGACAAAGAGAACTGCGGACAGGCACACCGCTGCGAGAAGAATCCCTGCAGCGGCCTTCCGCATCCTTCTTCTCCCTGCTCCACGGCGCCTCTCCTGCCGTTCCCGCCTGTCTGCCGCCTCTGTCTCTTCGCTGGCCGGCCTGCGAAATGGTCTGATATCTGCCATGTCCATGGCTCCTTCCAGAATTACTCTGGTTCATTATAGCATGTTTTTTCGCCCCGCACATCTTAATTTTTTCTGTTTGCCGCCCCTCCTGCCTGCCGGCCTGAGGCGCAGAAAATGCCGCAGCTCCGCGCTCTTGCGGTTCTGCGGCGTCCTCTGCCTACGGAAGGCGCAGCTGCTGTCCGGCTTCAATGAAATCCCCGTTCGCGATCCCGTTCGCCGCGCAGATCTCGTCCACCATACTGGCGCTTCCATATATTTCCCGGCTGATTTTCATCAGCGTGTCCCCCGGCTTCACGGTATAATACACTCCAGCCTGCCCTGCTGTCTCCACCGTCTCCTGCTGGCTTTCCTGTCCCTGCTCTGGCTGTGTATCTGGAGCCGCCTGCTGTTCCGGGACATCTGACGGCGATGCCGCCTGCTGCTCTAGGGCATCCGCCTGCTGCTCCACCTGTTCTGCTGGGAGCCCGGCGGCCTGCGATACCTGCCCTGCACTCCCGGCTGTCCCCGTCTCCTGCCCAGCCTCTTCCTGCGCTGCGGGATTCTCCTGCGTCACCTCCGCCCCTCCCTGGGCAGAGCCCTCCTGCGCCTCCACACCGGAGGGCACCACCTGGACAACCGCCGCTTGCTCACTGGCCTGTGCAGGCTCTGCCGTTCCGTCCTGGCCTGCCGTATCCGTCTGGCCTGCGGTGCCTGCCTGCCCCGCTGTATCTGCCTGGCCTGCTGTAGCCGCCTGGCTCGTTGTATCCGCCTGCCCCGGTGTATCTGCCTGGTCCGCTGACCCTGTGCCTGCCGTCTCTTCCCCGGCGGCTGCACCGGCCTCCTCTGCCTGTGCCAGCGTCCCCTGCATCTCCTGCCGCTCCCCATAATGGCTCATCCGGTTGATTCCCGCCAGGAGGAGCAGCAGCACAAGCGCCGCGCAGGATGCGTAGATCCCGCTCAGCATCCTGCCATGTCCCGCCTTCTCCCGGGCTTTCTCCCTGGCCCGCTCCTGCTGCTCCCTTCTCCATTCGCCGCCGTGCCGGTCTCGCATTTTGCTGCGGAAGCTCTGTATAGGGGCTTCCCTGCGCCGCAGCTCCTCCTCCACCGGCACCTCGGCCCCCCGGTAGTGGCTGACCATGAATTCCTGCATAGCCTCGTTCTTCTCGTAGTACACGAAGAACCCTGTTAGCTTGTCCAGCATGCCACCCCGGAACAGGTAGTAGGTGCTCTCCTCCTCGTAGGCCTCCTGCGTGATCAGGAGCGTATCCTCCGCGGGAAAATTCTTCTTCTGTGCCTGCAGAAGCTTGTCTTCCGTCAGCTCATCGTCATAGATCAGCCAGCCCACGATTTCGCTGGACACAAAATATTTCTTTACCGTATCGTAAACCTGTCCCCACACCGCATCCCCGAACAGATAGCCCTCCTTCACCTTCCCGTAATCCACGCTGAGCGCGCCGCTGACGAACAGGTACAGGGCGTCCTGCGTATATTCCCGCCGCCCGGTCAGGACGAGAATGCAGCCCAGGTTTTTATTCTCCGTGATTTTCTGCCGCATATATGTGACCACATAATCTTCTATGTATATCTTCCGGTCGGGCGCAGCCTCCCCCACCTGGCGTACATTTTTCGGCAGGACAATCTGCCCGGCGTCGCTTTTCTCCCCTTTATAAACCATTTCTATCATACTGATCACCTCTGCCCTTTGCTACCTCTGAGGGTACCACACCTTTCCTGCATTTTTTGCCGTTTCCTGTCTGCCGCCGCCTTTTTCTTTCGACATCTATGCATAAATCTGCCCTTCTCTGTACAGAATAGAAAGATGGCAGGGCCAAATGGCCCGCGGAAGGCCGAAGCGCCTTCCGGAAAGGAGATTCCATGGACATTGATCCGGCGCGGGCAATCCCCGGCGCACATATGACTGACCATTTTATCGGGGCGCAGGCTGGCCGCAGCCAAGCTTTGGCAGAGGCCCTGCTCCCGCTCTTCCTGCCAGGCCCCTCTCCCCGGATTGTCCTGTGCATCGGAAGTATGCTGGTTCCAGGCGACAGCCTTGGCCCTCGGGTAGGCTCCCTGCTGGAGGCTGAAAACAGCTCCCGCCTGCGGGTATTCGGCACCCAGGCTTCCCCGGTACATGCCCTGAACCTGGAACAGACGCTGCTGCGCATCCGGGAGGCGTTCCCCGGCTCGCCCATCCTGGCGGTGGACGCCGCCCTCGCCCCGCTCAGGTACCTGGGCCGCATCTTCGTGGGCGCAGGCCCCCTCTCCCCCGGGGAAGGGCTGTCCAAGTCCCTTCTCCCGGCAGGAGACGCCCACATCGCCGCCATCACCGGCGTCAGCGGCCCTCTTGGCTATCCCATGCTGAAGCTCTGCCCTGCCCTGCAGATCCAGCGCATGGCCAGTATCATCGCGGAGGGCATTCTCCTGGCGGCCTCCCAGGCGCCCGCGCCGCCGCTGCCCGCTGCCCGGCAAATGACTGCCTGTGCAGGCGCGGCAGCCGCTTTCTGCGCTTACCCCACTCCGATAAAAAATGGCACGGAAGGATAACCCTTCTCGTGCCATCTCTGTCATATTATGGGCGGCTGCCGCCGCGACGCATCATTTCTGGACAAATGCCTTCACTTTCTCATAAATGCTCTTGCCGTCCAGCCCGTATTTCTTGATCAGCTCCACCGCCGGGCCAGACTCCCCGAACACATCGTTGACGCCGATCTTCAGCACCGGTGCCGGATATTTCGCGCAGAGGGCGTCACACACAGCGCTCCCCAGGCCGCCGATTACGGAATGCTCCTCCACCGTCACCACCTTGCCGGTCTTCTTCGCTGCCGCCACGACCAGCTCCTCATCCAGCGGCTTGATCGTGTGGATGTTGATGACCTTCGCCTGGATGCCGTCCGCCTCCAGGAGCTTCGCAGCCTCCAGAGACTCCGACACACACAGGCCTGTGCTGACAATGGTCACGTCCTTGCCTTCCCGCAGGGTCACGCCCTTGCCCAGCTCAAACTTGTAGTCCGGGTTATCGTTGATGACCGGCACCGCCAGCCTTCCAAAGCGGAGGTACACCGGCCCTTCATATTCAATCGCCGCGCGGACGGCAGCCCTCGCCTCCACGTCGTCCGACGGGCAGACGACCACCATGCCCGGAACAGCGCGCATCAGCGCGATATCCTCATTGCACTGGTGTGTCGCTCCATCCTCGCCCACGGAGATCCCTGCATGGGTAGCGCCGATCTTCACATTCAGCCTGGGGTACGCCACAGAATTACGGATCTGTTCAAAGGCTCTCCCCGCAGCGAACATGGCAAAGGAACTCACGAACGGAATCTTCCCCGTGGTGGCAAGGCCAGCCGCGATTCCCACCATATTGCACTCTGCGATGCCGCAGTCTATGTGGCGCTCCGGGAACGCTTTCTTGAAGACGCCGGTCTTTGTGGCGGAGGCCAGGTCCGCATCCAGCACAACCAGATTCTCATACTCGGCTCCGCACTCTGCCAGAGCGTTGCCGTAGCTCTCTCTTGTAGCAATTTTCTTTACTTCTGACATAATGCCTCACCAACCTTTCTCAAATCTTCCATCGCGACTGCATACTGCTCGTCGTTCGGCGCCGCCCCGTGCCAGGACGCCTGGTTCTCCATGAAGGAAACTCCCTTGCCCTTCACCGTCTTGGCGATGATGGCGGTGGGCATGCCCTTCGTCTGCCTCGCCTCGGCGAACGCAGCCGCAATCTGCTCAAAGTCATGGCCGTCGATGTTGATCACATGGAAGTTAAAGGCCTCAAACTTCTTGTCAATCGGGTAAGGCGAGCACACGTCCGCGATATTTCCGTCGATCTGCAGCCCGTTGTTGTCCACGATCACCACCAGGTTGTCCAGCTTGCGGTGCCCTGCGAACATAGAGGCCTCCCACACCTGTCCTTCCTGAATCTCCCCGTCGCCCAGAAGCGCATA
This sequence comes from uncultured Lachnospiraceae bacterium, assembly GCA_944381745.1. GTDB lineage: Bacteria > Bacillota > Clostridia > Lachnospirales > Lachnospiraceae > JAGTTR01. Next base: position 4,585 of record CALWMI010000053.1, on the reverse strand, counting down.
GGTTCTGTAGCTCTTGCCGGACATTTTCGCCGACAGTGCCATCCCCACAGCTGCAGAAATGCCCTGGCCCAGGGAACCGCTGGACATATCCACCCCGGGGATGTGCTTCCTGTCCGGATGCCCCTGGAGATAGGAGCCCACATGCCTGAGCGTCTTCAGATCCTCCACGGGGAAATAGCCCCTGTGCGCCAGCGTGGAATAGTAGCCCGGAGCCACATGCCCTTTGGACAGGACAAAGCGGTCTCTGTCCGGGTCGTCCGGCCTGGCCGGGTCAATGTTCATCTCCTCAAAATACAGATATGTAAAGATATCTGCCGCCGACAGCGATCCGCCCGGATGGCCGGATTTCGCGCTGTGAACCGCCTCAATGACCCCCTTGCGGATTTCATTGGCGGTCTTCTTCAGTTCCAATACGTTCATTTTTCTACCACCTTTTCTTCCTTATTTTCCCATAGATCTATCAAACGCGGCAATCCTGCCCCCAGCTCAGGCGCCCTATTTCAGGGAGCCTTTCGTCCCCCAGGTAGACAGTTCCACGTAGGATACATAAATCTCGCCTTCCTCCAGCTCCGTGTTCTCCTCCAGCAGCCGGAAAATCATCTCTGTATATGCCTTCTTGTTCTCGAACGGCGCCTCCTTGTACATCCGTACCTCCACGAAAGCACAGTTCTCCTTCTTCTCCCCGGCAAAATACATTCCGTCGTTGTGCAGGAACTCCACCATCAGCACTGCCTCCGTCTTGTTGGGAAGCATCGGGAGGTTCTCTCCCAGCGCCTTCTTGATGGTATCCTGCTGCTGCCTGTTCAGCTCCTTTGTTGTGTGCACCGATATAAACGGCATGGCCTCTCCCTCCTTTACAGCTCCGTGCGCCCCTCCAGCGCCCGCAGCAGCGTCACCTCGTCGATATATTCCAAGTCGCCGCCCACCGGCACGCCGCTGGCGATCCTGGTCACCTTGATACCCGTGGGTTTGATTAGCTTGCTGATATACATGGCCGTCGTCTCCCCCTCCAGGCTGGAGTTGGTGGCGATGATGACCTCCTCCACATCCCCGGTCAGCCTTGTCATCAGCTCCTTCAGGCGGATATCCGCCGGGCCGATGCCCAGCATGGGGGAGATAGCCCCCTGCAGCACATGGTAGACGCCGTCATACTTTCCCGTCTTCTCATAGGCCGCCAGGTCTCTCGTGTTCTCCACCACCATAATCTGCCTCTGGTTCCTCTTGGGATTGCTGCAGATCGGGCACAGGTCAGAATCCGTCAGCGTAAAGCACTGCCTGCAGTAGCGCACGTTCCTCTTGGCCTCCACAATGGCTCCCGCAAGCTCCTCCACCTGGTCCTGCGGGAGGTTGATCAGATGGAAGGCCAGTCTCTGGGCTGATTTTGGCCCAATTCCCGGAAGCCGGGACAACTGTTCAATAAGCTTGCTGATTTGGCTGCTATAGTATTCCATCAGAAGGGAAGTCCTCCCCCGAGGCCGCCAGTCAGCCGGGACATGTTGGCCTTCGACGCCTCCTCAACCTGGCGCAGCGCGGAGTTGACCGCCGCCATCACCAGATCCTCCAGCATCTCCACATCCTCCGGATCCACAACCTCCTCGTCCAGGCTCACCTTCGTCACCTCGTACTTGCCGTTGATGGTCACCTCCACAGCCCCGCCTCCTGCGGACGCCGTAAATTCCTTCTCCTCCAGCTCCTTCTGCTGCTCTTCCATCTGCCGCTGCATCTTCTGCGCCTGCTTCATCAGGTTGCTCATGTTCCCCGGCATACCGCCCCCGGGAAAACCTCCTCGTCTTGCCATCTGTCTCTCCTCCTAAAATCCAAGAATTGTTATTCTTCTATTGTCACATCCATATGGATAATTTTGCTCAGATCCACGTAGCTGTCCTCCGGGTTCTCCCCTTCTCCGGCATACCGGACATCCACCTCGACCCTCCGGCCGATCTTCCGGGCGATCGCCTCCTCCAGCTCCTGCCGCTGGTGCTCCCGGTTCAGGAACTCATAGGCAGTCCCGTCCTCCAGGACGACCTGCAGGCGGTTGTCCCCGCCTAGGCTCAGGCGGGCATATTTCAGGTAGCTTCTCGTCATGACGGAGGTCTCCCGGATAATGGACTTCCACTCTGCCACCGCGCGCTTCACGTCCTCCGGGATCGCCTTGGGCTCCGGCCGCCTGGGGGCCTCCGGTTCTCTGACAGCCTTCGGCCGCTCCTGCACCGGCTGCACCTTCCCAGGGCTCACGCCCTCCTCCAGCCGCCTCTCCATGTCAGAAAGCCTCTCCAGCACTGCTTCCAGGCTCTGCTCCATCGCCGGCCTGCAGAGCTTGATCACCGCCAGCTCCACCAGCACCCGCTTCTGGGAGGCGTAGCGGATCTGTCCGGACAGCTCAGAGAAAACCCTGATATATCTCATCAGCGCCGGGAACTCCACCAGCGCAGCCTCCTCCTTGAGCTTCCGGAGGCTTTCCGCAGACACATCCAGCATCTCCCCGGCATCCCCAGAGCTCTTCACCAGCAGGAGGTTGCGCAGGTACCAGGCAAAGTCTGTCACAAACTGTCCCAGCTCCCGCCCCTGCAGGATCATCTGCTCAAGCCCGCGGATACACCCGGCGATATCCCTCTCCAAAATCTTCCGCAGGAAATCGCTGAACACCTCCGTGTCCACGGCCCCGCACACGTCCAGCACGTTATCGTAGGTCAGCTTCCGGCCCAGGTAAAATGCAATGCACTGGTCCAGCAGGCTCAGCGCATCCCGCATGGAGCCGTCCGCCGCCTTTGCGATATAGCGCAGCGCCCGCTCCTCCGCCTCCACATGCTCCCTCTCCACCAGCTCCTGAAGCCTGGCGGCAATGGTATCCGCCGAAATTCTGTGAAAATCATACCTCTGGCATCTGGACAGGATGGTCACAGGAATCTTGTGGGCCTCTGTGGTGGCCAGGATAAAAATCACATAGGACGGAGGCTCCTCCAGCGTCTTGAGCAGCGCGTTGAACGCGCCGATGGACAGCATATGAACCTCGTCGATAATATAAACTTTATAGCGTCCCTCCGCCGGCGAATAGGCCACTTCCTCCCGGATCTCCCGGATATTGTCCACGCCGTTGTTGGAGGCTGCGTCAATCTCTATGACATTCATGGACGTCCCCGCCGCGATCGCCCGGCACATCCGGCACTCTCCGCAGGGGCTGCCGTCCACAGGATGCTCACAGTTCACTGCCTTGGCAAAAATCTTCGCCACCGTCGTCTTCCCGGTTCCCCTTGTCCCGCAGAACAGATAGGCGTGGCCGATCCGGTCAGCCGCGATCTGGTTCTTCAAAGTGGTGACAATATGCTCCTGCCCCCGCACCTCTTCAAACTCTGCCGGACGGAACTTCCGGTATAACGCCGTGTAGGACATGCTGCTCTCTTCCTTTCCCTCTTGGGCGGCCAGACGCCCGGCTTAATCGCCGAAGCTGATCCCGATCCGCTTGGCCTCCATGACAATATCCGCGTTGGGATCAACCATCTTCAGCCGTCCCGCCACCTCCTTAAGAGGCGTCTTGTCCACCATATTGTTCTTTATCGCCACCATGTAGCCGTATTCCCCATCTATAATCATCTGCGCGGCCTTCGAGCCCAGCCTTGTGGAGAGCACCCTGTCGTAAGGGCTCGGGCTTCCGCCCCTCTGGGTATGTCCCGGCACCGTGATCCGCACCTCCACAGCCGTCCGCTCCTCGATCTGCTTCGCCAGTTCATAGGAGATGGACGGATACGGGCTTGTCTCCAGCTTCTTCTTATAGTCCTTCTTGGACAGGGCTGCGTCCTCCTTGGAAATGGCTCCCTCCGCCACTGCCAAGATGGTAAAGCGCTTGCCCGCCTTGTTCCTTCTCTCTATCGCCGCGACTACCTTGTCAATATCATAAGGGATCTCCGGTATCAGGATGATATCGGCGCCACCGGCAATCCCGGCATGCAGGGTAAGCCACCCCACCTTGTGCCCCATGACCTCCACGATAAACACCCGCCCGTGGGAAGCTGCTGTCGTGTGGATGCAGTCAATGGCGTCTGTCGCAATATTGGCGGCGCTCTGGAAGCCAAAGGTCATATCGGTCCCCCAGATATCGTTGTCGATCGTCTTCGGAAGGCCGATGATGTTCAGCCCCTCCTCGCTCAGCAGGTTGGCCGTCTTCTGCGTCCCGTTGCCTCCCAGGATCACCAGGCAGTCCAGGTTCAGCTTATGATAGGTATGCTTCATCGCCTCCACCTTGTCCAGCCCATTGGCATCCGGCACGCGCATCAGCTTGAACGGCTGCCTGGAACTCCCGAGGATCGTGCCGCCCCTTGTGAGGATCCCTGAAAAATCCGACGCGCTCAGCATCCTAAAATTGCTGTATATCAGGCCCTTATACCCGTCCAGGAACCCGTAAATCTCCACTTCGTCCAGGTTTGAAAAAAGCCCCTTCGCCACGCCTCTCATCGTCGCGTTGAGCGCCTGGCAGTCTCCTCCGCTGGTAAGCATCCCCACACGTTTCATAAAGCATCCGCCTCCCTGATATTTTTTGCTTTCCGCCCATTTATTATATATTAATTTCCCGCCCAGAACAACCCACCTG
>CALWMI010000052.1 GCA_944381745.1 uncultured Lachnospiraceae bacterium | reverse complement strand
TAGAAGAGGTATTGACAAAAAATCGGAATTCCCATACTATATAAGGAAAGATGAAAAGGCGCGGAACGAAAGAGTAGCCTGTGAAGGAGTAGCAGAGAGGGAGCTGCCGCCGGCTGAAAGCAGCCCTTACAAGCGCGCAGGCGAAGTGCATTCGGGAGCCGATCCGGTGAAGGGACAGTAGCCGGGTACGCATGGCTGGCGTTACAGGCCGGGAGCGGACAGAGAAGCCCTGTTCTGCCGGGGACGGCAGGGACGGCGGCGGAAGCGGCAGATGCCCGGGAGGGAGCCGCGCCTGTCTATAAAGAGTGGAACCGCGGATAACCTTCGTCTCTTTCAGGAGACGGAGGTTTTTTTATCCCATAGGGAAGGGACTGCCGCGCGCTGCGCAGAGGCCGCCTGTCCTATGGGCAAGATGGAGGTGTGTCATTTGGGATTTATACGGTATGTGAAAGAGGAGATTGCCGTTATAAGGGAGAGGGATCCCGCAATCAAGTCCAATATGGAGGTTTTCCTGTACCCGAGCTTCCGGGTGCTGATGAGCTACCGGCTGGCGCATAAGCTGTACCTGTCCGGCCACTATTTCTGGGCCCGGTGGGTGTCCCAGCGGGCGGCCAGGAAGACCGGCATTGAGATCCATCCGGGAGCCCAGATCGGGAAGGGGCTGTTCATCGACCACGGCAGCGGTGTGATCATCGGGGAGACGACGATCATCGGGGACAACGTGACGCTGTACCAGGGAGTGACCCTGGGAGGTACCGGGAAGGAGCAGGGGAAGCGCCATCCCACGCTGGGGGACAATGTGATGGTCAGCGCCGGGGCCAAGATACTGGGATCCTTCAAAATTGGGGATAATTGTAAGATAGGAGCCGGCTCCGTGGTGCTCAAGGAAGTCCCCCCCAACTGTACGGTGGTGGGCGTCCCGGGAAGGATTGTGCGCAGCGGCTCTGACGCGGCGCCCAGGAGCAGCATGAACCAGGTGGACCTGCCGGATCCGGTGTACCGGGATCTGGCGGAGCTGTGGGAGCAGAACATTGTGATGAAGCTGCAGATAGAGAATTTGGAAAATACGATAAAGGAGCTGAGGGAAGATGAAACTGTATAATACCATGAGCCAGAAAAAGGAAGAGTTCGCGCCTCTCGAGGAGGGCAAGGTCCGGATGTATGTGTGCGGGCCGACCGTATACAACTACATCCATATCGGCAATGCCAGGCCGATGATCGTCTTCGATACGGTGCGCCGGTATATGGAGTACAAGGGATACGATGTGAACTACGTGTCCAATTTTACAGATGTGGATGACAAGATCATCAAGAAAGCCCAGGAGGAGGGGGTGAGCGCCTCCGAGATTTCCACCCGCTACATTGCGGAGTGCAAGAAGGATATGGCCGGGATGAACATCAAACCGGCCACCACCCACCCTCTGGCCACGGAGGAGATCCCGGGGATGATCGAGATGATCTCCACCCTGATCGACAAGGGCTATGCCTATGAGAAGGAGGGGACCGTCTACTTCCGGACGAGGAAATTCCAGGATTACGGCAAGCTGTCCAAGAAGAACCTGGACGAGCTGGAGGCGGGGAAGCGCATCGCCGTGGAGGATCAGAAGGAGGACGAGATGGACTTCGTGCTCTGGAAGCCCAAGAAGGAGGGGGAGCCTTACTGGGAGTCTCCCTGGAGCGAGGGACGCCCCGGCTGGCACATTGAGTGCTCCGTCATGTCCAAGAAATACTTGGGGGATCAGATCGATATCCACGCCGGAGGGGAGGATCTGATCTTCCCCCACCACGAGAACGAGATCGCCCAGTCGGAGGCGGCCAACGGGAAGGAATTTTCCAAGTACTGGATGCACAACGCCTTCCTGAACATCGACAACCGGAAGATGAGCAAGTCCCTGGGCAACTTCTTCACCGTGCGGGAGATCTCCGAGAAGTACGACCTGCAGGTGCTGCGCTTCTTCATGCTCAGCGCCCATTACCGGAGCCCCTTAAATTTCAGCGCGGAGCTGATGGAGGCATCCAGGAACGGCCTGGAGCGGATCGTGAACGCCGTGTCCTCCCTGAACCGCCTGCTGGGCGCGGCGGGGAGCCGGGAGGCCAGCCAGGAGGAGGCCAAGCTCCTGGAGGAGGCCAAGGGATTTGTGTCCAAGTTCGAGGAGGCCATGGACGATGATTTCAACACGGCGGACGCGGTCAGCGCCGTCTTCGAGCTGGTGAAATTCGCCAATATCCACGCTTCTTCGGAGAACAGCCGGGAGTACCTGGAGGCGCTGAAGGGGGAGATCGTAACCCTGTGCGATATCCTGGGGCTTTTGGTGGACAAGAAGGAGGAGCTTCTGGACGCGGACATTGAGGCGCTGATTGCGGAGCGCCAGGAGGCCAGGAAAGCGAAGAATTTCCAGCGGGCCGACGAGATCCGGGAGGAGCTTCTGGCCAAGGGCATCGTGCTCAAGGATACGAGAGAGGGCGTCGTATGGACGAGAGCATAGCCTACCTGAAGGAGAAGTTTGGGCTGGGGGAGGTGGATGTCCACACCTACTCCCCCCTGACGCTGGCCTACATGGGAGACGCGGCATACGAGCTTGTGATCCGCACGATGCTGGTGGACAGGGGGAACCGTCAGCCCTCCAAGCTGCACCGCCTGTCCAGCGGCCTGGTGAAGGCAGGTACCCAGGCGGCCATGGCGGAGGCCATCGCACCGCTGCTCACGGAGGAGGAAATGCAGGTGTACCGGCGGGGGCGCAATGCCAAGTCGGCGACCATCGCCAAGAATGCCACGGTGTCGGATTACCGCAGGGCCACTGGCTTTGAGGCGCTGATGGGATACCTGTACCTGCGGGGGGAGCAGAGGCGGATGATTGACCTGATCCATGCGGGGCTGGCCGCAGCAGGGAAGATAGAAGGAGAGTCAAGATGAGATACGAAGAGCTGTCCATAGAGGGAAGGAACGCTGTGCTGGAGGCCTTCCGCGGGGGGAAGACCATCGACAAGCTGTACGTGCTGGAGGGCTGCCAGGACGGGCCGGTGCGCACGATTATCCGGGAGGCGAAGAAGCAGGATACGCTCCTCTATTTTGTGTCCAGGGAGCGCCTGGACCAGATGTCAAAGACCGGGAAACACCAGGGGGTGATCGCCTTCGGGGCTGCCTACGCCTACGCGGAGGTGGAGGATATGCTGGAGGCGGCTAGGAAGAAGGGGGAGGATCCCTTTTTGATCCTGCTGGACGGCATCGAGGATCCCCATAACCTGGGAGCCATCATCCGCACGGCCAATCTGGCGGGAGCCCACGGTGTGATCATCCCCAAGCGCCGGGCGGCGGGGCTGACGGCCACCGTGGCCAAGACTTCTGCCGGGGCGCTGAATTATACGCCGGTGGCCAAGGTGACCAACCTGGTGTCCACGATGGAGGATTTGAAGAGAAAAGGGCTCTGGTTCGTGTGCGCGGACATGGGCGGAGAGCTGATGTACCGGTGTAACTTGAGAGGGCCGCTGGGCCTGGTGATCGGAAGCGAGGGGGAGGGTGTCTCCCGGCTGGTGCGGGAGCACTGCGACTTCACGGCGGCGGTCCCCATGAAGGGGGACATCGATTCCCTGAACGCGTCGGTGGCTGCCGGCGTGCTGGCCTATGAGATCGTCAGGCAGCGGATGGGGCAGTAGGCAGGAACCGCAGGCAGGAACCACAGGCAGGAGCCACAGGCAGCGGGGCCAGGGGGGGACATCCCCAGGCGTTGGGCAGGAGAGAGCCCGCAGAAGACGGAGGAGAAGGCAGTGCGGCAGTATGGGCAGTATTCAGACGAAGAGCTGATTGGGCAGCTGAGGGAGGGCCAGGAGGAGATCCGGGACTACCTCATGGAAAAATATAAGAACCTGGTGCGCAAAAAGGCGCGCGCCCTGTACCTGATGGGCGGGGACAGCGACGACCTGATGCAGGAGGGGATGATCGGGCTTTACAAGGCGATCCGGGACTATGACCCCGGCAGGGGAGCCTCCTTCTATACCTTCGCGGATCTGTGCGTGGGCAGGCAGCTTTATACTGCCGTGGAGGCGTCCAGGCGGCAGAAGCATATGCCGCTGAACACCTACGTCTCCCTCTCGGACGGGCAGAGCGAGGAGGGGAGGAACGGGCACGCCTACCGGGCGGCAGACCGGGGCAGGGCCGCCGATCCGGAGGAGCTGCTGATTGCCAGGGAGGACAAGGAGGATATGGAGACGGCGATTGAGAAGCGGCTGAGCCGCTTCGAGAAGCAGGTGCTGCGGCTCTACCTTACCGGGATGAACTATTCCCAGATTGCGGAGACGCTGGGCAAAAGCTCCAAGTCCACCGACAACGCCCTGCAGCGGATCAAGCAGAAGGTGAAGGAGATCATCGGAAAATAAGCGCCGGCCCAGGGAGGCCGGGAGGAGGAGATCGCGCGGTGAAGAAGATATTCTGGGGACTGTTCCTTGTCCTGATCGGCGTCACAGTGGACGTGGGGGGAGGAGTGGTTAAGATTCTGCCGGATGTGGCAGGGTATCTGGTGGTGACAGCCGGGCTCATGGGGCTTGCGAAGGAGGAGCCGGCGTTTGCCGGGGCGATACCGGCATGCAAGGGGATGGTGATCATAAGCACGGGCTTTCTGGCGTTCCAGCTGCTGATCCCCTACGGGGCATACCCGGCGGCGGTGATGGCGGCCTACGCCCTGTACGGTATCGCCGGTTACTATTTTATGCGTAAGATCGTGATGGAGATAAGATATATGGAAGAGAAGCGGGAGGCTGACCTGAGGGGGAAACAGATGGAGGCTGCGCTGGCAGTGTTCCTCATCTCTTACCTGTGCGCCAACCTGATCCTGATCCCGCTGGCAGTGCTGGCGGCGGCGGTAGCGCTGCTGGCAGCCAAGATTGCCTTCTTGGTTTTCCTGTACCGCAGCGTGCAGCTCTGCAGAAAGGCTGTCCCGCCGCTGGAGGGGTGAAGGGCCTGGGAGGACCGGCGCTTTTGTATCCCAGGGCTGAAAATAGCGGAAAAGCCAGGGCAAATTTTGCGGAAAACCAGGGCAAATATTTGTTGACATTCCCCATACGATATGTTAAGATAGCATTCGGTGATGCTGCTGTAGCACAGTCGGTAGTGCGTCGCATTGGTAGTGCGGAGGTCACGAGTTCGATTCTCGTCAGCAGCTTAGCTGTGAGGAGCGGAGAGCCTTTTTGGAGAGGTTCTTCGCTCTTTTGTTTGCCCGGAAACTGGATATGGATGGGGAGGAAGCTGTCCTTTTATGAAATAATTTCGCGAAAATTTGTAAAAAATATCTAACGAAAACAGCAGGAAAAATGTTTTTTTGATGGAATTTGCTTGACAATAGTTAACACAAATTTTATAATTTATATGTATAGTTAATACAAATTTTTTACAATGATGCTAAAATACCGGAGCAGTTAGTTGCGGCGAGTTTCTGAACTTGATGTTGGAGATGAGGGTGTTTTGGCATTTTTTGTAAGAGAAAGAGAGGGTGAATTATGAAAAAGAAATTGATCAGTGTGCTCCTCGTTGCGGCTATGACGCTGTGCATGGCGGCCTGCACGAACCAGGCTGACGTGGCTACAGACGACGCAGCTGAGGAGGAGGCGGCGGACGATGCCGCTGAGGAGGATGCTTCCGGCGAGGAGGCGGCTGGTGAGGCTGCTGCAGGGAGCGATATCCGCGTAGCGGTTGTGTACTCCGGCAATTTGGGAGACAAGTCCTACAATGACTCCTGCAACGAGGGAGCTATGAAGGCCCAGGAGGATTTCGGCGTTGAGATCAAGAGCCTGGAGGGAACGACGGCAGAGGAGTGGGAAGCGAACTTCCTGGCCTGCTGCGAAGAGGGATATGACCTGATCATCTGCTCTTCCTCCAACTTTGAGGAGTATATGAAAGAGCACTGCGCCAACTATCCGGATGTAAAGTTTGCAGTTATCGACACCACCGTTGAGGGCGACAATATCCAGTCCATCAGCTTTGCCCAGAACCAGGGCTCCTTCCTGGCGGGTGCGGCTGCGGCTATGTTCACCGAGATGACGGACATCGAGGGCGTGAACGAAGAGGCGATTATCGGCTGGGTTGGCGGAATGGACATCCCGGTTCTCCACGATTTCTATGTGGGCTATGAGCAGGGCGCGAAGTACATCAACCCGGACATCACAGTCCTTCAGTCCTTTGCAGGCACATGGAATGACCCGCTCAAGGGCAAAGAGCTGACGCTGGCTCAGTATGACCAGGGCGCAGACATTGTCATGAACGTTGCGTCCGGCACCGGCCCCGGGATCCTGGAGGCTGCTAAAGACGCCGGCAAGTATGCCATCGGCGTTGACCTGAACCAGGATGCTGATCAGCCGGGACACGTACTCACCTCCATGGTGAAGAGAGTGGATACCGCCTGCTACCTGACCATCCAGTCTGTAGTGGAAGGCACATTCCAGGGCGGCACGACTTCTTATCTGACCATCGCTGACGGCGGCGTAAGCCTGACCGACTTCGCGGTTATGAAGGAAGCTCTCGGCGACCAGTTCCCGACAGAGATCGAGGAGAAGGTGGCTGAGCTGGAAGAGATGATCATTTCCGGCGAGATCGTAGTGGACAACTATGAGGGCTTTGGAGCAAACCAGTAAATAGGGCAGAGATGCAGAAATAGCAAGAGGGTTTGGGTACTTCGGGCGCTTTCCCGGATACCCAGCCCTTTTCTGGTATAGGGCGCGTACCTTGCAGGCCATGCCTGCATAGGGGCATGCGCGGCGGCTTGTTTGGGGAGATGCCAGGGCAGGAGGGCTGTGCCCGGGCATGTCTCCAAACAGGATAACAGAAGAGAGAGGGTGACGTTTTGAGTGATTATGTAGTTGAGATGACCGGCATCGTCAAGAGCTTCGGAGAAGTCCAGGCAGTGAAGAACGGCTATTTTACCCTGAAGAAGGGGGAGATCCATTCGCTGATCGGAGAGAACGGAGCCGGGAAATCCACCATGATGAAGCTGCTCTACGGAATGTACGGCTTCGACGACGGCGTGGTGAAGGTGAACGGGGAAGAGCTCACATCCATTACGCCCAAGCTGGCCATCGAGAAGGGGATCGGCATGGTTCACCAGGAATTCATGCTGGTCAACGAGCTGACGGTACTGGAGAATATCATTCTTGGGTTTGAGCCGAAGAAGGGGATGACCATCGACTTTGACACGGCGAGGAAGAATGTCAATCACTATATCGACCAGTACGGGATGGATATCCAGATTGGCAAGCGGATCAACCAGATCTCTGTCGGCGAGGCGCAGAGGGTGGAGATTATTAAGATCCTGACCAGAGGGGCGAACACGATTATCCTTGACGAGCCCACGGCTGTGCTGACCCCCCAGGAGACGAGGCGGTTGTTTGAGATTTTGGAAAATCTGAGGCGGGACGGCAAGTCCATCGTCTTTATCTCCCACAAGCTGAACGAGGTGATGGAGATCTCCGACCGGATCAGCGTCATGCGCCAGGGCGAGTACATCGGCACAGTGGACAAGAAGGATACGAACCCGGCGGAGCTGGCGAAGATGATGATCGGCCGCGAGGTATTCCTGAACATCGAGAAGAAGAAGGCGAAGGCCGGGGAAGTGGTGCTGAAGGTGGACAACCTGTGGACATCCGGGGAGAAGGAGATCTCCAAGATCCACGGGGTGGACCTGGAGGTGCGGGCAGGCGAGATCGTCGGCATCGCCGGCATTGACGGCAACGGGCAGAGCGAGTTTATCGAGGCCATCACAGGGCTTCGCCAGGTGGAGAAGGGGAAGGTGTACCTGGGCGGCCAGGATATCACCAACCTGTCCCCGAGGAAAATCCGGGACGCCGGGCTCACCCATATCCCGGAGGACCGCAACACCAGAGGGCTGAACCGCACGATGAGCATTATGGACAACCTCATCGCAGTGCAGGTGGACGCCAAGCCGTTCTCCAAGGGGATGCTGCTGGACACAGGGGCGGCGCTGGAGCATTCGAAGGAGCTGGCCGAGAAGTTTGACATCCGGCCGCGGGACCCGCAGATGTCCACCGAGTCCCTGTCCGGGGGCAACGCGCAGAAGGTGGTTGTGGCCCGGGAGGTATCCATCGGCGGCAAGCTGCTGGTGGCTTCCCAGCCTACGCGAGGCGTGGACATTGGAGCGATCGAGTCGATCCGCAGCATCCTGCAGGATGTGAAGGAGGAGGGGCTGGGCGTGCTGCTCGTCTCCGCCGACCTGGAGGAGATCCTCTCCCTGTCGGACCGCATCGTCGTTATGTATGAAGGAAAAATCTCCGGCCGCATGGATGCGGACGAGGCGAACGAAGACAATCTCGGCCTCCTGATGATGGGCGGGCAGGATACGAGCCATGCCGGTGTGCAGGAAGGAGGAAGGGATCATGACTAACGCATGGAAAGCAATCAGGAAGGTGCTGCTGACAGTGGTGCTGGCGCTGGTGATCGGGGCGCTGTTCATCCTGCTGATCAGCGAGAACCCTATCGACGCCTATGTCGCCCTGTTCCAGGGTGCTTTTGACGGCAAGCTGAGTTTTGGTACGACGCTGGCGAGCTTTACGCCGCTGCTTCTGACCTCCACAGCTTTTGCGATCGCGGCGAAGGCGGGAGCCTTCAACGTCGGCGTGGAGGGCGAGGTGTTCCTGGGGGGTATTGTCGCGGCCTACATAGGCGTCAACTGGACGTTCCTTCCGGCACCCATGCTGTACGTGGCCTGTTTCCTGGGGGCTATGGCAGTGGGGGCGGCCTGGGCGTTTATCCCGGGCTTCCTGAAATCCTATTACAACGTCAATGAGGTGTGTGTGACCATCCTGATGAACAGCGTGGCGCTCTACATCACCTCCTATCTGGTCAGCGGGCCGATGAGCGCGGGCGTGGCCAATGCCCAGTCCGACCCGGTGACAGTGAACCTGTACCAGTTCCTGAAGCCCAGCAGCGCCAATGTGGGACTGTTCATCGCCATCGCGGCGGTGGTGTTCATCATCTGGATGCTGAAGAAGACGACCTTCGGCTACAAGATCCGCACGGTGGGAACCAACCCGATGCACGCGGAGTATGTGGGCATCAACCCCCGGGCCATCTTTATCAAGTCCATGATGATCTCCGGCGCCCTGGGCGGTATGGCCGGCTGCATCGAGGTGCTGGGCGTGCATGGCTACTTCCTCAACAACTTTGCCACCGGCCTGGGATCCAACGGCATGCTGGCGGCGCTGATTGTCAAGAGCGACGTGGTGCTGGCGCCGTTCATGGCGTTCTTCCTGGCAATCCTGAAATCCGGGGCCATGGGAATGCAGCAGAGCACCGGCGTGCCCAAGTCGATCGTGGATACGATCACGGCGGTGTTCATCATCATTGCCACGATGGAGCTTCTGTTCCAGTTTAACGGCAAGAGGAAGAAAAAGAAGAAAGACAAGGCTGAGGCGTAAAGGGAGGTGGAGTTATGCAGTTTTCAAATATTATCAACGCGTCTTTGATCTATGCAACATTCCGTGCCTCTACGCCGATCATCTATGCGGCCCTGTGCGCCGCGATCACGCAGCAGGCTAACATTCTGAATATCGGAACTGAGGGTATTATGCTTGTGGGAGCCTTCACGGCGGTCACCGTGAGCTACCTCACCGGGAGCTGGGTTCTGGCGATCCTGATCTCCATGCTGGCCGGTATGGCCATCGCCCTGATTATGGCGGTGGGGCATATCAAATACCAGGCGGAGATCTGTGCCATCGGCATGGGTATTAACATGTTCGCCATCGCGATCACCAAGTACCTGCTGAACAGTATCCTGGGCAAGAGCGGCTCCTTCTCGGATCCGAAGATTGTGGGTATCCCCAAGGTCCATATCCCGTTCCTGGACAATGTGCCGGTGCTGGGGGATATCTTCAACAACTGGGCGATCACCGAATGGTTTGTCATCATCTTGGTGATTGTCATTACGTTCATTTTTTACAAGACCGTGTGGGGGCTGAGGCTCCGGGCCGTGGGAAGGTTTGAGATGGCTGCGCAGACAGCGGGCATCAACGTCAACGCCATGAAATACCAGGCGATTATGATCTCGGGCCTGATCGGCGGGCTGGCAGGCGCCCACCTGTCCCTGGGATACAGCAACCTGTTCACGGAGAATATGACCAATAACCGTGGTTTCATGGGTGTGGCGGCGATGTATTTCGGAAATGCCCACCCGGTGTTCACAGCGATCGGCTGCCTGATCTTCGGCTTTGCGGACTCTGTGGGAGCGCGGGTGCAGGCGTACGGCGTGCCCTCTCAGTTCGTGCTTCTGATGCCGTATGTGATCACGGTGGCTGTGCTGGCAATCTCCATGGCGTCCAAGAAGGCGGCGGAGAAGAAGAGGAAGAGCTCCCTGACCACATGACAGGGGGAGAGAGGAATCGAGAGCTCCCCGGCATATCGCAGGGGGAAGGAGAAGGAGGCGGAAAGGCAGATGGATAGAAGGAAGGTTATCCTGGACTGTGATCCGGGACACGACGACGCGGTCAATATCATGCTTGCCGGAAGGAGCCCCAAGCTGGAAGTCCTGGGGATCACAGTGGTGGCAGGCAACCAGACGCTGGAGAAGACGGCTCTCAATGCCCTGAAGGTTGTGGAACACCTGGGGCTTGACCTGAAGGTGTACAAGGGCTGCCCCCAGCCGATGGTGAGGGAGAAGCAGACCTCTGCGGAGATCCACGGGGAGAGCGGGCTGGACGGCCCGGTATTCGCTCCGCTGAGAGGGAAAATCGAGGACAAGCACGCGGTGAGCTACCTGGTGGAGACGCTGATGGCCTCCGACGGGGATATCACGCTGGTGCCCACAGGCCCGCTGACCAACATTGCTATGGCTATGCGGATGGAGCCGCAGATCATCCCCAAGATCAAGGAGATTGTGCTGATGGGAGGCTGCTATCAGCTGGGAAACGTGACGCCGGCGGCGGAATTTAACATCTATGTGGACCCGGAGGCCGCCCATGTGGTATTTTCCTCCGGCGTGCCGCTGGTGATGGTGGGGCTGGACGTGACGCGCAAGGTACAGTGCTATCCGTCCGTGGTGGAGCGGATGCGCTCCATCGGCACGAAGGCGGCCCACCTCTTTGCGGATATGATGGAGTTTTTCAATAAGACACAGAAGGAAGTGTTCGGCTGGGAGGGCGGCCCGCTGCACGACCCGGTCACCTGCGCCTACCTGATTGACCCCAGCGTTCTGACGGTGAAGGAGATGTACTCGGAGATCGACCACTTCGGAGGCCAGAGCTATGGGCGCACGAACTGCGATTATTTCGGCCAGTCGGACAAGGAGCCCAACTCCAAGGTGGCAATTGATATTGATGTGGAGAAGTTCTGGGATATCATTGAGGAGGGAATCCGCAATTATTCTTAAAAGCCCTGCGTGAGCCGCCGCCCGCTGCGGGCGGCGGACGGACGAGGCAGTTTCCGCAGGGTATCTGGCAGAAAGAAAGAGGAGGGGGATTTGCTTGAGAGACTTGAGGGAAACACTGGAAGAACATAGGGAAGAATATATCCGCCGCCTTTCAGAGCTGGTGGCGATCGACACCCACGATCTGGGACACGGGATCGAGGGAGGGCTGGAGAAGGAGGGCCAGGAGTATATGGCCGCCTTGTTCGAGGAGATGGGGGCCTCCCGCATCACGAGGGATCCTCTGCGGGAGGAGATCATTGAACAGTGCCGGAAGGAGCATCATGAGGGCAACCCGGGCCACAACAATGAGGGGCGCTATAACCTCTATGCCCTGTTCCGGGGCAACGGGGGGAGAAGCCTTCTGTTCAACAGCCACATCGACACGATGCCTCCGGGGGATCTGGGAGAGTGGAGGACGCCGCCCTTTGAGCCGTCCATCCAGGATGGAAAGCTGTACGGCCTGGGCTCTGCCGATATGAAGGGAGGGCTGATGGCCTCCGCCATGGCGGTGAAGCTCCTCAAGGATGCCGGGTATGAGCTGCCGGGGGACGTGATGGTCACCTCCGTGTGCGACGAGGAGGGAGGCGGCAACGGCTCCATGGTGGCGGCAATGAACGGCCTGCGGGCGGATGGAGTGATCAACTGCGAGGGCACGGACGATGAGCTGGTGCTGGCGCATATGGGGTTTGTCTTTTTCCGTGTGGATTTTGTGGGGAAGGCCAACCATTCCGGTGCAAAATGGCTGGGAGTAAGCGCGATCGAGAAGGCCTGGAAGGTGATCAACGCCCTGTCAGAGATGGAGCATCAGTGGCTTTTGGAGTACCGGCATCCGCTTCTGCCGGCGCCCAACATGAATATTGGGGTGATCTGCGGGGGAACCGCAGGCTCCACGGTGGCGGGCGAGTGCTATTTTGAGACGTGCATCCATTATCTGCCCGGGCAGATGTCCTATGAGCAGGTGGTGCGGGAATTCCACAGGATTGTGGAGGGCGTGTCGGCCTACGACCCTTGGCTCAAGGACCATCCGCCCAAGATCACGATGTACCAGGCGGGAGGCGCCTTCGAGATGGAGAGGGAGAACCTGTTCGTGAATACGTTCCGCCAGGTGTACCGGAACTTGAAGGGCAGGCCGGTGCGGACGGTGGGTTCCCCGGCGGGGAGCGACTCGAGAATTTGGAAAAATATTGCAGGCTGCCCCACCATCCAGTTCGGGCCGGGACGGCTGGAACAGTGCCATTCCCCCAACGAGTATGTGGAGCTGCAGGCATATCTGGACTGCATCCTCCTGTACGCACAGATGATACTGGCCTGGGGTGCAGAGAGAAGATGAAAGAGAGAGGAGAGAAGCTTATGAGCAAACGCATATTACTGGCAGGAGAATCCTGGATGAGCTATACGACACATGTGAAGGGGTTCGATGCATTTTACACGTCTACCTATGAGACGGGGGAGAAGTGGTTCCGCGAGGCCATGCTGGCGGCGGGCTATGAGTACACGTTCCTCCCCAACCATGAAGCGACGGACGGCTTCCCGTTCACCTTGGAGGAGCTGAAGAAGTACGACTGCGTCGTCCTCTCGGACATCGGGGCCAACACTCTTCTGCTGCCCACAGCGACCTTTGCCAGGAGCGAGAAGATGCCTGACCGCTGCAAGGTCATCCGGGATTATGTGCTGGATGGCGGGGCGCTCCTGATGATCGGCGGGTACCTGACCTTCTCCGGCGTGGATGCCAAGGGCAAATGGCACGACACGGCGGTGCAGGAGGTGCTGCCGGTGGAGGTGCTCACCGTGGACGACCGGATGGAGCACTGCGACGGCGTCGTCCCGGTGATTGTCAAGGAGCATGAGGCGCTGGCAGGGCTTCCCAAGGAATTCCCCAATGTGCTGGGTTACAACAAGACCATCGCTAAGCCGGAGGCGGACGTGGTGGCCACCGTGGAGGGCGATCCCTTCATCGCCTTTGCCTCCTACGGCAAGGGCAGGAGCGGCGTCTTCACCACAGACTGCGCGCCCCACTGGGCTCCGCCGGAATTCTGCAACTGGGAGTACTACAACCAGCTGTTCAAGGGGATTGTGGAGTACCTGACGAAATAAGGGCCGAAGCGGCGGAAGAAATGCCGAGGGCAGCAGAAAAAGCGGCAGAGGCGGCAGCAGAGGAAGCGACGGAGGAAGCAGCAGGAGAAGCGGCAGCAGAGGAAGCGGCAGAGGCGGCAGCAGAAGAAGCGATAGAAGAAGTGACAGCAGATGGTTAAAGACATGGATGGGAATGTGAGAATACGGATTGCGTCGCCTGCCGACGCGGAGGCGCTGCGGAGTATCTACGCGCCTTACGTGGAGAACACGGCGATCACCTTCGAGTATGAGGTTCCAAGCCTGGAGGATTTCCAGCTCCGGATCCGCCGGACGCTGCAGAGATACCCGTATCTTGCGGCGGAGCGGGACGGGGAGATCCTGGGGTACGCCTACACGGGCGCCTTTGTGGGCAGGGCCGCCTATGAGTGGGCGGCGGAGACAAGCATTTACCTGCGGGAGGACATGAGGAAGCAGGGGCTGGGGAGAAGGCTCTACCAGGTGCTGGAGGACATCAGCAGGGCGCAGAATATCACCAACCTCTATGCCTGCATCGCCTGGCCGGAGAGGGAAGACGCCTATCTGACGAGAAACAGCGTCCAGTTCCACGCCCATATGGGCTATGGGGAGGCAGGAAGATTCCAAAAATGCGGATACAAATTTGGACGCTGGTACGATATGGTGTGGATGGAGAAGATGCTTGCAGGCCACCCGGACGTGCCGCAGCCGCTGCGCAGCTTCCCAGAGCTGGGCGAAGAAGAACTGCGGGAGATCCTGCAGAAGAGCGAGTGATGTGTACAGCGATACAGCCGATGGATTTTCTTAGGGAAACCCATCGGCTGTAAATGCTTTATTCCAACAAAATATAAGATTTATGACCGCCGTATACAATTTCGATAGAAAGATTCTTGACATAAGGGGAGATTGCCCCTTGTACACCGGTGAAAACCAATCGAATGAACGGATACTTTCAGCAGATATCAAAGAGAAAATTTTAAGGAATATGGACATATTCTAATTATATTAAGCCGTTTTTTTGAGGACTATGTCAACATATTATTATTTTTTTGAAGAGTTTGGCGGTTCAAATTTGTTTTCCAGACGAAGATTTATCCATTTGCGTTAAAGCGTAGGAATGATCTTGATGAAAGTCCTTTTCCGAGGCAGCGAGCCGCTGCTGTGCCTTCTCCATGAAGCGCAGGGCGGCGTCAGGCTGCCCCGTTTTTATGAGTTCTGCTGCGGCCAGGAGGCTGTGGCGCAGATTGTCTGGGCCTTTTCCTGGCGGGGCTGGGAAAATCGGAAAGAGCTGGAATCGCAAGGGAAAATGCGGTAGAATAGGAGACAGAAGTCAGGAACCGCTGGAGGCGGAGAGTACGCCAAGCCCCAGGAAGGGATTTCCGTAGAGCGAAGGAGGAGAAGAGATATGAAGGATGAGATTGTGCGTTCCTGTGTGGACTGCGGGTCCACCAGATGCGATGAGGAGAGCGGAACCTACCCGCATTTCTGCCTGAGCCAGCATATGGCGGAGGGGGAGAAGGAAGCGCTGATTGCAGCTTACGGCGACGAGGAGAACTATAAGATTATGCTCAATGCCGCCCAGATCGAGTACGAGGGCTACTGCAAGCTGTGCCGGGTGGAGGAGACGATGGAGTTCGCCCGGCGGATGGGATATAAGAAAATCGGGATTGCCACCTGCCTGGGACTGATCCGGGAGGCCAGGATCCTGACCAAGGTGCTGCGGGCCAATGGGTTCGAGGTGTTCGGCGTGGGGTGCAAGGCGGGGGAAATCCGCAAGACAGCTGTGGGAATCCCTGCCGAGTGCGAGAACCTGGGGGAGCACATCTGCAATCCGATCTACCAGGCGAAGATGCTGGCGGAAGCAAAATGTGAGCTGAACATTGTGGTGGGGCTGTGCGTCGGCCATGACAGCCTTTTCTACAAGTACGCCCAGGGTGTGACCACTACGCTGGTGGTGAAGGACCGGGTGACTGGGAACAACCCGGCGGCGGCGCTGTACAACGCGGAGGGCTATTACCGGAGGAAGCTGTTCCCGCAGAAGGGGCAGGAATAGGACGCCGGGACAGAGGGGCAAGGCAGGATGCCAGGACAGAGAGGATGGGAACAGAACAGGAAAGGCAGGAGACAAGGGAAATGACAGTTAAGATTTATGACAACCCGGAAATCTGGCGGATTGATGTTCCGCTGCCGGAGAATCCGTTGAAAAATTTGAATAGCTATGTCATCCGCTCCC
>CALWMI010000051.1 GCA_944381745.1 uncultured Lachnospiraceae bacterium | reverse complement strand
TTTCCACCAAGCGCATCAAGGATCCCAGCGTCGTCCTCAAGGAAGGCGACACGGTGAAGGTTAAGATCATCGGCCTCAAGGAGGGCAAGATCAGCCTGAGCATGAAGGCTCTGGAGGATACGTCTGCCGAAGAGGTGCAGGAGGAGCGGGTGGAGCTTCCCAAGTCCGAAGACCTGTCCACGAACCTGGGCTCCCTGCTGAAGAATTTGAAACTGTGAATATAAGACGAGAGGTTCAGGAAGCAGCCTGATGACAAGATCGTCTTGCTGGGAAAGAGCCATGCGGCCTGTCTAACGGCGGGCTGTATGGCTCTTTTTTATCCTTTTCCAAAATCCCCCCTTGCTCATGACGCTGCGTCATGTTTTATAATACTGTCCAGGAGGCGATGGAAGATGACCGCATACCGAGCGATCCCGCCGGGCTACATGACCGTGGGCCAGGCGGCAAAAAAAATGGGCGTTACTGTCCGTACCCTGCAATACTATGACAGGGAAGGACTTCTCTCCCCCTCTGCGGAAAGCGAGGGCGGCAGACGGCTCTACACCGACAAGGATCTCATCACGCTCCACCAGATCCTGTCCCTAAAATCCCTGGGCTTTTCCCTGGACGATATCCGAAGGCGCCTGACCAAGCTGGAGACGCCTGCAGATGTGGCTGACGCCCTCACCAGGCAGGCCGAGGACATCCGGCAGAAAATCCAGCAGTTAACCGCTTCCCTGACGGCGATTGAGCAGCTGAAAGCGGAGGTGCTGCAGATGCAGTCCGTAAACTTCAAAAAATATGCGGACATCATCGTGAACCTGCAGATGAGCAACGAATTCTACTATCTCATCAAGCGCTTTGACGATGATACCCTCGACCATATCCGCAGCCATTTCGACAAGGACAGCGGGATGGATTTTATCCGCCGGTTCAACCGGATAGGCGATGAAATCCTACAGCTCCAGGAAGCCGGTATCCCTCCGGAGAGCGAGGAAAGCCAACAGCTGGCCGAAAAATATTGGAGCCTGATTATGGAATTCACCGGCGGGGATATGGGGATGCTGCCCAAGCTGGTGGAGATCGGCAGCATTGACTGCGCCCAGAATGCCTGGGAGGAGCGGCAGAAGCTGGTGAACAGCTATATGGAGCCCGCCCTGCAGATCTATTTTGCACGGCTCGGGGCAAATCCTTTCGGGGAGGAGACGACATGAGAGGGGCAATCCAGGTGCGCGGGCTTCGGAAGAGCTACGGCGGCCGCAAAGTTTTAAGAGGGCTCAGCCTGCGGGTTGCGCCGGGGGAAGCTTTTGCCCTTCTGGGCACAAACGGAGCTGGGAAGACGACGGCTCTGGAATGCATCGAAGGCCTGCGGCGATACGAGGCGGGAGAGGTGACCGTGCACGGCCGGGCCGGCATCCAGCTTCAGTCCGCCTCCCTGCCCGCCCACATCCGGCCCATGGAAGCCGTATCCCTGTTCGCCAAATGGAGCCGGACAGACATAGACCCATCCATGCTGGAGGCTCTGGGCATCCCGGAAATGTCCCGGAAGCAGTATGTGCAGCTGTCCACTGGCCAGAAGAGGAGGCTCCATCTGGCGCTGGCCCTGACTGGCAGCCCGGATATCCTCTTTCTCGATGAGCCCACCGCCGGGCTGGACGTGGAGGGCCGTCTCGCCCTGCACAGGCAGATCCGCGCGCTGAAAGCGCAGGGGAAGACCATCTTCCTGGCCAGCCACGACATGGCGGAGGTGGAGAGCCTCTGCGACCGCATCGCCATCTTAAGCGGGGGAAAAGCCATCTTCTGCGGAACACCCGCAGAGCTGACGGAGCGCACCGGCACAAAATACCGGATCCACATCCGGACAGACCAGTGGGAGCGCACTTTTGAGACAGGGGACATCGAAGGCCGCCTGGCCGCCCTGCTGGGAGAGCTGAAGCAAAAGAATATCCGGGTGCAGGACATCCGCGTGGACCGGGGCACCCTGGAGGAACATTTTATGGAATTGACGGGGAGGTCTGAACAACCATGAATGCATTTTTGTATGGAATCGCGCTGCAGTGGAGGCTGGATATGAGGAGCAAGTCCCTTCTCGTGGCCTGCTATCTTGTCCCCCTTCTCTTTTTCCTGTTCATGGGCGGCATCTTCACTTCCGTCATGCCAGACATGAAAAATACGCTCACGCAATCGATGATTGTCATGAGCGTATCCATGGGCGCCTTCACCGGGTTCCCGCCTTCGCTGGCGGAAACTTACGGCACCGATATTCAAAAGGTCTATCTGGCAAACCGGGTTCCCTTCTGCTTTGGCCTTGCCACCATGTTCCTGTCGGCCTTTCTCCACCTGGCCGTCACCTGCGCAGCCATCCTGCTGCTCTCTCCTGTGCTGTTCGATGCAGCCCCTCCGGCCCAGCTCTCCGCCTTCCTTCCCGCGCTGGCCCTCTATATCGCCGTGTCGCTGGGCATCGGGAGCGCGTTGGGTCTGGCAGTCCCCAATCCGGCCAAGCTGGCCATGGCCGCACAGCTTGTGTTCCTGCCATCCATCATGCTCTCTGGGATTATGTTTCCGGCCAGCCTGCTGCCGGATGTCCTCAGGGCCGCCGGATACCTCTTTCCCGCCTCCTGGTGCTACCAGCTGATGCTGGATGGAGGCCTCCGCCTGGAAAATCTCTGGTATCCCATGCTGGTGCTCTTCGCATCTGCAGCCGCATGCATCCTTCTCCTGAAAAGGCTCCAGGCTGCCCGGGCCTGAATCTCTGTAAAGTCTGGCTTCCTGCCGGCAAAATCCCATCAAGGACAACGAGCATCCCCATCGGCCCTGAGCACCTGCAAAGCTTGGCTGCCTGCCAGCAAAAGCCCGTCAAGGACAACGAACATCCCCATCGGCCCTGAGCACCTGCAAAGCTTGGCCGCTTACAAAAGCCCCAGAATCTGCAGTACCACAAGGGCGATGGTGACCAGCTGGAACCAGATGATCACTTTCATATACCGGCGCATCCCCCGGCTGTCCTGCTCCTTGCCGTCGCCCTGCTCCTCCAGGGCTCCCTGCACATTGCGGAAGCATTTAATACTCTCCTTGTGGATCGTGTCTTCCAGGGACAGCTTCAGCGTCTCCAGGCTCTCCAGCGCAGGCTCCTGCGCCTGTCCTGCCTGCCCCTCCTGCTCACTGGCCGCCTGCGCCAGGGACTGGATCCCTTCCCGGACCGCCTCCTGCCCGCTGCGGACTTCCTCCTGTACCGAGGCCATGCCGCCGGACAGCGCCTCCAGTTCCTCTCTCACCCCGGCGACCTGCTGGCCGAAGCCTCCCACATGCTCCTCCAGCGCCGAAAGCCTCTCCTCCATCTGCCGGATCTGGCCGGACATCCCCTGGATATCCTTCCCCACCATCTCGCTCAGCTGGCGCAGCTGGCTCCTGACCTGGTCAGACAGGGTGCGCACATCGGACTTGACACTGTCCGCAGAGCCCCCTCTCCCGGGCTCCAGCGCCCGGTTCATCTCCATCGCCTCCATCTTTGTCAGGAGGTTCTTCTGGAGCCTCCGCAGCTCCTCCACCGAAGCGTGGTTCTGTTCGTTCAGCGCCTCCAGATCCAGAAGCTTCTTGGAAATCTCCCGAAGCATCATCTTCTGGTATGACGAACTGTTGTCATAATCTGGCCTTCTCCCCAGCGTATCCATAAATCCTGCCATTTTTTCCTCCCGTACCTTGCTCTGCCTTACTCTTATCCTGGTTCCTGATTCGGATTTCCTATCCCAATCTGCTTATCCTTGCCCTATTCCCGCTGTCTCAGGGCGGCATAAAATTTCCAATTTTCTTGTTTGTTATTTTAACATTTTCTCCTGCAAAACACAACCTGCCAATCGCTGGATGCCTGTCCCTGCCCTGGCCGCCAGACGGCCGCCTAGAGCAGGCGCAGGAGTGCCATGTAGAGGACGGTTCCCACCACGATGGACAGCAGCGTGTTATGCTTCCACTTGTGCAGCCCGGCGGTCGCCGCCACCGCCAACAGCTCCGGGGCCCCGTAGGGCGCCCTGGCAAAGGAAATGCTCTTCAGGCAGTATACCACCAGCATAGCCATGATGGCATAGGGAAGCACCTCCCCCAGGTAGAGGACAAACTTCGGCGTGCTCCTGGAGAATACCAGGAAGGGCAGGAACCGCAGCAGCACCGTCACTCCCGCCATCACGCCCACCAGCAGCAGCGCGTGCGCCATATCATGCATCGGCCTTCCCTCCTCCCGCAATCTTCCCCCGCAGCAGGAACAGGCACAGCGTGATCCCGATCATCGCCGGGATGAGGAAGCTGTCCGCCCCGAACAGGGCCAGGCAGCAGACAGACACTGCCAATCCAATCACCGCAGGCAGGTGGGTGTCCGCTTTCTCCCACTGCTCCACAAAAATGACAGTGAACAATGCCGTCATCGCAAAATCCACCCCTGTCGTGTCAAAGGGCAGGATGCTGCCCACCAGCCCTCCCAGGACGCTGCCCGCCACCCAGTAACACTGGTCAAAGAGCGATACCAGGAAATAGTAGGCCCGCGGCGGCGTCCCGCCGGGGGCGTCCGGCCTGCACACCAGGGAATACGTCTCGTCTGTCAGCGCAAAAATCAGATAGGGCTTGCCCTTGCCCATATCCCGGTACTTGTCCACCATGGAAATCCCGTAGAAAATGTGCCGGGCATTCACCATCAGCGTCAGCAGGGCAGCGGAGAGCAGGGATGCGCCGCCTGCCAGGAGATCCACCCCCACATACTGCATGGATCCGGCATAGATGGTCACACTCATGAGCAGCGCCCACCAGGCGGAGTACCCGGCATCCCGCAGCAGGATGCCAAACCCCAGGCCAAGCACCAGATACCCCGCCATCACGGGCAGGGTATCCTGGAACGCCTTCTTCCAGACACCCTTGCCCAGCTCCAGCCTCATGTCCGTCCTCCTGTCTCCTGCACAGCGGTGTTCAGCGCCAGCATGCGCGTATCCAGGTTTGCCACAATTTTGGCGCACGCCCGCAGGTCCCTGCTGATAAATTCCGGCGCGTTCCCCTCGAATTTGTACTGGATCTTGTGCTCCAGGCTGGCCCAGAAGTCCATGGCCACCGTGCGGATCTGGATCTCCACGCAGGTGTCCACCACCTGGTCCGACAGGTAGACCGGCACAGACACAATCATGTGATAGCTCATATAGCCGCTGGGCTTCGGCGTCTGGATATAGTCGCAGATCTCCAGGATCGTCACGTCCGCCTGCCCGCTGATCATGTCCGCCAGCTTGTAAATGTCCGAGGTGAAGGAGCAGACGATCCGCACCCCTGCGATATCCTTCACATATTTTACCATGTTCTCGATGGTGCTCTCATAGCCGTGGCGCTTCAGCTTCTTGACGATGCTCTCCGCCTCCTTGAGCCTGGACTCCACGTGCTCGATCGGATTCATTTTATGTACATATTTCAGCTCATCCGCCAAAATCTCTACCTTGGCCCGCACATTTTTCAGCGCGGCCCCGTAAATAAACATGACAGTCTCCCAGCTGTCAATATTCTCATTCTGGATATTATATGGAAATTCCATTTCTCTGCCGCGTACCCTTCCCTAAAATAGTCACCGCCCACGCCCTCTACCGGCCTGCCGGCGGCGCGTGGACTGCAATTTCGAGTATACCATATTGCGGCGGTGGATACAAGGCGTTTACCCCGCTGCCGCAGCGTCTGTTGCGCTTCGAGCCTGCGGCACAGCGTCTGTTGCGCTTCGGGCCTGCGCCGCAGCGTCTGTTGTGCTTCGGGCCTGCGGCACAGCGTCTGTTGCACTTCGGGCCTGCGGCACAACATCCGTTTGCCTCGCGGCGGCGGGCATGCTATAATGGCGTTAATGATTAAGGAGGACGTTTCATGTTTCGGCTTTGGATTAAACTTTTCAGAGACAACCGCCTGATACGGGATACTGTTGTGGAGGACGATTCCTGCGACACCCGCACCCACAAGATCTTCCATGCCCTGGAGGAAGCCTGCTATCAGTTTGACCTGGGCCACCCCATCTGGCTGGACTCTTCCATCCGGGATTTCCAGCGGCACTCCAAGGCGCGGTTTTACCAGGACAGCTTTATCGAGTCCATCGATTTCGACTATATGGAGATTCAAGTGATCGAGGAATGACGGCCGCAGAGGCCGCAGAGACGCTAAAGGACCCTAAAATGAGGAGTGCCCCGGCAGCAATGCTGCCGAGGCTATTATGAAAAAATTTATCTATGCGTGACAAATTATCACAGATAAGCACCAACCATCTTCATCAAGTCTAGTGTAACAATCCTTTATGAACAATTTGTGAATAATCGTTAAACATACTGTTAATATGCACAAATTTCTATGTTTTTCCACTCTTGATTTCGTCAGATTAGCGATGTTTGGCCTTCCCGCTCTCCTTCTCTCCTGTCCCAGCGAACAAGAGCACCGCCCCTGCGGCCGATACCGCCGTGCAGAAGGCCAGCAATACCGGCACAGAAGACACGTCCAGAATCAGGCCGCCGCTCAGATTGCCCAGCGAAGCCCCCAGCCCCAGAACCGCAATCCCCAGCGCCGCCTGCCCGCTCACGCGGTAGGGCGGCGGTACTGCGGCATTGATGTAATAGACGGACACCGGCGTAAAAACCGCGTAGGCGGACACTTGAAGAAGCTGCGCCCCCACAAGCATCGGCAAGTTTGCCGCCGCCAGGGTCAGCCCGCTCTTGACAGCAAACATCACGGCGGCAAAGCGCAGAATCCGGCTGCCTCCGGCCTTCGCCAGCAGGAGGCCTGCCAGCAGCATTCCCGGCAGCTCGACGGCAGCGGCCACCGCATTCACCGCCCCCATCTGGGCGCTCCCGCCTCCCAAGTACTCCACAATATTGATCAGATAGGTGTTCAGAATATTGTGGCCGATAAACAGCAGGACAATGCCTGCAAACAGAAGTCCGATTCTCCGGTTCTCCCGCAGGTAGGCGAGGAATCCCCCCGCCTCCCCAGCCCTGCTCTCCGCTGGCTCCGGAAGAGCGTACTGCGCTGCCAGCTTTTTCCGGTCGGGGAGTGCGGCCAGGAACAGGAACAACAGCACATTCTCCGCCAGGCAGAACAGCATCAGCGTCTCGGCCCCTGCCTTCTCCGCCGCCCAGCCATATACCACAGAACCGGCGGCGAAAGCCGCCGATCCGCAGCCTCTCGCCAGCTCATATTTTACCGGGATCCCCATATTTACATATTCCATTCCCACCGTGTTCAGGATGGCAGAGCCGCTGGCTGTCACCGCCGCCGTGGCAAGGAACAGAATCCCCACCGCCGCCATCCCCTCCGCAGGCCGCAGAAGGGCCGCCCCCGCCGCTGCCGTCAGGGCGCAGGCCATCCCCAGCCTTCTCACGGTAAACTTCTCATGCCGCTCCGCCAGGGATGCCAGCCATGGCTGAAGGGCAACGGAGCAGATGGAGCCTGCCGCGGTGACAAGGCCGGTGGCTCCGCTGGAAAATCCTTTATCCGCAAGGAACACTGCCGCGAACGCCCATATTGCCGCATAGGCCATCCAAAACATGCCGTGGATCATCACATACCGCGCAGTCAGCGCCCATCCCAGGCGGGTCAGCAGTCGTTTGTCCATCTTCCCCGCTCACTCCCACACCAAGTTTCTCTCCACACCCGCCTGCCATGCCTGGATATTTTTGGCCGTCTCGTCCACCACCAGCTGGCGCGCCTCCACCGAGGCCCAGGCGATGTGCGGGGTGATCAGCAGGCGGTCGCTTCCCGCAAGCCTGCGAAGCGGGCAGTCCGGCGCCATCGGCTCCTGGCAGAGCACGTCCAGCCCGGCTCCAGCCAGCTCCCCTCTTTCCAGCGCCTGGGCCAGATCCTCCTCATTGATGATCGGCCCCCGGCCCAGGTTCAGCAGGATCGCGCTGCCCTTCATCCTGCGGAATCTCTCCGCTGTCATCAGGTTCTCCGTATCGGCGTTCAGCGGCGCGTGGATGGACAGGATATCCGCCTGCTCCAGAAGCTCCTCCAGGCTGACGCGCCGGTATTCGCTGTTCTGATTCCTCCCGGAGGTGGAATAGTAGATGACCTCGCAGCCAAAGGCTCTGGCAATCTTCGCCACCTCCCTGCCGATGTTCCCCAGGCCGATAATGCCCCACACCTTGCCCCGCAGCTGCCAGAAGCGCTGCTGCAGGTTGGTGAACAGCGGGCTCTCGCAGTAGCCGCCGGACTTCACGTAGGCATCATAGTAGGGCAGCTTCTCCAGCAGGTAGAACAGCATGGCAAAGGTGTGCTGGGCCACAGAATAGGTGGAATAGCCAGACACATTGGCCACGCGGATGCCCCTGCTGCGGCAGTAGGCCAGGTCAAAAATATTCGTGCCTGTCGCCGTGGCAGCGATAAACTGCAGCTTATGCGCTCCTCCCAGAGTCTCCTCGTTCATCGGTACTTTGTTGACGATTACCACATCCGCATCCCGGATCCTCTCCGGCGTATTCCTCTCGTTGGAATAATCATAGGCAGCCAGCTCTCCCAACCGCTCAAGCGCGGAGATATCCACGTCGTCCCCCACCGATTTTCTCTCCAGCATAACAATCTTCATATTCTGCCTCCGTATATCCGCAGGAAGGGCGGAACCCCATTTTGCAGGGATCCCGCCCTTCTGCTGTCCTCTTATGCCCGGGCCGTGCAGCGCACAGCCCGGTGGTTGTCTCATGCTTCTCCCAGAGCCTTCCCGCTGGTGCGCAAGGGGCAATATGCCCTTCGGCGCGCCGGCATTACAGCCTCTTGAGAAGCGCCTCCTGCTCCTTCTCATAGCCCGGCTTGCCCAGGAGCGCAAACATATTCTTCTTGTAGCTCTCCACGCCAGGCTGGTCAAACGTATTCACTCCATTGACATAGCCGCTGAGGGCGACTGCGAACTCGAAGAAATAGAACAGCTGCCCCAGGCAGAACTCATCCTGCCCCGGAATCGTCACCTTCAGGTTCGGTACCTGCCCGTCTGTGTGGGCCAGGATCGTCCCGTTCATCGCGCTCTTGTTCACAAAATCCATGCTCCTGCCAGCCAGGTAATTCAGGCCGTCCAGGTCGGTCTCCTCCTCCTTCAGCAGGATCTGGGCGCCGCCGTCCTCCACGTCCAGCACCGTCTCGAACATCAGCCGGGAGCCATCCTGGATAAACTGGCCCATGGAGTGCAGGTCTGTGGTCAGGTCTACAGATGCCGGGTAGATCCCCTTCTGATCCTTGCCCTCGCTCTCCCCGAACAGCTGCTTCCACCACTCGGATATATAGTGAAGGCTCGGCTCATAGTTGGCTAAAATCTCGATATCCTTGCCCTTCCTGTGCAGGATGTTGCGGATAGCTGCATACTGCATTGCCCCGTTGGACCCGAAGGGCTCCTCCAGGGCGCTTGTCCGCCCAGCTGCCGCACCTTCCATCAGCCGTCCAATGTCGGCTCCGCTCACCGCGATGGGCAGAAGCCCCACTGCCGTCAGCACGGAGAAACGCCCGCCGATGTCGTCCGGGACGACAAAGGTCTCATAGCCTTCCTCTGTGGCCAGATTCTTGAGCGCTCCCTTGGCCTTGTCTGTCGTCGCGTAAATTCTTGCGGCCGCACCGGCTTTGCCATACTTCTTCTCCAGAAGCTCTTTAAAAATACGGAAGGCGATGGCCGGTTCCGTCGTCGTACCCGATTTGGAAATGACATTCACGGAGAAATCCCTGTCGCCCAGCACATCCAGCACGCCCTGCAGATACCGGGAGCTGATGCTGTTGCCCACGTAATAGATCTCCGGCGTGCCCCTCTTCTCCTTCGGCAGATTGTTGTAAAAGCTGTGCCGCAGGAATTCAATGGCCGCCCTCGCGCCGAGATAAGAGCCTCCGATGCCTATGACGATCAGCACGTCCGAATCCGCCTGGATCTTCTTGGCAGCCTCCTGGATCCTGGAGAACTCCTCCCGGTCATAATTCACCGGCAGGTCAATCCATCCGAGGAAATCATTCCCTGCCCCGGTCCTCGACAACAACTGCTCCTTAGCATCTCCCACAAGCTTAGCCATATACTCTATCTCATGCGCCCTGATAAAGGATTCCGCCTTGGAGTAATCAAACACTATCCTGTCCATGTTTCTCACCCCTTCTGAATTCATGTTTCCATGTACGATAATTTTATCAAATGGACGTATAGATATCAAGTCAAAAATTCCCTCAGCACTTCGCGCACAATCTGTTCCTCTTCCTCTCGAGAAAGCCCTTTGCGCCTGCTTTTTCCCAATATTTCCGGGATGCTGGCCAGGGCTGCCGCCGCCTCATCCCGCCCGTCTCTGCCGGGATGAGGCGGGGTGCAGGCGGCAGCCTCGCCTCCCTCCTTTCCCTCCTCCAAAGCAGACGGCCGGGTGCGGTTGCCCGCCTGCCATGCGCCTTGCCCTTCTGTCCCGCAATCCTGAACTGCCAGCCGGGCGCTCCTTGCCGCCGTCTTGGTTCCCGCCTGATCCCCTGACAGCGCGCTCTCCGTCTGCTGGCTCTGCATCCATGCCTGCTGGCCCTGCATCTGTGTCCCCTGGCTCTGCATCTGTGCCTCCTGGCTCTGCATCTGTGCCCCCTGGCTCTGCATCCATGCCTCCTGGTTCTGCATCTGTACCTCTGGCTCCTGCATCTGCCCTTCCGGACCCTCCGCCAGCTTCGGCAGCAGGATATTACTCAGATAATCCGTCAGGTTCAGCCTCACCACCTCCATAGAGTGGGCGTTGCCGGACAGGTTGTCCACCAGCTGCAGGAACACGGCGCTCACAATCCCCATTGCAAAAAACTCGGTACACTCCCGCAGCGTCATCCCCGCCCAGGAGCCCAGCAGATAGCTGGCTCCTCCCAGCAGAATACAGATCAGCTGCGCCTTTCTGTAAAAGGTATTCATCCGGTGCAGCCCCACACGGAAAAATCTCATTTTCTCCACCTGCCTGTCCACAAATACTCCCACATCCGGCGTCCCGCGGTTTACACGGTATGTATTCTCAAATTTCAGCCTGAGCTGTTTTATCCAGCGTTTGTTTGCAGACGGAAGCTGATCCGTCTGCTTTTTCAGAGAATGGTACAGTAAGGTGACGCTTATCTTTTGCAGCAGAACGATTGCGCAGACGGC
This sequence comes from uncultured Lachnospiraceae bacterium, assembly GCA_944381745.1. GTDB lineage: Bacteria > Bacillota > Clostridia > Lachnospirales > Lachnospiraceae > JAGTTR01. Next base: position 1,628 of record CALWMI010000051.1, on the reverse strand, counting down.
CAGGAACACATAGCCCAGCATCTGCCTGTCCAAAAATTTTTCCATACGAAAAGCTCTCCTTTCCTTCTCTCGGTTTTACAGCCATTATAGCACTGCAAAAAAAGTTGAGAAGTCTAGAAGAGCTAGAATCGTTCGCCTTATTCTTCCAAAAAATTACATGAAGAGCCTCGGGATCCTGTCCCTCGAATTGGTCCGAGTGTCATTAAAGGATCTGCGGAAATCCAGTAATATCAATGGTTTGCAAGCAGCAAGCAAGGCTTTCATCCTAATATCATAATTGGCAGGTTTATCGGGCAGCAAACCAATCGGCTAAGGGAGTTATAGTATTGATTCCATTTTTACTAACACAAACATAATATCCCCGTTCAACGCGGTTCCCGTTTGTATAAGTTTCTGTTCCATCGTAGAACGCAACAAATGGATAGATCGACATATATTCCGTCCCCTTATATTCATAATCAAAAGTTCCGGATGGTTTGATTGGAAAAATCGCAATATGATCTTTAAATTTCTGCGCGTCTCCGAAGCCTAATTCCCAATTGCACCATTTTGATTCAATAGCGCCATTTGTTGCTAGAAGTATAAACTTGTTGCATTGTTTAATTCGCTTTTTTATATTTTCCGCTGTTTCCCCTGAGGTAAGAGGCGGCATAGATGGATCGCGGCTGTCAATATATACTTTCACACTATATTTTGCTTGGAGAAAACCAATAATATCCTTCAAATCATCCAAATCATCATGTTTGTGGGATAGAAAAACAGTAGTATAAGAAGAATACAAGTAGCTTTCTGCAATAGGACTACGAGATTCAAATAAAGAGGAAACATGATATGAACTAAACTCACGGCTTTCAAAAATCCGTTTCATTGCAGTCCTCCTTACTTCGGATAACGATTGCGTGTTAGAATTGCATTTTCAATCAAACGCTCTATATTTTTTTTGATGTCATTATAGACATATTCGCTTGTAAGCCAATCGGGATTATATGCAGTGCAAATAGAACTCAACTGGATTTCATTAGCATCTGCTGGCAGCGAATGATGCGCAATATAATTAAAAGTCTTATCGATGCAAAAGTCATCAAAAGGGTTATGCCCTTTTGATGCTTGTTCGCCATTTGAATTGGCAAGGTTATGAATATAGATACCAACAATGCCTTTCCCAAGTTTCCAAGCCTGCTCAATTTCATATTGCACCCACTTTCTGGATGCAGTTTTATTCCCTATAAGTACAACGACACAAGAGCGCATTTTCATTTCACTATCGATCCATGCCTTTATTGCGCTCTCGCTTTTCAATCGTACTTTTTCCCAACCGTTGTCAGAGAAAAGCCTTTGGCTCTCAACTATTCCCATATTTCTAACTTGGCCAACACGCCAAACATCCTCAGAATAATGGAAGCTGAAAAAAACCTGTCTTTTCATGTATGTCCACCTCTGTGTAGAAGTTAAAATAGATGCCACAAGTGTATATTTAAATAATACCTGAAGCTTACAGTTTTTTCAACTGATTATTATACTCCATTTTGTGTGAGAAGCATCCAATGGGACTATGGATGGTATTTTCATATACTAAAATTAAGAAGGAGGAAGTTCTGTATTCGCTGCCAGCCACGGGGCTGGCTTTT
>CALWMI010000050.1 GCA_944381745.1 uncultured Lachnospiraceae bacterium | reverse complement strand
TCCAAATAAATCTCAAATTCTCCGTGCTGCAGCTCGGTCAGGCTCTTGGCGATGGACAGTCCCAGCCCGCTCCCCTCCGTGCTCCTGGAGACGTCCCCCCGGACGAACCGCTCGGTCAGCTCGTCGGCGCGGATATTCAGCGGCTGCTGGGAAATGTTTTTCACGGAGAAGGCCACCTCCAGCTCATCCGCTGTCAAATCCACGTAGACCCGGGTGCCCTCCATCGCATACTTAGCCACATTGCTGTACAGGTTCTCCACCACCCGCCACAGCCTGCGTCCGTCCGCCTTGACATACACCGGCGGCTCGGGCAGGCTGGTCACCAGCTCCAGCCTCCTGCCGGCAAATTTTTCCGCGAACTCCCCGTTCGTCTGGTTCACCAGCTCCACGAAATCAATGTTGATAAACTCCAGCGTCACGTTGCCGGAGCTGGCCTTGGAGGCCTCCACCAAATCCTCCGTGAGGGTTTTCAGCCGCTGGGACTTGGCCTCCAGCACCTCCAGGTAGCCCTGCACCTTCTCATCCTGGATATTTTCCCGCTTGATCAGATCAATATAGTTGATGATGGAGGTGAGGGGCGTCTTGATGTCGTGGGAGACATTGGTGATCAGGTCTGTCTTCAGCCGCTCGCTTTTCAGGCTCTTCTCCACCGCGTTGGACAGCCCCTCCCGGATATGGTTCACCGCCTGGGCAAGCCTGAGGTTATCGCCCTTGAGCTCCTCCGTGGGAACTTGGTAATCCATATCCCCGCCGCTGATGCGCTCGATGCCCTCCACAATCCGCTGCCGCCTGCCCTTTTCCCTGATCAGGACAGCGCCCAGCAGGATGTCGGCCACCGCCGCCGCCACAATCAGGAGCGGCGCCTGAAAGCCCAGGAGCACCAGGAACAGATTTGCCAGCAGGAACACCAGATAAGCCGCCCAGGCCTTCCACGCCGAGGGACAGCCGCTGACCGAGTCCACCAGATCTGCCAGGAAACTGCCTGTGTAGAGATTCCCCGCCTTCAGGCGGCGTGTCAGGCTGAGCCAGCCGCACATCAGCGCCGTGTCGGAGACCACAGCCGCCAGGCACACCGCCGCCGTCCCCGGAACCACCAGGGACTCATATGCCGAGAGCGCTCCCATCACGATCACATAGTCTGCGGTCAGCAGCGCCGCCGCCAGCCCCCCGAAGAGGAGGAGCTCCAGCTCCGTCTTCCAGTGGTCGATGAGCCGCAGGGAAATGCCCTCACAGCCGTCCACATGCCCGGCCATAACTGTCAGCACCGCAAAACAGGTCACGTAGCCCACCGCGCAGAGGATCCCCAAGACGATGGCCGCAATGGCCGCCCGCCTGCCAGAGGCATAATCCCGGATATCCTCTGCGAAGACATCTGCAGCCTCCCCTTCGGTGTCCACGCCGCACACCCAGGTGTAGCCCAGGCTGTCGCCGGTGTAGGAATTCCAGTTGCGCACGGTCACATAGGCCGCCGCATTGCCGCCGAAGCTTGCGCCCACGCCCTCGTAGGCCAGAAGCCCGGTGTCCGCCTCCAGGTACACCGCCCCTGCCTCCTGAAGCAGCGCCCTGGCCTCCTCCACGCCTGCGGCCTGCGGCATATTGGTGTAGGCTGTCCCGTCCTCGCAGGCCGCATACCACCGGAAATTCGTGTACTCCTGCGCAAGCGCCGTCTGATCGTACTGGTAGGCGTAGATACTGTCTGTATAGTAGGACAGCTGCTCATACACCTGCCGGTACATGTCCTCCAGGGCAGGCGTGCTCAGCTGCCATTCCCTGGCTGCCTCCTCCAGGCTTCCATACTCCAGCGGCGCATACTCCTGGCTCAGGCAGTACACCGACACAGGGGCCAGGCTCTTCGCCCCGTCCTCTCCCTGCTGCTGTGTATCTTCCGCATATTCCACCGCCTCATCCTGCTCCAACACATCTTCCGCAGCCCAGCCTGCGCCCCCTACGTTCACAAACCCTCTGCCAAACATACGGTTCTGGGCATCCCTTGTCACCTGCTCCAGCACGCTCTGCGCCTGTCCGTCCTGGGCATGCCCCTCATGCCGTACCCCGCTGCCAGCTCTCCCGTAGTCCGCAGGCTGTCCCAGAGCGGTATCCTCCAGGAAGCCCACCTCCTCCCCGGACACGCCCCGGTTCATCCACAGCACCAGGTCGCCCAGGCGGTAGTGGAGCGTATGGTATTCCCCGTCCCCATAGATCTCCACCGCCAGCTCCTTGTCCAGATCCAGCTCTCCATCTGTCTCGAACAGCCGGCTGTAGCGGACGGACTCCGCCGCCATCTGCACGTAATCTTCAAAGTAGTACTGGAAATTCTCCGTATCGGTATAGCGGGACGCAGAAATCCCCTCGATCCCGTAATCGCCTAAGAACAACAGATTGACCGCCAGGCAGGCAAAAATCCCTGCCAGGCATATATGCTGTATCACAGATAGCACAAGCTTGCGCCTCTCGCTCTTTTTCATCCTTCCTTCGCCTCCTCCTGGACGGCTCCCTAATTCCCGTCCCCTGCCTTTTCCATTTTATAGCCGATCCCCCACACCACCTTGAGATAGCGGGGTTCCTTCGGGTTGATCTCGATCTTCTCCCGGATATGGCGGATATGGACCGCCACCGTGTTCTCCGCCCCGTATGCCTCCTCGTTCCAGATGCTCTCATAGATCTGGTGGATGGAAAACACCTTTCCCTGGTTGCGCATCAGCAGCAGAAGGATATTGTACTCGATCGGCGTCAGCTTCACCGGCTGGCCGTCCACAGTGACCTCCTTGCGGTCGTCGTCCAGCTCCAGGCCGCCGTTGCGGTAAATCTTCGCGCTCTCCTCCGCCAGGCTTCCCAGCTTCGTATACCGCCGCAGCTGGGACTTGACCCGGGCCACCAGCTCCAGCGGATTGAAAGGCTTGGCCACATAGTCGTCCGCCCCGATATTCAGTCCCAGGATTTTGTCCGCGTCCTCGGACTTGGCGGACAGGATGATAATCGGCAGGCTGTTCTCCTCCCGGATCTTCAGCGTCGCCCGGATCCCGTCCAGCCTGGGCATCATCACATCTATAATCAGCAGGTGGATCTCGTTCTTCCTCATCTGTTCCAGCGCCTCAATCCCATCGTAGGCTTTCAGCACATGGTAGCCCTCCTGCGCCAGGTAAATCTCTATCGCTTCCACAATCTCCCTGTCATCGTCGCACACTAAAATGTTGAACATCTCCTCGTCACCTCCTCCTCATTATACGGACGCACATTGGCCTTTTCAACGGAAATTTCTTTGCCGCCGGATTATCAAGCCGCTGCCGTGCCTGCCTATGCTGCCACTATAGCAGGCGCTTTTTAAATCCCTTGGCAGGAATTCTTAAGAATTTTTGAATATGGGGCAGGCTTGCGCCGGTGTGCCAAGGGAGCATGCAATCCCTTCTGCACCGGCGCTTCCCTTATTGAAATCCCCTGGGATCTGTAATACACTGTTACTGTAATGATCTGCGGAGAGGAGGCCTGGCCTGTGGAGCCTGTCATTTTCCATATCGATGTCAATTCCGCCTACTTGAGCTGGACTTCCGTGGAAAACTTAAAATCCGGCGGCCCAGACCTGCGCCAGATCCCCTCCATCATCGGGGGCGACCAGAGCTCACGCCACGGCATTGTCCTGGCCAAATCCCTCCAGGCCAAAGCCTGCGGCGTGTCCACCGGGGAGCCTGTGGCCCAAGCGCTGAAGAAATGCCCGAATCTCACCGTGGCGCCGCCCGACCACAAGCTCTACAAGGAATACAGCCGGCGGCTGATGGGCCTTCTGTCCTCCTACACCTTGCGGCTTGAGCAGCTGAGCATCGACGAATGCTTCCTGGACGTCACCGACCTGTGGCCGGACAGGCAGGAGGCCCTGGCGGCAGCCTTTTGCATCAAGGATGCGGTGCGGGAGCGTTTCGGCTTCACCGTAAATGTGGGCGTCTCCTCCCGCAAGGTGCTGGCTAAGATGGCCTCGGACTTCCAGAAGCCTGACCGGGTCCACACCCTTTGGCCGGAGGAGCTGCCCGCCAAGCTGTGGCCGCTGCCAGTGGGGGAGCTGTACATGGCAGGGCGCTCCAGCGTCCAGGTGCTTCAGAAGCTGGGCATCCTCACAGTCGGCGACCTGGCCTCCTCCGACCCGGAGCTGATCGCCTCCCACCTGAAAAGCCACGGGCGCCTGCTGTGGGAGTATGCCAACGGCATCGACCCCTCCCCTGTCGTCTCCCAGCGCCAGGAGGCGAAAGGCGTGGGCAACTCCACCACCCTGGCGGAGGATATCTCCCGGCGGGAGGACGCGCTGCCGGTGCTCCAGGCGCTCTCGGACACTGTGAGCGCCCGTCTTCGGAAGGCCGGCCAGCTGGCGGGCACCCTCACGGTGGAAATCAAGTACTACAACTTTCAGTCCGCCTCCCACCAGATGCCCCTTCTGACCCCCGCCAATGACAGCGCCTCCCTGTACCGCGCCGCCTGCTCCCTGTTTGACGAGCTGTGGAGCCGGGAGCCCATCCGCCTGCTGGGGCTGCGCGGCACCAACCTGGCGCGGGAGGGGGCGCCCACCCAGATGAACCTTTTCGACCTGGACTTCTCCCAGTTCCAGAAGGACGAAAAACACAAGAAACTGGACCAGGCCCTGTCTGACATCCGCGGCCGCTTCGGCAAGGACGCAGTCATGTCTGCCGGGGCGCTGGCCCGCCGGAACAAAGACACAGAACCCAAGCGGTAGCCTCAGGCTTTGAAAGGAGTGTTCGCCATGCACGACCATCACATCGACCGGGTGCGCAAGCTCACCGATCATCCGTATCTCAATATGTACGCCCTGGATATCCATTACGGCAGCGGCCGGAAGGGCATCTACCAGGTAGCCTCCAGGGCCCGGGAAATCGAAGGGCTGAAGCTTCGCACCCGGCAGAACCGTCCGGACGGCGTCCTCATCTACAGCGTCTTCGGGGAACAGCGCGACCGCGTCGTCCTGATCCGCCAGTACCGCTATTCCCTGGACGACTATATCTATGAATTTCCCGCCGGCCTTATCGAGCCCGGCGAGACGTACATGGAAGCCGGCATCCGGGAGCTCCGGGAGGAGACGGGCCTGACCCTGTCGCCGCTTCCCGCCTCCCCTGCCTACACCCGTCCCTATTTCACCACCGTGGGGATGACCGACGAGTCCTGCGCCGCCGTGTACGGCTACGCCTCAGGGACACCCAGCGAGCGGTTCCAGGAGGCCTCGGAGGACATCCGCGTCGTGCTGGCCGATCGGGAAGAAATCCGCCGGATCCTGCGGGAGGAGAATGTGGCCATCATGTGCGCCTACATGCTGATGCATTTCCTGCGGACGCCGGAGGGGGAGGATCCGTTCTCCTTCCTGAACCTGGCCTGACAGCCTGACAGCCCCGTCCCGCCCAGCTTGGCTTATACCCGTCCCGCCCAGCTTGGCTTATACCCCGTCCCGCCCAGCTTGGCAGGCACTTGACATTCCCGGACAAATTGCGTATGATCAAGAAAGCGTCCGTGTACGGGCCTTCCCGCCCTGTGCGCAGGCGTTCTCTTATACCTTTTATATCGTTTACAATTCAACTAGTTTGTCTGCTTCCAGGAGAGGGGCCTGCCGGCTCCCTCCCGGCAGCCAGCCAGAAAGGAGGCAGCCTATGGCTCCCTACCAGGATCCCGCCGGTGTGGATGTGGATTTCCGGAACATATCCCGCTGCCACAAGGCCTACCGCAAATACTGCCAGAGCCAGGTGGCAGCCTACGGCTTCACCCCCGGGGAGGTGGACGTGCTCACCGTCCTGTCCAACAACCCCCAGATCGACACCGCCGCAGACATATCCCAGTTCCGGAATATTTCCAAGGCTCTCGTCTGCCGCAGCGTGGACGCCCTGGTACGCCAAGGATTTCTCCTGTCCGCGCCGGATGAGAGGGATCGCCGTCTCCAGCATTTGAGCCTCACGGAGGAAGCGGCCCCCATCGCCGCCGCCCTGCAGGAATGCCGCAGGACGTTTATCGAGAAACTGACGGAACACATTTCGCCGGAGGACATGGCCCGTTTCCAGTCTGTCCTGGCGCAAATGGCCAAAAATGTATGGAAAGAAGGAAAACAGCAATGAACGACAACACCAAGACCGCCGGCCTGGGTACAGAGAGCATCGGCAAGCTCCTGTTCCGCCTGGCCCTTCCCGCCATCACCGCCCAGGTGGTAAATGTCCTCTACAACATGGTAGACCGCATGTATATCGGCCACATCGAAGACGTGGGCCCCACCGCCCTCACCGGCATGGGCGTCTGCCTGCCGATCATCATCATCATCTCCGCCTTCGCGGCCCTCACCGGCATGGGCGGTGCTCCCCGCGCCTCCATCCTCATGGGCCAGCAGGACAACGAGGGGGCTGAGAGGATTCTGGGCAACTGTACGCTGGGCACCATCCTGTCCGGCCTCATCCTCACCGTGGTCTTCCTGGTGTTCGGCGACCGTCTGCTGATGCTCTTCGGTGCCAGCGAAGCCACCTTCCCCTACGCCTCCGAGTACCTTCGGATCTACGCCTACGGCACCCTGTTCGTCCAGATCGCCCTGGGGCTCAACAACTTCATCTCCACCCAGGGATTCGCCAAGACCAGCATGCTCAGCGTGCTCATCGGGGCCGTGTGCAACATCGTTCTGGATCCGATCTTCATCTTTGGCTTTGACATGGGCGTAGCCGGGGCCGCCTGGGCCACCATCATCTCCCAGGCCCTGTCCGCCGTCTGGGTTCTCTCCTTCCTCTGCGGGAAACGCACCATCCTGAAAATCCGCAGGAGGAACCTGAGAATCTCTCCCCGCATTTACCTGCCCTGCATCGCCCTGGGCCTCTCCCCCTTCGTCATGCAGGCGACGGAGAGCCTGATCACCGTGTGCTACAATTCCTCCCTGCTGAAATACGGCGGGGACATCGCGGTGGGCTCCATGACCATCCTGTCCAGCGTCATGCAGTTCTCCATGCTGCCCCTGCAGGGGCTGACACAGGGCGCCCAGCCCATCATCAGCTACAATTACGGGGCGCGCAGCGGGGAGCGGGTGAAGAAGGCCTTCTTCCTGCTGCTGCGGGCCTGCCTCATCTACTCCACCCTTCTGTGGGCCGTCTGCATGTTCCTGCCGCAGCTGTTCATCGCCATCTTTACCAGCGACGCGGCGCTCACAGACTATACGGTGTGGACCATGCGGGTATACATGGCCATGTCGCTCATCTTCGGCGCACAGATCGCCTGCCAGCAGACCTTCGTCGCCCTGGGCAACGCGAAGATCTCCCTCTTCCTGGCTGTGCTGCGCAAGATCATCCTGCTGATCCCGCTCATCTTTATCCTGCCCATGTTCCTGGAAAACCAAGTGTTCGCGGTCTTCCTGTCGGAGCCGGTGGCGGACACCATCGCCGTATGCACGACGGTCACCACCTTCTACTTCCAGTTCCGCCGCGTCCTGCGCGAGCTCTCGCAGGACAGAGAAAAAACTCCCGGGGCAAGCCTTTGAAAGCCTGCCCCGGGAGTTTTCTCTCCGGTTCTCCTCCCGTCATCCCGCCTAATCTTGGTATCTCTCAGCTGCCCAGCCCAAATCCAGCTCTCAGCCCTGGGGATGCAGCTCCTTGTACAGCGTCTTGCCCGCCTCGTTCTTCGGGATTTTCTCAATCGACCAGACAGTGAACGCCTTCGGGTTCAGCCTCGTCTTCTCAGCCAGGAACTCCGCTGTCTTCTCCCGGTCCTCCTCCTTCGGCGACGTGATGTACACATCCATGTGGTCGTCCACGCCGGTGCAGGCGCAGTCCCACTCTTCAAAGGCCGCCTTCACCAGCCGTTCCGCCTCGTCCAGGTTGACGCGGTTGCCGTAGATCTTCAGGAACCGCTTCTTGCGCCCCACAATGTAGAAATAGCCGTCCGCATCCATGCGGGCCATATCGCCGGTGACCAGCCGTCCTCCCCTCTCGTCGCCCTTGGCCAGATCTTCCTGTGCCAGGGCGTAGCCCAGCGTCACGTTCGGCCCCTCGTACACCAGCTCTCCCACCACATCCGGCTGGGTGATTGGCTTCCCGTCCACATCCGCCAGGATAAAGGAACCGCCCGGGATGGCGATGCCCATGCTCCCGTATTTCTCCAGGGAGCGCTCCGGCGGCAGGTAGGCCATCCGGGCCGTGGCCTCCGTCTGCCCATACATCACCACGAACTGCTTGCCCTCCCGCTTCGCGTACTCCGCGAATTCCTTGTGGAGCTCCGGCGAGAGCTTCCCGCCCGCCTGGGTCATCGTCCGCAGGCTCGGCAGATCCATGCGGAAAAACCGCAGCCGTTTCAGCATCTCGTAGGTATAGGGCACCCCTCCGAAGGAGGTCGCCTTCTCCTCCTGGAAAAATTCCCAGAACTCCTTGTCGAACAGCGTCTTGGTGGTCAGGAGCACCGCCGCCCCCTTCCACACATGGCTGTTGACGATGGACAGCCCGTAGGTGTAGTTCATCGGAAGGGTCGTGATTGGCCGTTCGGTGCTGTCCAGCTTCAGATACTGGGCGATGGACTCCGCGTTGGACTGGATATTCTGGTAGCTCTGGCGCACCAGCTTCGGACTCCCCGTGCTGCCGGAGGTGGTCAAAAGCAGAGCCAGCTCCTCATACAGGGGAATCTCTGTGGGGTAGGCGGTGCGCAGTAGGCTGTAGCCATAGCCCTCCAGCACCGTCTTCCCCTCATACTCTCCGGCCTGCTCCTCCGGCACATAGAGGTAGGCCGGGCGGTAGGCCGCAATCAGCTCCCCGGACAGCCCTTTGTCGATGTGGGCGTCCAGAAGCAGCGGGACAATGCCGTTCTCCAGAAAACTCAGGTAGCCGAACATGGAGCCGATGGTATTTTTGCAGAAGGCAAAGACCAGCGTCCTCCCTCCCACCGCCTCCCGGATCCGGCTGGAAAACTCCCCCAGATCCCGGTAGGATGCGCGTATCCCGCCCGGCTCCACCGCCGCCACCGCATCTCCATATCGATGATATTCCTTGTAGTATGCCATACAATCCCCTCCTTCTCCCCGGCCGGATCCCCGCCCCGCCAGGGGCCTGCCTCCAGCCGGCCTTCTCTAACCGATCCGCCTGGAGAGCTGATCGATGATATTGTAACCGTCCCACACAAGCTCCATGGACAGCGTCTCCCCGAACGGGACGACCCGGTCGATGCCCTGCAGCCGGTTCTCCAGCACCATGCGGACAACCTCCTCCCTGGAGACGCCGCACACCGCCGCCGTCTGCACCTTCTTGGTGACGGCGGGCGCCAGCTCCTCCAGGCCTTCCATCTCCCGCTCAAAGAACAGCCCGAAAATTCCCCGGTAGGTATCCACCGGCTGCTTCATCGTCTTCAAGAGAACCCGGTAAAGCCGGTTGCCGCCGCAGCGCCTCACCTCTGCCTCATCGCCGGTGTCCGCCAGGAAATTGCACAGGCGGTCATATTTCTCGCTCACCTTAATGGGCTCCAGGGCATATTTGCCCGCCCCGTCCGCCACAGCCTGCCAGAAGCGGTCCTTGGCCGCCTCCTTCTCCTCCTCCGTCCCCTGCCACTGATCGGTGAGCCACACGATCAGGTGGGGCGAAGAGCAGGCATTCTGATCCATCAGATAGGTGTCGTCATAGAAACGCTTCGCCAGCTGGCCAAGCGCCTCCCCGTCCATATCCCGGATGGCCTCCGGGCGGATGATGCCCAGGGAGTAGCGGTCTGCAAAGGCCACCTCCCGGCACCGGCTGGGGATACTGGACTGGCGTATCGTCTCAATCGTCTCGTCCCCGCCCCAGATCACCCGGGCGTCGCAGATGGAGGAGTACCAGTCGGTCACCTCCTTGTCGTGCCCGTAGGACACAATGGAGGTGGCCCGCCGGATCTCCTCGTAGGCCTCCTCCTCCAGCACCCGGCGGATTGCCCGGCACAAGAGTTCCGTCTGGGGGAACTCCTTCGACGGCACCCGCACCACATTGCCATTGCCTGCCAAGAGTCCCAGCACATAGGAGTATGCAAAGTTCACCGGCACGTTGGACGGGGCAATGTGGAAGACAAGCCCCAGGCCTATGCGCTCCCCGGCAAGCCCCAGGCTCTCCTTCATGCGCAGCAGGTTCGCCCGGCGGCACCAGAAGCCAAAAGCCGCCACATCCGTATAGGCCTCCGCCCCCGGCTCCCGGCGCACCGCCTTGGCCAGCGCCCCCAGGAAATCCAGCACCTTCCCGCCGAAGGGCTCCCCCGGCAGGGTTTCCGGGTCATAGACGCCGCACAGCAGCTTCACACGGCTCTTCAAGTCCTCGCTCATTTTTCCATCGGCTCTCTCACTTCTGCTCATAGGTATCACTGCACCCCCTCACTTCCGCGTTCCGTATCCGCCCGGTGACTTCGAAATATTTTCCCTTGCGCCCGCAGGGGCAGTCGTCCTCCCCCAGCAGGATCCCCTCGTCCTCCGTGAGGATGGAATGTCCGGGGTAGGAGGTGGGAATCATGGACAGCACCTGGATCACGCCCTTCTCGCCCACGCCGCAGGGCGCAAAGTCCTCCATCCGCCTCATAATCACATCCGAGTAGGTGCTGGCGTGGAGATGCCCGCACTCGCACTCCATGTAGATGCAGCCTGTCTGTTCCACCATCCCATAATAGTCGTGCACCCGCTGGATGCCGCAGGCCTCCCGCAGCCTCTCCTTGAATTCCTCCCGGGAGACCGCCTCCCCGGCCAGCTTCTTCCAGCCGCCCCCGTGGATTAAGATTCCCTGGGACAGGTCAAGCTTCACGCCGGTCCGGATGAGCTCCTGGTAAAAATACTTCCAGATCATAAAGGTAAATCCGAAGAGCAGCACTGGCATCCCCTGGTACTTCTCCAGGAACGCCGAGATCTCCTCCACATTCAGCTTCATGCTGTCGTCCAGGGCATAGATCCTCCTGGAGCCGAACATGGAAAAGCCCAGGATCCCCGCCCCCCTGGCGGAGAACATTGCCCGGTTGCGGATCACTGACGGGCAGTCGATGATGATCATCGGCATCCGGGACTGGCCGGTAAATTCGCTGACAATCCGTGCCAGCGTCAGCTGCTGGTTCCTGGAAGTCTCCTCATCCAGGAAAATCCTGGACACCTGCTGCCCTGTCGTCCCGGAGGAGGTCATCGTCTTGAACACCTTCTCCTTGGGAATGCTCAGGAGCTCCCGCTCCTTGAACAGCCGCACCGGCATCATCGGGATATCCCGGCTTCCAGCCTTCGCTCCCTCCTTATAGCCCAGCCCGTCTGTGATCTTCCGGTAATCCGCACAGTGCTCCCTGTGATGCGCGGTCAGCCAGGACAGCCTCTCCGCCACGATCTGCTCCTTCTCCTCCCGGCCTATGCCGTAGGGCGCAAGCGCCAATATATCCACGTAATCCATGCCCTCACCTCCTGTATTCTTCTGTATTGTATTCTTCTGAATTATATTCTTCTGTACTCTATCCTTCTGTATTTCTCTGTATTCCGCTAGGTTTTCTATATTCTTCTATTTCTGCGGAGTGGGTGTACACGGGGCAATACGCCCTTCCTTCTCCCATGCCTCCTGCCCAGGCCCTTCCTTCTCCTGCGCTTCCCTCTCCTGCACATCGTCCCGCAGGATGCCATCTCTCAGGAGGAACGGCTCCCCGTGGCCGGGGTAGACTGTCAGCCCCGGATCAAGCACCTGGAAATAGGGCACGGCGACCCGCTCATAGTCCTGGCGGCTCCCCCCGTCAAAGCGGGTGATCACCGGGCGGTCGCCCAGCAGGGAATCCCCGGTAAACAGGCCAATCCCCTCCGCCAGGATGCCGATGCTCCCTGGGGAATGCCCTGGGATACCCTCCAGCGCGAACTGCCTTCCATGCCAGGAAAAAAGCAGCCTGCCCTCAAACATGACATCGGCTGCTCTGCAAGTAAATTTCGGATAGTCCAAAACCCTCTCTCCGGTTATAAACATTAAGTATACTCCAAATATTCTGGACAGGTTGCTTCGGATATCCTGTATCCTCTCGCTGCACAGAAGCGACGCCACGGTTCTCATCTGCGGATACCTCTCCCTGAGGGCTTCCAGCCCCCGGATATGGTCCGCGTGCTCGTGTGTCAGTATCGCAAGGCCAGGCACGGCCTGATACTTCTCAAGTGTCTCCACGATCTCCCCCTCCAGGTTGGGGTCGATCACAATCGCGTCCCGGCCTTCCAGAAGCACGTAGCCGTTGCTCGTCGTCTGGCTGTCGGTAACCGTCACAATCTTCACTGGACGCTCCATCTTCCCGCATCTCCTTGTTCGGCCCCGGCGCGGGGGCAAGCCGGGTATCCCGCCTCCCCGCGTGTCAGGCCCGGCAATTATTCAATCTCCACGTCGTACTTTGCAAGCACTTCCTTGCCGTGCTCATACGTATTGAAATCCATCACATCCACGGTCTCCATCATGATGCCGAAGGCCTCCTCCAGATCGCTGATGAGATCCATATGACCTACGGAATCCCAGGTGGCGATCCCCTGGTACTTCAGCCCAGGGAGCTGCTCCTTCTTCACCTTCAGGTTCACCATAAATGCTTTGTCGTATTTCTCCAGATTTGTCATAGCCATTGTACTGTCCTCCAACCATCTTTTTCCTTAATTGCCCGGCGCGCATACCGCCGCTGCCGTTTGTATCATTATACCCCCTGCCTGCGAGAAAAGCAAGGCGATCACTGCAACCCAGGTGAATTCTTCTCTTGCCAAAATCCCCTGCCTCTTCTATACTGAAAGAATAGCGGCAGCGTATCCGGGACCGGTACAAGAGCCCCGGCTGCCCGCCGCTGACAGAATGATCTACTTATAGAAGGAGGCTGTCGCCATGATGTACCAACCAAAGGGAGTCTGTTCCCGGCTGATCAATGTGGAAGTAGAGAATCAAGTCATCACATCCGTCGAATTTGTCGGCGGCTGCAACGGCAACACGAAGGGAATCGCATCCCTCGTGGAGGGGATGGACGTCCATGAAGCCATCCGCCGCCTGGAGGGCATCACCTGCGGCCACAAGGCCACTTCCTGCCCGGACCAGCTTTCCAAGGCTCTTCGCCAGGCTATCGGAGAATAATCTTTATTCTCCGAAGGCCTGCGCGGCCTCTCTCATCTTCTGCCGGATCGGCAGCTCGTAGGGACACCTCGTCTCGCATACCCCGCATTCCACACAGGCCCCAGCCTTCACCTTGAGGCTGGCGTAGCGCTGCCTGGCCCATCCCTCCAAGCCGTACCGCTTCAGATAGCCCTCCATGAGGAAGACGCTGGGGATATCAATCCCCGCTGTGCAGGGCGCACAGTAATTGCAGCGCCTGCAGAACGCTGTGCCCAGCTCCCTGCGCACAGCCTCTATCCTCTCCTGCTCATCTGCGGACAGGGCGCTGGTATCCTCCGCAGCCCGAAGGTTCTGCTCAATCTCCTCCACCGCATACATCCCCGGGATCACCACCGTCACCAGGGGATCGGAGCAGACATAGCGCAGCGCCAGCTGCGCGTCCTCGATCGCCCCGCCTGCCAGCGGTTTCATGTCGATGAAGCCGATGTTGTTCCTGGCGCAGGCCTCCATCAGCTCCCGCCCCTGGCTCTCCACAATGTTGTAGGGGAACATCACCGTCTCCACCCAGGGCAGGCTGACGGCACGCGCAAAGACAGCCAGCGAGTGGGCGGTAATGCCGATATGGCCGATTTTACCGGCCTCCTTCGCCTCCTCCAGCGCTTCCAGCGCTCCTCCCGGCCCCACGATGGTGTCCAGGTCTTTCATCGACGGGTTGTGGAACTGGTAGAGGTCAATGTACCCTGTCCGAAGGTTCCGCAGGCTTGTCTCCACATCTGCCGCCATGGCCTCCTTCGTCCTGGCCATGCTCTTTGTGGCCAGCACAAACTTGTCCCTCAGCCCCTCCAGCGCCTGGCCCAGCAGCTCCTCGCTCACCGTGTAGCTCCTGGCCGTGTCAATATAATTGATCCCCTTCTCCGCCATCGTCTCCGCAAGCAGCCTCGTCCCCGCCGCGTCAATCTTCTGGATCGGTATCCCTCCGAAGCCGAGCCTGGAGACGCGCAGCCCTGTTTTTCCCAATGTCACATATTCCATAGCTAGATCCTCCTCGCCCTTCTCTGATTGTCTTATTATTGTCTCTAAAATAATTATAGCGGCGCCCACTGCAGCCTGTCAAGGCAGGGAACCGCGCATTTTCTCCCCTCTCTCCTCATAGATTAAAGGGAGTATCTTCTATTTCAGACGGAGGTCCCCATGGTTCTGCCTCCTCCTCTGCGCCCGGGAAGCCGGGTCGCCGTCGTCGCCCCCTCATTTCCCCTGGAAACCGATCTCCTGGCCGCAGCCCGGCCATTTTTCTCTTCCCTCGGCCTGACTCCGGTCTTCCTCCCGTCCTGCTTTGCCAGGCACGGCTGGTTCTCCGGGACAGACCGGCTGCGGGCCGCCGATGTGCGCCGTGCATTTACCGACCCTGCCTTTGACGCGGTCTTCTGCCTCAGGGGCGGCTACGGGGCCGCCCGCCTCCTGCCCCTGCTGGATTTTGCAGAGCTGGCCGCCAACCCCAAGCTATTCCTCGGCTACAGCGACATCACCGCCCTGCACCTGGCCCTTCAAAACCGTGCTGGCCTTGTCACCCTCCACGGCCCGATGGTGTCGGAATTTGCCTCCCTGCGCCCGCCGGCCCTCTCATCCCTGGCCAGCTGCCTCTTCTGCCGCCCGTCCATCCCCCGCAGCCTCCCGCTGCGGTACATTCTCCCGGGGACAAAGCCCGCTGTCCAGGGGCCCGTTGTGGGCGGCAGCCTCTCCGTCCTGGCCTCCCTGTCCGGCACCCCCTGGCAGCCGCGCCTGGAGGGCTGCCTCCTCTTCCTGGAGGATGTGGGGGAACCCCTCTACCGCATCGACCGGATGCTCACCACCCTCATCCAGGCCGGTGTCCTGGAGGGCTGCCGCGGCATCCTTCTAGGCTCCTTCTGGGACTGCAAACCCAGCGGACGCCATCTCTCCTGGAACTACTCGCTCCCGGAGCTTTTCCGGGAACGCCTCGCCCCGCTGGGGCTCCCGGCTGCGGGCGGCCTGCCCTTCGGCCATCACCCCGGCGCCCTCACCCTTCCCCTGGGCTTGTGCTGCCGCATGGATGCCGCGTCCGGGCTTTTGACCCCCGCCGGGGCGGAGGCTGACGGATGCCCTCCCCGGAGAGAGCGCCGCAGCCCCCGTCAATAGGCGGTCATCTCCTCATCCTTCACCAGCAGCGCCAGGCCATCCGGCCCAGCCCCGTGCTCTATGCGAAACATGGTGTCGTCGGCGATATCCGCCGGATTCTCAAACAGCGCGCCAAACTGCTCCCGGAATTTGTCGTCCACCCGGAACAGGTACACATACGTGTACTCCTCCAGGTCGTCCGACCAGCTGTAAATATTCTTGTAGGCGGTGAACACATCCTGCGGGCCGTAGGATTCCCCGATACTCCAGCTGTAGTTGGGGTTGATCTGCACCGGCGTGAACACGCCCCGGAGCACCCAGTAATCGATCCCCTCGTCATTCTGGGCAATCACATAAACCCGGTCCCTCTGGTAATCCAGCTTGTCCTGGAAGCGCTGCGCCCCCGCATACCCCTCCCACAGCCACTGGGAGGTGAGCACCGACTCCTTGGGATAGAGGATCACATTGTCCACCCCATCTCTGGTGGAGCAGAGGAACACGCAGGCCAGGACGCCAAAATATCCCAGCAGCCGCCACTTGGTGAACAGCCGCAGGTAGAAGAGGCCAAAGCAGCAGAGCATCCCCGTCAGGTACATGGACAGGTACCTCTGGGCAGAGGCCAGCCGCAGCGCCTCAAATTCCGAGTAGGAGAAGAGATACAGCACCAGCAGCGACAGCATGTAGACGGCAAAGCCAGCCAGAAGCCCCCAGAAGATCACCGCCGCCTCCTGGCCCAGACGGCGCTCCCCCCGCCGCCGGCACACATACAGGAACAGCACGGCGGCCGCCGCGAAGATTACAATCCACACGGCGATGGGGAACATGACGAACAGGCCCCCCATAGGCTCTGTGAACAGGAACGCCCCGAAATTGCGGATTGTCTCATACCGGTAGGACGGCGCCTGCCCGGCGAACAGCTCTGCCAAGGCGGCCAGGGAGAAGCCACCTCCCGCCCCGGAGCTCTCGATCACCGTATTTGCCGCAGTCAGGTAAAGCTTCCAGGAGAGCTGGGCGGCCGCGCACACAGCAGCGCAGGCCAGCACCTCCAGCCAAGCCTTACGCCTCCTGTCCCGGTGCAGAAGGGACTGCCCCACCCCAATCAGCAGAAGGGCGATCGCCGCCAGCCCCAGGCCCGACTCCTTGGTCAGCACCAGCAAGGCGCAGGCCGTCCCCATGGAGAGCAGGCGCAGCCGCGTCCCCCGGTAGGTAAAGGCCGCATAGATGAGATAGAAAAACAGCACCGCCAGGAAGGCGTCCACATACAGGCCCGCATAGGTATTGCGGTGCAGGCTTGTGGGCAGGAGATAGACCAGGGCCATCAGCGGGATCAGGCAAGTCCAGGGCGCTTTGCCGGCGCTTTCGCCGCCTTCGCCCTCACCGCTGGCACCCTTCTGCCCCTTACCGGCGTCTTCGCCGCCTGCGTCCTTCTGGCCCACGCTGCCCTCTGCCGGGAAAAATCCCCGTATCCCGGCGAACACCGGAGCCAGGAAGGCCACCGTCAGATAGCCCATGCCCCTGATCGCGTTCGTCTCGCTGTAGTGTCCAAAGCTGGTGCAAAAATAGGCAAACAGGGACGCAGCCGGAGGGTACTCCTTGAATTTCACCGTGGACTCGGCGATATTCCCCAGCTGGTCAAAATAGCACATATTTTTCACCACCAGGCCCCAGTGGGAGAAATCATCCCACTGCTGGTACAGCCTGCCCTGGCTCATATACCAGAGGAAGAGGACAAGCAGGCCAAATCCCAGAAGCCCCGGCGTCAGCACCTGGGCGAGATAGGCCCTCCCCCTTTTCAGCAGAAAGGCCGCGCAGCCAACGGCGGCAATGCCGCCTGCCAGCACGCAGCCGTATCTTCCCATATTCAAATCCCCCAACAGCCCGGACAGGTACAAAATCCCGATGACCGTCCCCGCCGCCAGCGGAAGCATCTCCTCCAGCCTCCTGCGGGCAAGCCCTGCGTAGGCCCCCGCAATCGCGCACAATACCGCCACTCCGATAAATGATGTCATTGCTTATCCTTTTACCCTTTCTGAAATACCCATTCCTTCTGGATGCGGAAGCTGATCAGGAACAGCACCGTATCCACAATGATTTTCGCCGCCGTCTCATTCAAGTGCAGCACCTGGAAGAGCACTGATACCAGGCCTGCGGAGCAGAGCATCTGCACAATGCACAGCGCATAATATTTGCACAGCGTCGTCCGCAGCTTCCCCTCGCAGCAGAACACCACGCCCTTATTCATCAGATAATTGTAGATGGACGACACAATCCTGGCCCCCACCGTGGCCAGCAGGATGTGGTGCTCTGCCTGGAACAGCCGCAGAAGCCAGATCAGCACCGTAAACATGACAATGTCGATCACCGACGAGGAGAGGGACGACGCCAGGAATTTCCCGAAAATTGCGTAGATCCGCAGGGAATCCCGTACCGGGTGGAAGTGGGTGGAGCCCTCCTCCCCCAGATAGATGGTGCGTATCGGCACCTCCACAATGGGGATGGCATGTTCCCGGCAGTCCATCAGCATATTCATCTCGTACTCGAAGCGCTCGCCCTTTGTGGCGAGAAACGTCCGCATGAGTGCCGGGCCCAGGGCCCGCAGCCCCGTCTGGGTATCCTGGATATGGATGCCGCTCAGGAAGCCGAAAATCTTCCTGGTCAGCTTGTTGCCGAAGCCGTTCTTCCACGGAACCCCCGCCCGGTCAAAATCCCGGCTCCCCAGGATCAGGCTGTCCGGGTGTGCCGCCAAGGCCTCGCAGCAGCTGCGGATGTCTTCCGGGTGATGCTGTCCGTCGGAATCCACCGTCACCACGCCCAGGAAGGGCTCCTCCTTCTCCAGGCAATAGTTGAAGGCGGTCTTCAGCGCCCGCCCCTTCCCCTGGTTGACGCAGTGCCTCAAAAGGACGCAGGAGCCAGCCTCCTGCGCCTTTCTGAAAGTCTCATCATATTCCGGGCCGCTGCCGTCGTTGACCAGCACGATGCGGCCAAATCCCTCTGCCTTCAAGGCAGCCGCCAGCTCCACCAGCTTGCCGTCTGGCTCCAGCGACGGGATAATCACTATAAACTCGTCCATTGTCATGTCCAGTCCACCTTACAGCTCGATGTTCTCAACCTCTTCCATCGTAGGAATCGAAGGGGTCGCGCCCTTGCGGGACACAGCGATCGCCGACGCCTTGGAGCACAGGCGGAGCGTCTCCTCAATGGGAAGCCCCTTGGCCAGCGCCGCCACAAAGTAGCCGGTAAACGTATCCCCCGCAGCGGTGGTATCCACGGCCTTCACCTTGAAAATCCCCTGCTGCGCCCTCTTGTCCTTGTCTGCGTACACCACGCCGTTCTCTCCCAGCGTCAGCACGATCTTGGCATCCGGGTATTTCTCCAGCATCGCGCCGATGATCTTCTCCGGCTCCTCATAGCCGGACACCTGCTTCCCCTCCACCTCGTTCAGGAGGAAAATCGACACCTTCTTCATATCGCAGGCATCCAGGGCGCTGTCATAGGGCGACGGGTTCAGGATCACCGTCATCTTCTTCTCATAGGCCCGGTCAATGATATAGTCCAGGCAGTTGATCTCGTTCTGGAGCATGATGATATCGCCCTCTCCGAAATCCGCCAGCACCTCGTCCACAAACTCCTTCGTGATCCGGCGGTTGCTGCCGCCATAAATGATGATGCAGTTCTGCGCCTCCCGGTTCACCTGGATAATGGCGTGGCCGTTCCTGCCGTCAATCTTGCGCAGATAGGTGGTGTCCACTCCATTCTCCCGGCACAGCTCATAGAAGGCGTCCCCGTCCTCGCCTACCATCCCCGCATGGTATACGTGCACCCCGGCCCTGGCCATGGCCACCGACTGGTTCAGGCCCTTGCCGCCGAAGAACGTCCCCATGTTCAGGGAATCCAGCGTCTCCCCAGGCTGGACGATGTGATCCACATCGTATACGTAATCATAATTCAAAGAACCAAAATTTAATACTTTCATTTATATTTCCCCCTTTTGTGGTTTCCTATACGGCCTCCCGCATGCCGTTCCGTTCCATTCCTCTCGGGCTCTCGCCCTATCCCTTACGCGAGCTCTCACCTTATCCCCGCTGCCGCTTCCGTGCAAGCACGGCGCGCCTGCGGGGATGCCTGCGGGCGCACGGCTCGTTGCTTACGGACATTATACCATTACTCGCGGGGAGGGCACAAGCAAAAAAAGGAGTATACAAACCCGGCCGCCAGGAGAGCTGTGCGCCGCCGTGCATACCGCCCGGGACGCCAAGAAAAGGGGCGCAGCTCTCACACTGCGCCCTCAAACTGCAACGATCACTTCTCTCGTATTCTCTTCCCCGTGCCTTCCCGGCCGGCCGTCTGTATCAGAACGTCCTCTGCCCCCGCTGGCGCGGTTCCTTGTCTGTCAGGTTGCCCTCCGCGTCGAAGCTGAGGGGCTCCGCCTCTCCCAGAAGCTCCACTCCCTCAGGCAGCTCCTTTGCCAGCGCCTCCGACACCCACAGGTACTCCACAAACTGGCTGTTGAAGATGCGGATGATCTTCGGCTCCTGGGGGTCTGCGTGCACGCACGTCCCCAGGCAGAACTTGATGGCTGCCTCATCGTTGGGCATGATGCAGGCGATCCGGGAGCCGTTTAAGTTCCGGCATGTAAACCCGTTGATATAGATCGTCTCCAAATCCAGCTGGTCAAAGACCTTTCTCGTGATGGCGCTGGCCATGCCGTTGCCCATACCGTTCCCGTGGGATTCCGGCGACAGATCCAGCACGCACACGCGCTCTGCCTCAATCCCTCCTGTGGCGTAGGGCGTGGCAAAGGTCCCTGTCACATTGGGATCCATCCCGTCGCCGCTGAAGTTCTTGCCGATCTCATTGACGATCAGCACATCGCACTGCGGGAACAGGATTTTCGGCATGTGCGCCTCCGCCTCCTTCAAGAGCCCCGGCTCCCGCGCAGCCACCTCTTCCTTGGGCATAGCCGCGATCTTCCACGTCTTGTCAAAGGCATTCTCAATCAGCCCCACCGCGCAGACGATATTGCTGTTGGCGATGATCGCCTTCCCGAAAGCCTCCACATTGTAGCCCATCCGCTCAAAGCCTTCCTCGTGGCACACCCGCGCCCCGTACTGCTTTCCGAGGCCGATGGCCATCATCTTCATGAGGCCGCTCTGGTACGGCCCCCGGAACGCCGTGTGGGGCTTAATCCTGCCCACCACCACAATCCCGTCCGCATTGGCGGCCTCCTTGTCAATGTATACCGCCCGGCCGTCCTCCGTCTGGCCGATCTGCGTCACCTCCATGGAGGATATGAGGGGGCAGCCCATGGTCTCCTCGGTAATCTTATAGCCCCTCAGCAGCTCCCGCTGACCCTCCGCAGTGCCTCCCCCATGGCTGCCCATGGCAGGGATGACAAAAGGGCTTGCCTGGCAATCCTGCAGATAACGGACAATCTCCCGGATAATCAGGTCGATATTGGCCACACCCCTGCTCCCGGCTGTGACGGCAATCCGCATCCCCTTGTCAACCCGCTCCCGCAGCTCGGCCTTGTCAAGCTCCTGCCGCACCGCCGCAGGGATATCCTCCCGCTCAATGCAGGCCCTGTCAAAGGACTGCCTGGCCTTATAAAACTTTGGGAGCCTGATATCCTCCAGATACTGGTTCAACTGTGCAAATTCTTTCATTTTGCCCTCGCCCTCCTGCCTGTCAAGAAATGCGCTCCATCTCTTTTGTCACAATGACGTCGGAATCCAAGCCGCACACATTTTTGATCACCACATCTCCGATATGCGCCGGGGCGGTCAGATCCACCTTGTTGATTTCCTCCATCACGGCAAACAGATCCTTCTTCGGCACCGGCTTGGTCAGCCGCACGCTGCACAGCGGCAGCTCCGCCCCTGCGATGCGCACAGACGAC
Organism: uncultured Lachnospiraceae bacterium; assembly: GCA_944381745.1. Lineage (GTDB taxonomy): Bacteria > Bacillota > Clostridia > Lachnospirales > Lachnospiraceae > JAGTTR01. The sequence continues at coordinate 20,709 of CALWMI010000050.1, read as the reverse complement.
GCGATGGTGCGCCTAGGGTCCGTCAGCTCCTGGCGGACATAATCCACCCCTTTGGGGCATTTATTTCCCGTAATCTCTATAATCTGTCCATTCTCATGGGCGACCTGGATTTCACACCCGTTGGGGCATATAATGCAGGAAAATGTTCTTCTATTCATTGATCATCACCTCGACTGGCTCACTTGAGACAAAAGCTTCCGCCTTCACCCGGAACTGGATCATCTCCGCCGGGATAGCCTTCGGCATAGACACGGTCTTCAGCTCCCTGCCCGCCTGCTTTACCACAACCTTGCACCTTCCCACCGGCTTCCTCACCCGCAGGGACATCTGGATATCCTTCTTCCCGCTGATTTTCTGCGGGATGACGTGTCCGATGTTCTCCCCCGCGCAGACTGGGATCTCATTCTCCTCCAGCTTGCCGTCCCGCAAGTACTGGAACACGCCTTTGGCCAGGTCCTCCGCCTCCAGCGAGACAAAATCCACCAGGTCGTGGACGTGCAGCACATTGCCTGCCGCAAAAATGCCCGGCACGCTTGTCTGGTAGTTCTCGTCCACCACCGCCCCCTTCGTCCGGTCGTCCAGGACGACGCCGGCGCTCAGGGAGAGCTCGTTTTCCGGTATCAGACCCACGGAGAGGATCAGGGTGTCGCAGGGGAACTCGATCTCGGAACCCTCTACCAGCTTCCCGTTCTCCCCCACCTTGGCCGCGATCACCCGCTCAATCCGCGGCTCCCCCTGGATATCGATGACCGAATACCCCAGGTACAGCGGGATATCATAGTCGTGCAGGCACTGCTCGATATTTCTCGGAAGCCCGCTGGGATACGGCAGAATCTCAATCACCGCGCTCACATGGGCACCCTCCAGCGTCAGGCGCCGCGCCATAATGAGGCCGATATCCCCGGAGCCCATAATCACAATATTTTTTCCCACCATCTTGTTGAACAGGTTCATATAGCTCTGCGCCACCCCGGCATTGTAGATGCCGGAAGGCCTGGTTCCGGGGATTGCCAGCGCCCCCCTCGTCCGCTCCCGGCAGCCCATGGTCAGCACGATGGCCTTGGCCTGGATTTTTAACAGTCCCTCCGTCGTGTCTGCGGTCACCACCTTGTCCGGTGAAATATCGATGACCGTGGCGTTGGTGATCGCCTCGATCCCCATCTCCTTCACCTGGTCGATAAACCGCTGGGAATATTCCGGGCCGCTCAAGGTCTCCCCGAACCTGGTCAGGCCGAAGCCGTCGTGGATACACTGCCTCAGTATCCCGCCCAGGTTTTTCTCTCTCTCTATAATCAGTATGTCGTCAACCCCCAGGGCTTTCAGCTCGGCTGCAGCCGCCAGGCCAGCCGGCCCTCCGCCCACAATGACTACTTCTCGCGTGTTCATCCTATTTCACCTTCCCCACAAACATATAGGCCCCTTTCTGGTTCAGCAGAATGTCCTTCACATCCTGCTGGAGTTCCTTCTCAATCATCGCCGTGAGCCTCGTCTCGCAGTAGCCGCCCTGGCAGCGACCCATTGTCGCCCTCGTGCGGTACTTGATCCCGCTGACCGTGGACACTCCCAGGATGTTGTGCACCGCCTGCTTGATCTCCGCCTTGGTCACGCACTCGCACCGGCAGTAGATTTCCCCGTAATCCGGATCCTCCTCGATCAGCCGCATCTTCTCCTCATCTGTCTGCTCTGCAAACCGGACGATGCCTTTTCTCACCGGGTTGAAGGCCTCGTTGGGCCGCAGCTCCTCCTGCTCCTTCACCTTCTCCACCACCCGCCTGGCAATGGGCAGGGCGCTGGTAAGCCCGGGGGTGGAGATCCCCACCACATTTACCGCGTGGGGGATGTCCTCCCGCGCCTGGATCTGGAAATCCACCCGCTCCTGTATGCCCGGATCCGCCACATAGGGGAAAATGCCCGCGTAGTTCCGGATAAAATATTCTCTCTTCACATGCCTGGGGAAGAGCCTTGCACCCTGCTCCATCAGCTGGTCGATTTTCTCCTGGGTGGCGCTGTAATCGATCGTCTCGTCCACGTCCTCCAGCGTCGGCCCCACAAGGATATTGCCGTCCACCGTGGGCGTGATATGGATATCACAGTCGCCGGCCTTGCCCGGCGCCGGGTAAATCGGCACGGACAGGAATTTTCCAGCCTTCTTGTCCAATATCTCATACTCGCCCTTCACCCGCTTGGGCACATACGCTTCAAATCCCAGCATAACAGAGATCTGATAGGCGAAAAGGCCCGCGCAGTTGACCACCCAGCGGGATCTCCACATCCCGTTCTCCGTCTGTATCTCATACTCCCCGCCTGGCGTCCGGCTGATGGCCGTCACCTTCTGGTCGAAATGATACTCCACTCCATTCTGCGCCGCATTCTCCGCCAGTGCGATGGTATAGGTGTAGGGACATAAAATCCCCGCCGTGGGCACATAGATCCCGGTATCCCCATCCGCATTCGGTTCGATGGCCTTGATCTCATCCGCATCGATCATGCGGATGCCGGGAATGCCGCATTCCAGCCCGTGCTGGTACAGCTGCTGAAGGCACTGCTTTTCTTCCTCCCCAAAGCCCACGATCAGCTTCCCGCACCGCTTGAACGGGACGTCCAGCTCCTTCGCCACCTGGTCGAATTCCGCGTTGCCCTCTATACAGCACTCCGTGCGCACCGGCTGGTCGCCGCTCAGGATCCCGGAGTGCAGAAGCCCGGTATTTCTCCCGCTGACCCCGTTGCACACATCCAGCTCCTTCTCCAGCACACAGATCTTCAGCTGATAGCGGGACAGCTCCCTGGCAACAGCGCTTCCCACCACGCCGCCGCCCACCACCACGACATCGTATAAATTTTCCATAAGTTTACCCCCACGTCTCGTCATTATCCGCCCAAATAGGTCTTCTTCACGTCGCTCACCTGCAGCAGCTCCTCGCTGGCCCCGCTCAGCTTGATCATGCCGTTGGCCATGACGTAACAGCGGTTGGATATGCTCAGCGCCATGTAGGCGTTCTGCTCCACCAGCAGCACCGGGATCTTCCTCTCCTGGTTGATCCGCACGATCACCTTGAACATCTCCTCCACGATCACAGGCGCAAGGCCCAGGGACGGCTCGTCGAACATAATCAGCTTCGGGTCGCTCATCAGCCCGCGGCAGATGGCCAGCATCTGCTGTTCCCCGCCGCTCAGGGAGCCTGCCAGCTGCTTCTGCCTCTCCCCCAGCTTGGGAAAGATCGCATACATCTGTTCCAGATGGTCATTCATTTCCTTCGCGCTGTAGTTGCGGCAGTACGCCCCCATCTCCAGGTTATCCCGCACAGACATCTCGGGGAACACCTCCCTGCCCTCCGGCACATAGACGATGCCCCTGGAGACAATCTTGGTATTTTTAATCTTGGTGATGTCCTCCCCCTGGAACTCAATGCTGCCTTTTCTCGGCTTGATCAGCCCCATCACGGTCTTCATCAGGGTGCTTTTGCCGGCTCCGTTGGCTCCGATCAGGGAGATGATCTCGTTGCTGCCGACCTCGAGGCTGACATTGTGCAGAACCTGCACCTTGCCGTAATATGCGTCGATATTGTTGATTTTAAGCATCCTGTCCCGCCTCCTTCTTCATCTGCTTGCGGTAGCCCTCGCCCAGGTACGCCGAGATCACCTCTTCATTTTCCAGAATCGACTTGGGATCCCCCTCTGCAATCTTGCACCCGAAGTTCAGCACCGTGATGTCGTGGCTCAGGTTCATCACCACGTCCATGTTGTGCTCGATCAGGAACATGTCCACATTGTTCTCAAATACCTTCTGGATAATGTCGATAAACTCCTTCCTCTCGGAAGGGTTTAAGCCCGCCGCCGGCTCGTCCAGGAGGATCAGCTTGGGATCTCCCATCAGCGTCCTGCCCAGCTCCGTCATCTTCTGCCTTCCGTAGGCCAGGTTGCTGACCTGCTCATCCTTATATTTGTACATGCCGATAAAATTCAGGATCTCTTCTGCCTTCTCCCGCAGCTGCCGCTCTTCCCGCTGTGCCAGCTTGAAATTCGCCAGGTATTTCAGCAGATTCTGCGTCGTCTTCCCCTGGCCGCCAATCAGCAGGTTTTCCATGACGGTCATTGTGGAGAACAGCTTGATATTCTGGAAGGTTCTCCCGATGCCGAGAGACGCCCGCTCATAGATCGGCATCTTCGAGATGGACTTCCCGTAGAAGAGCACCTCCCCCTCCGTCTGTGGGTTGTCCCCGGTGATCATGTTGACCGTCGTCGTCTTTCCCGCTCCGTTCGGCCCGATGAGCGCGTGGATCCTTCCCTTTTTCACTTTGAAATTTAAATTATCGACAGCCACCAGGCCGTCAAAACGCTTTACCAGATTCTGGACTTCCAGTACAACCTGCGTCTGTTCCACATCATTCACCACCTTCCGCAGAAGAGCCTTTGTTCAGCAGCCCCGTAATCTTCCCGTAGATCGACACCAGCCCGTTGGGCAGGAACAGGGCGCTGATCAGAACAAGGATACAATAGGTAATCTGATAGTAGTCCCCCAGGAAACGCAGGAGTTCCGGCAGCAGGGTCACCACCACCGCACCCACCATATTTCCCAGGATGCTTCCGATTCCGCCCACCATCAGGATAATCACGTAGTTGATGGACAGGTCCGTCGTGAAGGAAAGGCTCGTAATATAGCTGTTGAAGTGGGCGTAGAGCGCCCCTCCCAGCGTCCCGTACATCGCCGCCAGCGTGAACGCGCGGATTTTGATCTTCTTGATGTCCAGCCCCAGCGATTCAATCGCATCCGCGTTATCCCTGACCGCCCGGAACTCCCTTCCCCATTTGGAGTAGACAATGCGAATGGAGAGCAGGCACACGAGCACCGCGACAACCAGGATAAAATAAAAATATTTTGTGTTGGTGTCCAGCATCACCGGCCCCACCGCAAACCGCGGGATATCATTGATGCCCTGGGTTCCCCCTGTTATATCAATGAGGTTCGTGGCAAAAATGCGCACGATCTCCGTAAAAGCCAAGGTTGTGAGGGAAAGGTATACCCCTTTCATTTTCAGGCTCGGATAGCCCAGCCCGCGGCCAAGCAAAAAGCCTGCGCAGATGGCCGCCATCATGGTCAGCCACGGCGAAATGCCGAAATTTTTCGACAGCAGCGCGGATGTATACGCTCCTATCGCGTAGATGCCCGCCGTCCCCAGGTTCATCTGCCCGGTCAGGCCGGTGATAAAGTTCAGCCCGAACACGACGATCATGTTGATCACCATCTGGTTCAGGATGGTTATGTAATAGTTGTTGTCAATAAAGAGCGGCACCAGCGCCAACACGACAAATATGGCGCCAATCCACAGGTACTGCCTGTTTGCAATCCGTTTCATCCCATGCGACCCCCTTCCCATCTACCGCGTCTTGCCGGTGATGCCTTTCGGGCGCACCAGCAGGAAGGCTACAAGCAGGACAAAGGCTGCGATATCCTTGTAAACCGCAGGGAAAACCATGGATGCCAGGTTCTCCACGATGCCGATGACCAAGCCTCCGACGATCGCTCCCGGCAGATAGCCGAACCCGCCGATTACTCCGGCTGCAAAGCCTTTCAGGCCGATCATGTTGGACATCGTCGTGCTGATATTCAGCAGCGGGGACACCAGGATGCCGATCAGGCAGCAGATCACCATACTGATGATAATGGTGATGATCATGACGGTCTTCACATCGATCCCCATGATCTGCGACGCATTCCGGTTCTGGGCGACACAGCGCATCGCCTTGCCCGGCTTCGTCTTGTACAGGAACAGCTGCAGCGCGCAGACGCAGATGGCTGCCGCGATGATAATGACAATGTTTGCAATGGAAATAACAATATTGTTGATTTTTACCGTACCCACCAGAAATCCCGGCACGGAAAAGGGCACCGGCCCCCAATACAGCCGGATGGCCTCCACAATGATCTTTCCCAGCATGACGGTGGCCATAATCGTATAGATCATGGTCAGGTTCCTCAGCGGGATGAAGATCACCTTGGCAATGATGATGCCGATCACTGCCACCGTCACGATGCTGAGCAAAATCCCCTCCACAAAGCCGAGCTGCATCCCGACAATATAAGTCCCCCCGAAAATATAGGCGCCAAGCGTAATCAGCTTGTCATGGCTGAAGTTCAGCACGCCGGATGCATTCCAGATCAGGGTATATTCAATTCCCACGAGGGCATAGATGAACCCCATAGCGATCCCGCTGATAATCAGCTGTACAATAATACTGCCCAAAATGCGATACCTCCTCTCAGGTAATGGCCAAAAATAGCCGCGCACCAATTACTCAGTGCGCGGCCAAGCTAAAGTAATCAGTCCTCTACAAGCACATATTCCAGGAATTCAGCTTTTCCGTCTACCATTTTACATATCGTGCCGCCGTGGATCATCTCCCGCATGTCATTCGCGCGGTAAGTTCCAATCGGAACCTCCAGCCCGTCTGTCTCTGCGAGGGCATCCCTGATGGCTGCGCTGTCCACGCTCCCGGCTCTCTCGATTGCATCCTTCAGCAGGTAAACTGCGCTATAGTAGGTAACCGCGTACAGCTCCGGATCCTCCCCGTATTTCTCGTTGAAATTCTGTACAAAGGTCTGTACGATCTCAGAATCATTGGAAGTCGTGAAGTCTGTGCAGCTGTACCAGTTATCCAGCCACTCCGGCTGGCACAGCTCGTTCACCTGCGGCGTGGAGATAGAGGTAGAACCGATCACCGGCACATCCAGGCCCAGGTCATAGAACTGGCGCGCCGCCAGGGCGGTCTCCGCGTCGTCCGTCCACACGATAACACAGTCCACACCTGCGTCGATCAGCCTCAGCACCTGGCCGGTCATGTCGGTATCCCCTGTATTGTGGGACTCGGTGACAAACTCAATCCCCTTCTCTGTCAAAAACTCCTCGATAACTGTGCGGGCACCGCTGCCATAGTCGTTGCTGTTGGTGAAGATTCCGATCTTGGAGCAGCCCAGGTTCTCTGTCGCATAGGTCGCTGCCAGCTGCGCCTGGATCGTATCCGACGCACGCACGCGGAACACCCACGGGTTATCCATTGTCGTTACCAGCTTCGGGCTGGTGGCGCCCACAAGCACCGGATATTCTGCCTCAGCCACAAGCCCCTCCACTGCCAGCGCCAGGCCAGACAGGGTCGGCCCTACCTGCGCCACAACGCCCTGGCTCGCGATCAGGTTGGTCGCATTGATTCCTGTATCCTGCACGCCGCCGTCATCCGCCACATACAGCTCCAGCGGCCTTCCGAGAACACCGCCCGCCGCGTTGATCTCATCCACGGCCATCTGTGCGCCCTGCTCTGTCCTCATCCCGTTGGTCGGGGCTGAGCCGGTGATCGATGCGGAGACACCGATCAGGATGGGATCCCCCTCGGCAGCCTCTGCCGTCTCCTCGCCGTCAGCGCTCTCCTCCTCGCCTGCATCCTCCTCAGACGTCTCCGCCGCATCAGCATCCGCCGGCTCCTCTGCGGCAGTGCCTGAGCAGCCAACCAGCATGGATGCAGCCAGCATCATCGCAATAATCATCGATAACAGCTTATTCTTTTTCATATACGGACCCTCCTTATATCTTATGGTCTTTCCTCTCTCCCTGCGGCAGACGGCACGATCAGATAATGTCCTTCATATCCGCCAGCAAAGCGTCGATCTTCTTCTTCTCTTCCGGAGCCAGATCGCCCAGAGGCATCCTCGGCAGGCCGGCGTCGAAGCCCAGGCATTTCAGCACATATTTGAACACTTCATGCCAATGAGGGTCGTTGGTGTTATAGGTGATAAAGTAATCCACGAACGGCTGGATCTTGCTCCAGTACGCCCTAGCCTTGTCCACATCCTTCTCCACCACGCAGATATCGTACAGGGTGCGAGAGAACTTCGGGAAGATCGCCGGCATTCCGCTCAGCCATCCGTCTGCTCCTGCGAAGAAGCCTTCCATCGGAGCATAGTCATGGCCGTAGAACACCGTCAGCTTGTCCCCGCAGTAGTACTTCAGCTCATGGACACGGTTGACATCCCCGTGAGCCGCCTTGATGCCATCGATGAGCCCTTCGTCCACCATCGCCTTGATCTCCAGCGGAGTCATCTCATAGCCGCAGAATCTCGGGTTGTTGTAGAGGATGATATCGATGTCGATCGCTTCCCTCAGCTTCCGGAAATGGTTGACAACCGCTCTCTTGTGGGGCTGCAGGTAGTAAGGCATGATGACAAGCACGCCGTCTGCCCCGCACTCCTGGGCATATTTGCTCAGCTCAATGGTCTGGGCGGTGGAGTATCTTCCTGTTCCCGGATAGACCGGAACCCGGTGATCCACAAAGTCGATGATGCTCTTCATGATCATCTTCTGCTCTTCCATGGTCATGGAGATGTTCTCGCCTGTGCTTCCCACGCAGGAAATGCTGTGAGCGCCGCAATCCAGTACCCACTGCACATAGCGCAGTGTCTCTTTCTCGTTGTAAGTCTCGTCCGCGTTCCAAAACGTCATAACTGCCGGCATTACGCCTGTTCCTTTAGTTCCCATGTTCAGGTCCTCCTCCTGTTTAAAATATAGTTTTGCTTATCACTAATCTCCCGTGGGAGATGAGCTTACTTTTTTCCTTGGAGTGAAGCCTGCCCGAGATACACGCAGCCCGGAGAAAAATCCAGGTGCCCGCGGCGGCGCTGCCGGCGCACCGGCCTGTCAGTCGTCGCTGACCTTCGCGTTCAGCCGTCCTTCCATCTCCAGAATGTGCTTGCGGATGATGGCCTTAGCCCCCTGCTCATCGTGGGCCTCGATCACCTGGATCATCTCCAGGTGCTCCTTGCACGCCTCCTGGCTGTGGGCCAGGATCAGCCCGGTGGTGTGCCGGACGACGATGAACCGGTTGATCAGGATCCTGTGCAGGTCTGCGATACACCCGTTCCCAGCCAGCTCCACAATCTTTCTGTGAAAATGCATGTCGCTCAGGAAATATTTGTCGAAGCTCTTCTTCTTAAAATATTCCACCAGCTCCTGGTTGATCCCCTTCAGGACAGCCAAATCGTCCACGGTGCTCCTGTGGCACAGGGCCGCCAGCGCATTCTCCTCCAGGATCAGCCTGGCCTGGCACACGTCCTGGATCTCCTTCTGGGAGGCGACTGGCACAAAATACTTCCCTCCCTGGGTGATCTCCACAATCCCCTCGTTCGCCATCCGCTTCAGGGCCTGGATCACCGGCGTCTTGCTGACCTGGTATCGCTCTGACAGCTCTGTCGGATCCAGCCGCTTGCCCGCCAGATAGGTGTTCCCCACAAACCCTTCGCAAATTGTCTCGTACACTACTTCGTCCAAGTTTCTTTTTAATAGCATATCCTCTACCTCATATTCTTTGCTTTCGACAACAATATGGGTAATGCAAAATAAAAAATTTAAAATAAAAAATTTTTTATTTTTTATAAACCCATTTTGTCATTTTGTGCCACAAATGTCAATTTGCATAATTTATAATTTTTAATTATTTTTTTGTGCATTCTGTACAGAAGCCCTCCGCTTTCCGGCTATCCGTACACACTTTTGTCAATCCCCTCTGTCTCTGCCCATTCCGTCATCCCTTCCCTCCTCTGTTTTTCCCATTTACATGTCTGGTAAATCCCCCTTGAGTATATCATATTATAGAAAGGACGAAAATAAAGAAAAAAAGAGGCTGCCCGCCGCATGCAGGTCAACCCCTTCTTCCCATACTAATCTCTTATCCTATCCCTGCGCAGAGCGCCGGGAAAACCGGTCTTGGCACGCCGCAATGTGCGCCCTGCCGCTTACTCCTCCGTGCTCTCCACAGCCTTGGCATTTTCCATGACCAGATTCAGCACTTTGTTCCACAGCATATCTTCCACCAGCACATCCTTGCCCAGTGCCTCCTCCATGGCCTCCACCGTCTCATATCCGTAATTGTCCGCCATCTCCTGCGCCTTCTCGCCGTACTCCTCCTCGCCCACCGTGAGGCCTTCCGCCTCCACGATCGCATAGAAGACCAGCTGCCGCTTCACCGTGTCCTCGGCGTAGGAGGTCATCTCCGTGCGGAAATCTTCCTCTGTCATTCCGGACTGCGTCAGGAAATCCTCCATGGTCATGCCATAGTAACCGGCGTATTCCTCATAGGCGTCATACATGGCCTCCACTTCCTCATCCACCTTCTCCTGGGGAAGCTGGGTGATCGTGGCATTGTCCATCACCTGCTGCCACACCAGTTCCTGGTTGTTGGCTTCCGCAGAGGACTCCATGTAATCCTCCAGATAGCTGCGGATATAGTCCTCATACTCCGCCGCTGTGTCATATTCCGTATGCTCCTGGACAAAGGCGTCGTCGAACTCGGGGACGACCGGCTCCCCGCAGATATAGTTCACCTTCACCTCAAACACAACCTGCGCCCCTGCCATCTGCGCATTGTAATAGTCCTCCGGGAAAGCCAGGTTCAGCGTCACGGTGTCTCCCACAGACGCCCCGATCAGCCCCTCCTCGAAGCCGTCGATAAAGCTCCCGGAACCGATGGTAAGGTTCGTCCCCTCCTCAGAGTCGTCGGTCCCTCCGTCGAAAGGCACGCCATCCTCCATGCCGGTGTAGTTGATATTCACCGTGTCCCCGTCGGCCACCACGCCCTCTGTGATGTGCTCGTAATCCGCGTAGGCCTGCAAAAGCCCCTGGATCTCCATATCCACATCCTCGTCGGTGACCTCGGTCTTCGCCTTCACGTACTCAATTCCCTTGTACTCGCCCAGCTCTATATATTTTCCCAGGTCGTCCACATAGTTTGTCTTCACCTTCGCCTGCCCGCCGGAGCAGCCAGCCAGGGTGCCTGCCGCCAGAACCGCAGCCGCAAATAAATATCTTTTTTTCATTTCCTGATCCTTTCTTGTCCTTGCCGCTAAAACTTCTGCTGTATTGCCGGATGGTTAATCCGTGTACCATTAAACCATATTTCAGGAAAATTGAAAAGCCCTTTCCCCAATTCTTAATAGGATTGACAGAAATTCTCTTCCTCCGGCTGGTAGGACTCCAGCAGCCACTCCGGATGCTCAAAGCATTTCCGGATGGTGCGGAAGGCGCAGGAATAGGTGTAGCCGTCGCAGATCCTGCCGTCCAGCACAAGCTTCACCGGCAGCACCTTCTTCGTCTTAATCACGCCCTTGGGCGTGATGCTGGTGACGATCTCCTTCTTGCCAATGCTCAGAAAGCCGGAGGTCGTGCCGAACTCATACAGATGGTGGTAGATGACGGGAAGGCCGATGGAGCCCACGTTTGTCACAAAGAACGCGGAGTGGAACGGCTGCAGGTCCACCAGCGCCCTGGGCAGCTTCCCGTAGCGGTCCAGCAGCAGCAGGGTCTTCACAAAGAGGCGCAGAACCCAGGCCGGGGTGGCATAGAGCACCCCCACCAGCCGGTCGAAGCCGTTGCTCTCCGCGTCCAGCTTGGCAAACGCCTCATCCGTCACCTGCTTTGTCTTGCGCACAATCTCCTCCAGCGTGTCTGAATTTTCAAAGGTGGGATAGATGGTGGACTCCTTCCCCTCAATCTCCAGGCGCTTCTTCACCATCATGGAAATGCGCACAGACCTGCGCTGGTAAATCCGGTTGCCCGTGATAAACCGGTTGATCTGGGGTGTCACTGCCGCCGCCCGCACCAAAGCCGCAAATATGAAATGATACAAGGTCAGATCCGGGATCTGCTTGCGGTTCTCACGGATAAAGGCCTCCACCTTCTCCAGATCCAGCCGCAGATCCACCATGACCTCGCTGTCTGTCCTCCTTGGCATGACATAAGGCATCATAAACACCACCGGATCCAGCTTTTTCACCAGATAACCGTCGTAACATCTCTTCTCTTTCATGATCCTGCAAGCCCCCTCTATTTTATCAGCGCCGCCCGCCTGCCTATCCTTCGCTTGCTTTCATACTACCATAGCAGGCGCGGCGCACACAAGGGATTTTTGCAGGAAAACCGCTTTTTTCCTTTATTTTCAAGGGCTGTGGCCGCCTTCCGCCCTTCCTGCGCCGCATGGTTCCTACGGCAGCATCCGTCCTCCTGTCCTCTCAAATTCCTGGCCCATGTCGAAGGCGGCAATCTCCGCCGGGCTCACCACATAGAACGTCTCCCCGGCGTACAGCCCCCGCACAAGGTTCTCGTTGACATAGCCGTCCACGCTGTCCGCTTTGGCCAGCTGGTAGGAGAGCACCTGGGCAAAACCTGTATCCGGCTGGTAGGTGTACACCTCATAGTACAGCTCCTGCTGGTTCTTCCGGCACAGCCCGATCAGGTTCCTGTTCCCGTCTGCCAGCACCGCCTTGTAGTCCGTCGCCCCCGGCACATACCCAGCTCCCAGCAGCTCCTTGTGGGCTTCTGCTGTCTCAGCCGGGTCGCTGATATCAAACATGGACAGCTTGTAGCCTTCCGCCGCCCCGCTGTTCTCGTCCGCCTCCTGCCCGATGCCCAGCAGCAGCCCCTCCTGGTAAGGGTGCAGATAGCTGGAGAACCCAGTCACCTTCAGCTCGCCCACAATCTCCGGGGAGCTGGGCGCCGACAGGTCCACGGTGAACAGCGGATCCACATTCCGGAATGTGACAAAATATCCGATGTCCTGGCAGAACCGCACGGAGCGCACCGTCTCGCCCGGCGCGATGTCCTCAATCTGCCCGATAACTTTCAGCTCCTTGTCCAGCACAAAGAGATGGTTCATCTGTGTCCCTCTCTCGTAATCCCACTCGGTGGTCACCAGCCGCAGGCAGCCCTTGTACTCGTCCAGGCTAAAGCTGTCGTGGAGCTCCCCGGGCACCTTGGCGGCTCCCTTCGCCCATATATCCCCGTCCTCCAGGCCGAAGCAGTAGATCGCCGTCTGGTTTCCATTGTCCCCGTACTCCGGGGTGGAGAACCAGACGCTCTGCCCGGACACATAGAGGTCGCAGTAGGGCAGGAGGACTCCCTTCCTGTCCCCCGCCTGCTGCGGCTCCTGCACATGCACCGCCCCCATCAGCACATAGCGGTCCGCCGCCTCTGCCCCCGGCAGATAAATGTCTTCCCAGGCCAGGAGAGCCCCCGCCGCCTCCGGGATATACTGCTGGGGCTCCTCTGCCGTCCCCAGCCAGTCCTTATAGCAGGATGTGAACAGATACATCCAGTCCCCGATCTTCCGGGCCGCCAGGAAGCTTCCCTCCTGGGAGATATTGCCGGTTTCCCGTGGCTTCCCCTTGTCTGAGATGTCAAAGACGCGCACACGGCACTCGCTGGCCGTCTCTGGATAGTACATGCCATCCCCATCGCTGGCGATGCGGGTGCTCTCCGAATTCTCCAGGATTACCAGGCTGTCCCCGTCCACATATACCTCCTGGATTTCTCCGCCGTCTCCGGCCTGGATAGCGGCCTCTGTCTCCAGGCTGTCCAGCCGGATGATCTGCACTCCTCCACCGTCCTCTTCCACCACATATAGAGATTGCCCGTCTGTCTTCACAAGATCTCCCTCATCCACGCCCTCCTGGCGCAGGTTTGTCTGGGAATAGCTGTCCGATGCCAGATCTTCAGCTATGGCATTTTCCAGCTGGGCGCGCCCGCCTGCCGCCTCCCCCGTGGCCATGCTCCCGTCTTCCATCCCATAGTCCTTGTAGATATACTGCACCGCCCTGGCAGACAGCCGCTCATAGATCTCCTCATAGCTGGCGGCTGTGGGGATGGCGGCGGAATCCTCATGCCCCGCCTTGCCCGCAGGCTTATCTGTCCCTGCCTCATCCGCCCCCTGCTGCGCCTCCTCTGTAAGCTGCGCTTCGTCCGTTCCCTGCTGCGCCTCCTCTGCAAGCCGCGCCTCATCCGCCCCGTGCTGCGCCTCCTCTGCAAGCCGCGCCTCGTCCCCTTCGCCTGGCATCCTCCCCCGCGTCCTCATAACTCCCCACAGGAGCACTGCCGCCGCAGCTGCCAGGAGCAGCCCTGCCGCCCAATATTTTCTGCCCATCCGCTGCCTGCCGCTCTTGCCTCTTTCTCTTCGCCCCATCATTTCCATGCACCTCCTGCCATTGTTTGTCTGGTAAGAGGGGATTCCCGCAGGCAGGTTGCATGTGTCCCGCAAGTTTTTACAGCACTGGGGACAGCAGCCGGCAGAACTGCTCCCTCACCCGCACGCCCAGCCCCCGCCGCCGGTACTCCTCCAGCGTCACCTCCGTGCAGCCGCCCAGATCCCTCTCGAAGAGCGCCTCCATTTTCCCTGCGGCCTCCCGGTCATACACCACAGCGTTCACCTCAAAATTCAGCCGGAAGCTGCGGATGTCCAGGTTGGCCGTCCCGCAGCAGAAGACAAGGCCGTCTGCCGTCACACATTTGGCGTGGAGAAATCCCTGGCGGTAAACGTAGCAGTGTGCCCCTGCCTCCAGGATATCCCCGGCGTAGGAGGCCGTCGCCCAGTGCACAAACGGGTGGTCAGGAATGCCCGGCACCATGACGCACACCCGGACGCCGGAGAGCGCCGCCGTGCGCAGCGCTTCCAGCAGCGTCTCATCTGGGATAAAGTATGGCGTCTGCACATAGATGTGATCCTGCGCCAGCTGGATGAGCCGCAGATAATTGCTGCGGATATTCTGCCACTTGGAGTCCGGCCCGCTGGAGACGATCTGCACCAGGGTGCTCCCCCGGTAGAACTCCGGCCTGGGCAGGAGGAGCCTCTCGTCCCCCAGCAGGTCTTCCCTCATCGCATAATCCCAGTCCTGGATAAAGCGCAGGTGCAGCGGCAGCACGGCGGAGCCCTGGATTTTCAGGTGCGTATCCCTCCAGTCCCCCAGCCTCTCATCCCTCCCCACATATTCCCTCCCGATGTTGAAGCCGCCCACGTAGGCCGCCCGCCCGTCCACCACCACAATCTTCCTGTGGTTGCGGTAGTTGGGCCGTATCTGGAGCCGTCCAAACAGCGCGGGGAAAAACTGCCCGATCGCGATCCCCTTCCCACGGAGCCTCCTGACAGCTGCCCGCCCCATGGAACGGCTCCCCACGGCATCCGTCAAGATCCGCACCTGCACGCCCTCCGCCCGCTTCCTGGCCAGGCAGTCCTCCATCGCCCGGAAAATTTCGTCGTCCCGGATAATGTACGACTGAATGTGGATATAATCCTTTGCCCTGCGAAATTCCTGGAGCATATCGGCGTACAGCGCCTCCCCTTCCGCCAGGATGTCCACCGCATTGTCCACCGTGAGCACCGCCTTTGCCGCCTCCAGGTTGTAGCGGATCAGGCCGGCAAAGGGTTCTCCCCTCCCGTCCAGCAGTCCTCCGCCCCGGCCGCCCAACAATTCCTGCTGCCGCTTCAGCGCCCCGCTCAGCTCCTCCTCCATGCCCTTGAGGCGGAACATCTTCTTCCTGCGGAAATCCCGTCCGGCCAGGAGGTACAGCAGAACTCCCGCCACCGGCAGAAAATACAGCGCCAGCATCCACGCCCACATCGCTCTCGGCTCCCGGCGCTCCGCGAAAATCAGCACCGCCATCAAAATGAGGTTCACCCAGAAAAGATTGTCCCACAGTCCTTTGGCCCCCGCCTGCAAAATCTCTGCCAGCTCCATCCTGACGCCTCCTTCCGCCATTCATTATGCCAGAAAAGAGCCGGTTTTATTTGCCCTCAAAATCCTTGCAAGGCTTATCATTTGGCTTATAATTTGCTTCCAAAATCCTTACAAGGCTCTTGCACTTTGTCCTAAAGAATGTTACAATATTATGCGTGTCGGTACAGCCAGAGGCTGTATCTGTGAAGCGTTCAGGAGGTAATAGTTTATATGGATACACTTGCAATTGTGCTCCTGGTCATCGTTCTCGGCCTGCTGGCCGCCTTTGCTGGGCTGTATTTCTTCACCCAGCGGATGGAGAAGAAGCAGAATGCCCAGAGAACCCAGATGGAGCAGATGTCCCAGGTAATTTCTATGCTGGTGATCGACAAGAAGCGTCTCCGCATTAAGGATTCCGGTCTCCCGCAGGCCGTCATCGACCAGACACCCAAGTATCTCCGCCGCTCCAAGGTGGCGGTGGTGAAGGCCAAGGTTGGCCCGAAGGTGACTGTGATGATGTGCGACGAGGAGGTCTTCGACATTCTTCCCGTGAAGAAGGAGGTCCGGGCGGTGGTCAGCGGAATCTATATTTCCGCCGTCAAGGGGCTGCGCGGCTCGCTGGAGGTTCCCGAGAAGAAGAAGGGCTTTTTCGCCCGCATGAAGCAGAAGGCCCTGGCGTCCCGCCGTTCTTAAATACCGACTGCCGGCGGAAATCCTGCACAGAACAGACATAAGGCTGCCGTAGACGATTACGGCAGCTTTTTTTATCACTTTACAGCAGAAAGGAGCATCCACCATGCAAAAAAATCTCATTGACTCCCACATTGTCATTGCCGGAGGCGGCACGATGGGCACATCCCTCGTACAGATCTTCGCCCAGAACCAGTTCCATGTCCTCCTGTACAGCCGGAAGGAGGCCACTCTCCAGAAGGCGCGGGAGACGATCGCCATCAACCAGCAGGCGCTGGTAGAACAGGGCGTCCTCTCGCCGGAGGACTCGGCTGCCCTTGTCTCCCGCGTCCAGTTCACCAATGACAAGTCCTGCTTCTCCAGCGCAGACTTTGTCCTGGAAAACATCACGGAGGATATGGCCGCCAAGCACCGCTTCTGGGAGGAGGTCTCCGCCCTTGTCCCGGAAGACGCCGTCCTGTGCACCAACACCTCCGGCCTGAGCATCACGGAGATGGCCAAGGCTGTCCGCCTGCCGGAGCGCTTCTGCGGCATGCACTGGTTTAACCCGCCCCACATTCTCCAGCTTGTGGAGGTGACCAAGGGCGCCCTCTCCTCCGACAGCACCGTGGACTTCGTGGTGGAGCTGTCCAAAGCCCTGGGCAAAAAGCCGGTCAAGGTGCAGAAGGACATCCCCGGATTCATCGCCAACCGCCTCCAGTATGCCCTGCTCCGGGAGGCTGCCCACCTGGTGGAGAGCGGAGCCGCCACCCTGGAGGAGGTGGATTTGGCCTGCAGCCTGGTCATTGGCATGCGCTACGCCTGCTTCGGGCCTTTCCGCGTGACGGACATGGGCGGCGTGGACGTCTTCAACAGCGTGTCCGACTACCTGTTCGCCGACCTGTGCGACGACAAAGACGGCTCTGCCTATATGCACCGCCTGGTGGCCGACGGGCGTCTGGGCCTGAAGGCCGGCGCTGGCTTCTACACCTACGACAAAGAGCAGATCCCTGAAATTATCCGGGAGCGGGATACCCGCTATATCAAGATGGTACAGTGCATGGATTCCTTTGAGAAGTAGGATACAGGAATTGAGAAAGGCGGCCTTCCAGTCCTCTCGGTGCTGGAAGGCCGCCCAGTCTTTCCCCTCACATTTCCGCCAGGGAAAAATCGGAGCCGTCCCTGGCCCGTATGTGCATGCGGATTGAGCAGTCCGCCACATACTCGTAGTTGATGTCCAGCGTGTAGTCCGCCTCTACAAGGATATTCTTCTCCTCCTCCCTCACAGACACCTGATTCCCCTTGATTCCGATCATCAGGTTCCCGAAGGGCGTGGTGTAGCAGGTGACGTTCTTCTTCTTCTCCTCGAAGACCATGTGGACGTTGGTAAGCCCCTTCTTCGTCACCTCCAGCTTCCTGGGCCCGATCTTAACCAAATTCTGGTTCTTTTCCTCGAAGCCCTCCACCACCTCTTCAAATTTTATATAGTGCTTTCCATCCCGGTAAAAATACTCTCCGGGCGCAATGACCTCCAGGCTCTCCGCGTTCTCCTCGCCGGTGAACTGCAGCCCGGAAATCCCGATAATCACATCTCTCGTCATAAAATCTCCATCTCTGCAATCTTCTCAGTATTCTTCCATTCCGTATTCTTCTATTCAATATTCTTCAATCGGTATCTGCGCGGCCTTCTCCACCGCAAACGGCAGGATTGTGTTGGCAAACCGCTGGAAATGCTCCACGGAATCGCTCACATAGAACTCGTACTGTCCGGGATGCCCCCCCTGCGCCTGCTCCGCCGCCTCCGGCCTTCCGCTGGCCTGTGCGTCCGGGTTCTCAAGCCCCCGCTCCCGGAGCAGCTCCTTTAAGCTTCTCGCCGTCTCATAGGCCGGGTTCACCAGCGTGACCGTCTCCCCCATAATCCTGCGGACGGTGGACCGCAGCAGGGGATAGTGGGTACAGCCCAGGATCAGCGTGTCAATCCCGCTCCCATCAAAGGCTTTCAGATACCTGGAGGCGATCTCGTCGGTCACTGGATCCTCCAGAAGGCCTTCCTCCACCAAGGGCACGAACAGCGGGCACGCCTTGCCCAGCACCACGGCCTGCGGGTTCCACCTGGCTATATATTCCGGGTAGATCTGGCTGTGGATCGTCCCTTCCGTGCCGATCACCCCGATTCTCCCGGTGCGCGTCGCCTGGGCCGCCACCTTGGCCCCTGGCTTTACCACGCCGATGACCGGCAAGTCGATCTCTCCCCGTATCGTCTCCAGCGCATAGGCGCTGGCCGTGTTGCAGGCGACTACAATCGCCTTGACCCCCCGCGTCCGCAGAAATCGGATAATCTGCCGGGAATAGCGCAGCACCGTCTCCCTGGACTTGCTGCCGTAGGGCACCCGCGCCGTATCGCCGAAATAGACGGCCCGCTCGGACGGGAGCTGGCGCATGATCTCCCTCATGACCGTCAGCCCTCCCACACCAGAGTCAAACACCCCTATCGGCGCCCTGCTGCCCTCCGTACTCTTCTTCTCTCTCTCTGCGTTCCATGACATGCTATGTTCCCCTTATTTTCTCTGCACACAGGCATCTTTCTTCCGTCTTATTCTACCTGTTCCCCGCCAAATATGCAAGCCCTCACCGCAGCTTCTCCTTAGCGCAGCTTCTCCCTGCCGCAGTTTCTCCTCACCGCGGCTTCTCCCTACCGCAGTTTCTCCTTACCGCAGCTTCTCCCTACCACATTTTCTCCCTACCGCGGCTTCTCCCTACCGCAGTTTCCTGGTTCTTCAGCTGGCCGGGGTGCCGCGCTGCCGCCCGCCCCGCAGATTTTTTTGCAGTCCCCCTTTTCCTGTGCTGCCTTCCGCTCTATACTGTAAGGGAGGTGATTTGATGTCCAGGTGTCTGTCCAACATGAGCGCCCTCGACCGCTTTTTCCTCGCCTGCGGCATCCTGATGGCCGCCAGCGAGCTGTGGAAGCAGTGGTGCATAACGTTCCTTCTGAATGGCGGCCGCTACAACTGGTGGTATTTTCCTTTCCAGCTGTGCAGCGTGCCCATGTATGTCTGCCTCATCCTGCCCTGGCTTGGCCCCGGCAGCCTGCAGGACGCCCTCCGCGCTTTCCTCATGGATTTCGGCCTGCTGGGCGGGATATTTGCCTTCTGCGACACCAGCGGCATGCATTACGGCTACGCCCCCCTCACCGTACACTCCTTCGCCTGGCATTTCCTGCTGATAGGCATTGGGCTTGCCGCTGGCCTTTCCTTCCGGGGGGTCTCCCCGCGCACCCGCCTGCGCCCTGACCTGCGTATCCGCAGGGCTTCCGGCCTGCGCGCCTGCTGGCGCTCTTACCTGCCCGCCGCCCGCTGCTATCTGTGCGGCTGCCTGCTGGCCACGCTTCTCAATCTGTCCCTCTCTCCCCTCGGGCACATCAACATGTTCTATATCAGCCCTCTGGAGCCTATGCGCCAGAAGTTCTTCTCCTCTGCCGCCCTATCCGCCGGGCGGATGCCTGCTGTCGGCCTGTACATCCTAGCCTCCCTCTTCGGAGCCCTGCTGCTGCACAGCCTATGGTGCCTGGCTGCCGCCAGACGCCAGCCCTCCCCCTAAAGCCTGGGATACCGGCGCTTTTCTTGTAAAATCTCTCCCACCTTTTGACAGATGCCCTTTCCTCTTGTATAATGGGGCTATCAGAATATTACAAGGAGGTACTAGAACATGAGCGATGAAACAATGGCGTCCTACCAGGATGAGCTGGATGCATCCTTCCGCAAGATCGAGGAGGGCGATATCATAGAGGGAACTGTCATCGGCGTTACAGATTCGGAAGTCACCCTTGATCTGAAATCCTACGCCGAGGGAATCATCCGCCAGGCAGATTTCTCTGACGACCCGGACTTCTCCCTGAAGGAGAACGTTTCCGTCGGTGATACGCTCCAGGCGGCTGTGATCTCTCTGGACGATGGCAGCGGCAATCTCCTCCTCTCCCGCAAACAGGCCAACGACACCCTTGTCTGGGATAAGCTGCAGAAGTACATGGATGAGGGGACGAATCTGAAAGTCACTATCAAAGGTGTCGTGAATAAGGGTGTGATCGCCTATGTGGACGGCGTGCGCGGCTTTATTCCCGCCTCCAAGCTGTCCCTGTCCTATGTGGAGAACCTGGAGGACTGGCTGCTCAAGGAGATCGAGGTTCGGGTCATCACAGTGGATCCCGCCAAGAAGCGCCTGGTGCTCTCCGCCAGGGATATCCTGCGGGAGAAGAGGGATGCGGAGCGCAAATCCCGCATTTCCAACGTGGAGATCGGCCTGGTGACTGAGGGAACCGTGGAGTCCATCATGCCCTACGGCGCGTTTGTCCGCCTGGGCAACGGCCTGAGCGGCCTGGTACATGTGTCCCAGATTTCCACCAAGCGCATCAAGGATCCCAGCGTCGTCCTCAAGGAAGGCGACACGGTGAAGGTTAAGATCATCGGCCTCAAGGAGGGCAAGATCAGCCTGAGCATGAAGGCTCTGGAGGATACGTCTGC
>CALWMI010000049.1 GCA_944381745.1 uncultured Lachnospiraceae bacterium | reverse complement strand
ACCAACCTTACAAACCTTGTCGAACATCTGCGGCAGGAAGTCAAGGAACAGGAAAAGCAGAAAGTCAATGTCAGACAGTTTATTGCTGCGGTCAGGAAGTACACCGATATGCAGCAGCTTGACGCTTCTGTTCTCCGGGAGTTTGTGGAGAAAATTTACATCTCCGAGGTTTACACGCCGGACGAGAACGAGCCGCGCATCAAGGTTAGAGAAATTGAGATTGTCTATAATTTCATTGGTGCATTTGATTTTGAGGAAGCAAGGGAGCAATCCCAAGCAGCCCCAAAAGATAAGAAAACCGGCGTAGCCTAAACTACGCCGATTCTCTCACATAAATGTTTTCTTACGTCACCGCCCCTAACGGGTGGCGATTTTTTATGTCTTTTTCAATGGACAGGCAAAGCGTGGCGGGTTTACACATATTCTTTTCTATAGCGTAAAGGAGGAGGATACCATGCCGAAAAACGCCCCTGTTGTACGTTGTGTTTTTGAGTCGGCTGAAAGAACACTGCCGGAACTTCTGGAAGAGTCCTTTCGGCTCTATCTTCGCCGCATCCTTGCCGGATATGGAAAAGCTACGATACAATAATGCCGATGAATGGCCGCTTATCTCAGGAGGTATGGTATGTACTTGGAGATAAGCAACCCCATGGATTACCATGTGGCTTTATACATCAGGCTGTCAAAGGAGGATGAAAACGAAGGACCATCCCAGAGCGTCCAGAACCAGGAATCTTTGCTGCAAGAGTTTGTTCGGCAGCACCGCCTGTCCGTCTTCGACACTTATGTGGATGACGGATGGAGCGGCACCAGCTTTGACCGTCCCAGCTTTCAGCGGATGATTGGCGACATTGAAACAAAAAAGGTCAATATGGTCATCACCAAAGACCTTTCCCGCTTGGGTCGTGATTATATCATGACCGGTCACTATATGGAGCGGTATTTCCCGGAGCACCGGGTGCGGTACATCTCTCTGCTGGACGGCATCGACACCGGCGTGGACTCCACCGCCAACGACATCACACCGTTCCGTGCCATCATGAACGACATGTACGCCAAGGACATCTCCAAGAAAATCAAGAGCGTCAAGCGGGATAAGCAGCGGAAGGGACAGTTCATCGGCGGCAAGCCCATGTATGGGTACAAGATGCACCCTGCTGAGAAAAACAGGATCGTCATTGACGAAGAAGCGGCGGCTGTGGTGCGGCGGATCTTTGCACTGGCTCTTTCGGGCATGAGCTGCCGCAAAATTGCGACCACTCTCAACCAAGACGGCATCCCCACACCGGCCACCTACTGCGGCTGGAAGGTTGGAAACCCGGGCCCCTACACCGGGCTGTGGAGCAGTGAGAGGATCTCCGAAATGCTGAAAAACGAGACCTACATCGGCAATATGGTGCAGGGACGCACGGTGAAGGTCAGCTACAAATCCAAGAAGTGCCTGCGGCAAGCGCCGGAAAACTGGGTTATCGTGGAAGGAACGCATGAGCCTATTATCGACCCGGAAACCTTTCAAAAGGTGCAGATGCTGGTGAACAGCCGCAGGCACACCCGAAGCCGGACCTATGACTTCCTGCTGAAAGGGCTGATTTTCTGCCACGAGTGCGGCTACCCCATGGCGGTGCTCAGCCGCAGAAATGCGGCTGGGGAAGAACGGCTGTTCTTTGTTTGCCGGACTTACCAGCGGTTCACCAAGGCGGGCGTCTGCACCTGTCATTCCATCAAGGAAGAAACAGTAAATGATGCCGTGATTGCCAAAGTGCGGGAGGTCTGCCAGGCTTATCTGGACCCCGACCGGCTGCGGCCAATCGCGGAAGAAGCTGTCGAGGACGCCCGCAAGGAGTCCAGCTGTGAAGCAGAGATGCAAGCACTGCAATCCAAAATCACTGCGCTGACTACCAATCTGGATCAGATGTACATGGACCGGCTGAATGGGCTGCTCTCCGAAGAGGACTTCCAGCGCATTTATCAGAAGGTCAAGATGGACCGCACGGTTCTGGAAGATCGGTTGAAGAGCTTAGAGGAACAGGCAAAGCAGCCGGTGAACACCGAGGAAAAAGCCAGGGAGCTGGTAAAACAGTTCCTGGATTCGGCGCTGAGCAGCCGGGAACTGCTGGTCAGCCTCATCGAGCGGGTGGAGCTGACCGAGAAAAAAGAGATCATCATCAAGTTCCGCTTCCACGAGCTGGAGGCGATTTCTTAAAGGGCATCGTTTACATTAGGCGCGGCGCTATGTGTCGCGGATTGAGAAAAACGCCATCCAGAAGCTGCAGCGGGAATTCCTCTGAGCCAGGCGGCGGGCCCTACGCCTTTTTTCTCAGTATATGGAACACCTCCGCCGGCGCGCCCACGTCCACATAGAGCTTCTCTTTCGGATGGGGCGCGCTGTCTTTCGCCTCCCCATCCCCGGTGTAGATGCCCCGGACTGTCACCTCCTGGTTCTCCCCGGAGGGCTTCATAATCTCAATCTTCTCCCCCACCGAAAACTTGTTCCTCTGTTCGATGCCCAGGAGGCCGTCCTCCCGCACCTCCCCCACAAGCCCCAGATAGGTGTAGCCCTTCTCGTAGGTGTGATTGTCGTAGATCTGGGCCTCCGCCCCAGGCCTTCCGTAGAAGAAGCCGGTGTTAAAGCGGCGGTAGGTGCACTCGGACACCCACTCCTCGTACAGAGGCAGGTGCCTCCGGTAGCGCTCCTCATCCTCCAGGCAGTCGTCGATGGCATGGCGGTATGCCCGGGTGACTGAAGCCACATACAAGGCCGTCTTCATCCTGCCCTCGATCTTGAAGCTGTCAATCCCCGCCTCCAGAAGCTCCGGGATATGGCTGATCATACACAGATCCCCGGAATTCATGATGTAGGTTCCCCGTTCATTCTCGAACACCGGAAAGTATTCCCCCGGCCTCGTCTCCTCCACCAGGGCATACTTCCAGCGGCAGGGATGGGTGCAAGCCCCCTGGTTGGCGTCCCTGCCGGTCAGGCAGCTGCTGAGCAGGCAGCGGCCGGAGTAGGAAATGCACATGGCCCCGTGGACGAACACCTCGATCTCCAGCTCCCGGGGGATGGCCGTCCGGATCTCCCGGATCTCCTCCAGGGTGAGCTCCCTGGCGCACACCACCCGGGAAGCCCCCTGGCGGCTCCAAAACTCATAGGTGAGAAAATTGGTGTTGTTTGCCTGGGTACTGATGTGCACGGGAATCTCCGGGCAGACTTCGCGGGCCAGCAGGACGACGCCGGGATCCGCGATGATCAGCGCGTCCGGCCCGATGGCCTTGAGCTCCCCGAAGTACTCCCGGATCCCTTCCAAATCCCGGTCGTGGGCCAGGATGTTGGCCGTGACATAGACCTTCACTCCCCTCGCATGGGCGAAAGCGATGCCCGCCGCCATCTCCTCCATGGAGAAATTTTTTGCCTTGGCCCGCAGGCCATAGGCCTCCCCGCCGATATAGACGGCGTCCGCCCCGTATGCGCAGGCCACCTTAAGCACCTCCAGGCTGCTGGCCGGCACAAGCAGCTCCGGTTTTCTCTTCATATCGATCCCTCCCTGACTGCGGCCCCGTCACAGGCGCGTGCTGACGGATATGCCGTCGCCCACGCTCAGCACCGCCGTGCGCAGCTCCTCTGCATGCGTCAGCTCATAGAGGTATTCCCTCATGCGGCTGTGTATCGTCCGGTTCCTTCTCTCCACCGCGAAGCGGGACTCGGCCACATCCCCGTCCTGGAGCACATTGTCGCACACAAGCACGCCGTCCCTCCCCAGGAGGCGCATCACCTCCGGGAAAAAATGCAGGTACTGCCCCTTGGCGGCGTCCATAAAGATAAAATCGTAGCTCCCGGAAAGCCCGGGCAGTATCTGGGCGGCATCCCCTTCCAGCAGGGTAATCTGCCCTTCCCTCCCCGCCCGGGCAAAATTCTCCCGGGCCTTGGGAATCCGTTTCTCATACTTCTCTATCGTGGTGATGCGGCAGCCCTCCGGCGCATTCTCGCACATCAGAAGGGCGGAAAAGCCTGTGGCGCAGCCCACCTCCAGGATGCGCCGGGGCTTCCGCATGGCCAGGAGGAGGCGCAGCACCGCCTGTGCCTCCTGGCGTATCACCGGCACATTGGCAGCCCGCGCCTCCCTCTCGATCTCATCCAGCAGCGGGCTGTTCCCGCTGTACAGGGAATTGATATAGGCAGCGATTCTAGCATCTGCAATCATTCTTCCTCTTCCTCCAGGGTCTCCCCAGACATCACCGCCATCATCTCCTCCGACTGCATGGAGGTGTTCAGCGTGTAGGTCCCCGGGGTCAGAAGGCTGCGGTAGTCCGTCAGCAGCAGCCGGACATAGAATGCGTCCGCATTCTTGATCAGGCCGTTATCCTCCAGCATCTGGCAGATATCCCGGTTGGACTGGCCCTCGGCAATGGTCACCGTGATATCTGTCCCCGGCTCCTCCTCCACCGTGTTCTCTGCGAACACCTGGTAGCCGAAGCTGTAGGCCCACTTTCCCACTGAGACGATCAGCAGCACGCACACCAGAAGCAGCACCGCCTCCACGAGCACACTGACAGCCGTTCCCACCGCATTTCTCCCTTTCATGGCATGATTCCTCCTGCGTAAACTACTCTACCTCCATGATGATCGGCAGAATCATAGGGCTTCTCTTTGTCCTCTTCCACACAAAGTCGGAGAGCGCATCCTTGATCACCGTCTTGATACGGTTCCAGTCCTGGTTCTTGCCGGACAGGCAGCGGTGCAGCGCCTCCTCCACCGTCATCCGGGCCTCCTCCATCAGATCCTCCGACTCCCTCACATACACAAAGCCTCTGGACACAATGTCCGGCCCTGCCAGCAGCTGGTTCGTGCGCTTCTCCAGCGTCATCACAACGATGAGGATGCCGTCCTCCGCCAGGTGCTGGCGGTCGCGCAGGACGATATTCCCCACATCCCCCACGCCCAGGCCGTCCACCAGGATCGCCCCGGTGTGGACGTGATCCACAACCTGCGCTGTATTCTCACTCAGCTCCAGCACATCCCCCGAGGAGATCAGGAAAATATTCTCCTTGCTGATCCCCAGGCTCCTGGCGATCTGTGCCTGCGCCTTCAAATGCCGGTACTCCCCGTGTACCGGGATGGCGAATTTCGGCCTCACCAGGGAGTAGATCAGCTTGATATCCTCCTGGCAGGCGTGCCCGGACACATGGACATCCTGGAAGATCACATCCGCCCCCTTGCGGGACAGCTCGTTGATCACCTGGGATACCGCCTTCTCATTGCCCGGTATCGGATGGGAACTGAAGATGACGGTGTCCCCGGGCATGATGGTCACCTTCTTGTGGATATTGGCCGCCATGCGGGATAGGGCCGCCATGGACTCTCCCTGGCTCCCGGTGGTGATCAGCACCATCTGCTCCGGCGGATAGTTGCGCATATGCTCGATATCGATCAGCGTATTCTCCGGTATCTTGATATAGCCCAGCTCCATGGCGATGGAGATAATGTTCACCATGCTGCGCCCTTCAATCACCACCTTGCGCCCATACTTGTAGGCGGAGTTGATGATCTGCTGCACCCTGTCCACATTGGAGGCAAAGGTGGCGATGATAATCCTCGTGTTCCGGTGGTTCTCAAAAATATTGTCCAGCGTCCGCCCCACAGTCCTCTCGGACATGGTAAAGCCCGGGCGCTCCGCGTTCGTGCTGTCGCACATGAGGGCGAGCACGCCCTTCTTGCCCAGCTCCCCGAAGCGGGCCAGGTCGATGGCGTCCCCGAACACCGGCGTGTAGTCCACCTTAAAGTCCCCCGTGTGGACGATAGTTCCCACAGGGGAATAGATCGCCAGGGCCGCCGCGTCGGCAATGCTGTGGTTCGTCTTGATGAACTCCACACGGAAATGGCCGAGATTGATGTGCTGGCCGAATTTCACCACCTTGCGCTTCGTGCTCTTCATCATATTGTGCTCTTTCAGCTTGTTCTCGATAATCCCGATGGTCAGCTTGGTTGCATACACTGGGACGTTGATCTCCCTGAGCACATAGGGGAGGGCCCCGATATGGTCCTCATGGCCGTGGGTGATCACAAAGCCCTTCACCTTGTCGATATGGTCCTTCAGGTAAGAGATATCCGGGATCACCAGGTCGATCCCATACATCTCGTCCTCCGGGAAGGACAGCCCGCAGTCCACGACAATAATACTGTCTTCAAACTCAAAGGCAGTGATATTCATTCCGATCTGCTCTAAGCCTCCCAGCGGAATGATCCTCAATTTTGAATTGTTCACATTTTTCAAAAAAAATGACACCTCCTGCAATGATGCTGCGGCCCCAGCCGCAGGCTAGAAAATTAGTTTCCGGAATTGTTCCGTCCGTTTATCTTATTAGGAGAATCCCCCATCTCCTAAATTGCATTCTCTGGAATTTAGATTTCTAGGTCCGTGTCCTCCAACAAATCTGCAAAAAGCGCGGACACAGTCTCAAGCTCCTCTTCATCCTCCACAAATTCATAGACTGCCTGCTCATCCTGGGCAGATGACAAATCCTTCAGGATATAAGCCTCGGCGTCCTCTGTCTCATCTGCGCAGTCTGTGACCAGCAGATAATCCACCCCTCCGATTCTTGTCTGTTCCAATACATAGAATTCTACTGCTTCATCTCCGTTATCCGGAATGAATTTGATCTTCTCCATCACCGTACCGGCAACCTCTCTTCTCGTTTATCTCTCTTCCAGCAGCCTCCTGCCTGTCGGGGAATCCATAAACCCCTGCAGGATGAAAACGGCCGCAATCCTGTCCACATGGGCCTTGCGGTTCTCCCTGCGGACGCCGCCCTCCATGAGCGCGCGCTCCGCCTCCACGGTGGTCAGCCTTTCGTCCCACATAAAAACATCCAGGCCTGTTCTCCTCTCCAGCATCTCCTGAAACGCCAGAGTCTTCTCAGCCCTGTCCCCCACCGTATTGTTCATATTCTTCGGGAATCCCAGAACGATTGCCCCCACCTCATACTGGGCGGCCAGCTGTTCAATCCTGGCTAAGGTCCGCCTCAGCTTGTTCTCCTGGGCGCGTGGTATCGTCTCCACCCCCTGGGCAGTCAGCCCCAGCGGGTCGCTGACAGCCACCCCCACCGTCTTGGACCCATAGTCAAGCCCCATGATTCTCATAATGCTGTCCCTGCCCTTACTCGCAGTTGTGCTTGATATAATTCTTCAGCAGCTCCTCCACCAGCTCGTCCCGCTCCACCTTCATAATCAGGCTGCGGGCTCCCTTGTGGCTCGTAATATAGGTGGGATCGCCGGACATAATATATCCCACAATCTGGTTCACCGGATTGTAACCCTTCTCCGTCATCGCCTGATACACGTTCTTCAATATATCCTCGACCTTAAATTCCTGTCCGCTCTCCACCCGGAAAAACTGCGTGTTCTTCATCCTCTCCACATACTCACTTCCTCTCCTGTCTATTTTGTCCATCGCATTATGAGCCGTCCGCCGATAAACTTGTCTTCATTTTATACTATCTCCCCGGAAAATTCAACGGGAAAATGTCCACGCCGAAAATCCCCCGGACAATCTCGTTGGGGCGAAGGCTCCCCGCCCGCGTCCCGGCTTCTATATACTCGCCGATATGCCCCGCCATGAAAGGGCCGTCCCCGTCCTCCTTTGCCTCCTCGGTCAAGAGCTCTGTCTCCTTGCCCCAAAGGCTTCGGATATAGGCATCCCGGCTCTCCCGGGACAGCTTGAGGAGCCTGGCGCTCCGACTTGCCTTCTCGGGTTCCGGCACCTGCCCCTCCATCCGGTCCGCCCGCGTCCCCTTCCTGCGGGAATATTTGAAAATATGCATCTGGGCAAAGCCGATCCCAGCCACAAAGTCCTCTGTCTGCCCGAATTCCTCCGGCGTCTCCCCTGGAAATCCCACAATGACGTCTGTGGTCAGCGCCGGGCGGTCAAAGGCCTCCCGCAAAATCTGGCACTTTTCCCCGTACTCCTGCGGGGTGTAGTGGCGGTTCATCCTCCGCAGCGTCTCGCCGCAGCCGCTCTGCAGCGAAAGGTGGAAGTGGGGGCACAGCTTCGGCACAGACGCCAGCTCCTGGGCAAATGCCTCCGTGATAATCTGGGGCTCCAGGGAGCCCAGGCGGATCCGGCGGATCCCCTCCACCTCCTGTACCTGGCGGATCAGGGCCAGCAGGCGCTCCCCGCCAGCCTCCCGGTAATCCTCCTGCCCGTAGGAGCTCAGGTGGATGCCGGTCAGCACCACCTCCCGGTAGCCTCTTGCGGCCAGGGCGCGCGTCTCCTCCAGGATCTCCTCCTCCCGGCGGGACCGCACCCTCCCCCGCAGATAGGGGATAATGCAGTAGCTGCAGAACTGGTTGCAGCCATCCTGCACCTTAATGTACGCCCGGGTATGCTCCCCTGTCCGGTCCGCCCGCAGCGGTTCATACAGGCTCTCCCGGCCGATGTCCGACAGCCGGCTTTCTCTCTCCCCGGTGTTCTCATATTCCCGCAGCGCCTCCAGAAGCTGCCCTTTGCGGTTATTGCCCAGCAGGATATCCACCGCCAGGTCCTCCCGCAGGGAACCGGCGGACTCCTGGACATAGCAGCCTGCGGCCACCACCACTGCCGCCGGATTCTGGCTCCTGGCCCGGTGTATCATCTGGCGGGACTTCCGGTCCGCCACATTCGTCACCGCACAGGTATTGATGACATAGACGTCAGCCTTTTCCGAAAAAGGCACAATCTCGTAGCCGTTCTCCTCCAGCTGCTGCTGCATCGCCTCCGTCTCGTAGGCGTTGACTTTACAGCCCAGGTTGTGAAACGCCGCTTTTTTCATGCCGCTCTGCCTCCCTGTCCGCCTCCCGGCCCACAATGGGCAAGGGCGGCCAATCTCTCAAAATAAGCTCCCCGGCCTCCCCAAGTTTCGCTTGACTTTCATTTTTGATAAACGTACAATGAAGACAAGCAGAGAACAAACTTTAAGGGAGGTTATACTCATGAAAACTGTTCAGATCTCTTTGAATTCCATCGATAAAGTGAAGTCCTTCGTCAACGATATCACCCGTTTTGACAACGACTTCGACCTGGTGTCCGGACGCTATGTCATCGACGCGAAGTCCATCATGGGAATCTTCAGCCTGGATCTCTCCAAGCCCATCGACCTGAATGTCCATGCTACCGACGACCTGGACGCCATCATGGAGGTTCTGAAGCCCTACATCGTGAACGAATAAATACCGGCAGATATGGAAGGAGTGTTGTAATCCTGCGTTACAGCACTCCTTTTTTGTCCGCCTCAGCAGCAAGGCCCACCTCAGCACGCAAGATCCGCCTCAGCAGGCAGAGCCCGCCTCAGCAGGCAGCATCCGCCTCAGCAGGCAGGGTTCGCCTCAGCAGGCAGGATCCACCTCAGCAGGCAGGGTCCACCTCCACAGTCTCTGCCGTCCGCACAGCCTCCTCCACCAGCTGGTCAATCTTCTCCGCGAGCTTCTGCTCCGACCGGCGGACCGCATTGCGGTTGGGCTTGGTCACCGGGTGCTTTGCCACGAAGATCGTGCAGCAGTCCTCGTAGGGCAGGATCGACGTCTCATAGGTGTCGATCTTCTTGGCCACCGTCACGATTTCTTCCTTGTCAAAGCCGATCAGCGGGCGGTACACCGGCATCTCGCACACCTCGTTCGTGGCGGCCAGGCTCTGCATCGTCTGGCTGGCCACCTGGCCGATGCTCTCCCCGGTCACAAGCCCCAGGGAACCGTTCTCCTGGGCGAACCGCTGGGCAATCCGCATCATATACCTGCGCATGATAATGGTCAGCTCATCGTGGGGGCATTTCTCATAGATATACAGCTGGATATCCGTAAAATTCACGACCTTCAGGGAGATGGGGCCGGTATACTGAGATAGGATCCTGGCCAAATCCACCACCTTCTGCTTGGCCCTCTCGCTGGTGTACGGCGGCGCGTGGAAGTAGACCGCGTCGATCTTCACCCCGCGCTTGGCAATCATATAGCCTGCCACCGGGCTGTCGATGCCGCCGGAGAGCAGCAGCGTGGCCCGGCCGTTCGTCCCCACCGGCATGCCCCCCGGCCCCGGAACCGTCTCCGAGTAGAGGTAGATCGTCCCCCGGATCTCCACATGGATCTCAATCTGCGGATGGTGCACGTCCACGGTGAGCTTCGGGCAGGCCTCCAGGATGCGCTCGCCCAGGGCTGCGCTCACCTCCATGGACTCCATGGGATAGCTCTTCTTGATCCTCCGGGTGATCACCTTGAAGGTAGCCTCCCGCTCCGGGTACATCCAGCCCAGATAGGCGACCACTTCCCGGGCCAGCTCCTCAAAGCCCCGGTCCTCCAGGCGCACCACCGGGCAGATGCCCACAATGCCGAACACCTTGGACAGGGCACCCACCACTTCCCCGTAGTCATAGTCTCCCAGGCAAGAGACGTAGATCCTTCCCGACTCCTTTGTCACCTGGAATTCCCCGTCCGCCGCTTCCAGGGCGCGGCGGATGTGCTCTACTAGGGCGTCCTCGAACAGGAACCGGTTCTTGCCCTTGATCGCGATCTCCGCATATTTTATCAGAAACATCTTAAACATTGCCCTACCTCCTCTGGTACCTCCGAAGCGCTGGCACCAGCTCCTTGAGCGCCTGCACGCAGAAGCTGATCTCCTCCTCCGTGTTGAACACGCCCAGGCTGAACCGCAGCGCGCTGTCTATCCGCTCTCTTGGAAGGAACATTGCCGCCAGCGTTGCGCTCTCG
Source organism: uncultured Lachnospiraceae bacterium (assembly GCA_944381745.1). GTDB lineage: Bacteria > Bacillota > Clostridia > Lachnospirales > Lachnospiraceae > JAGTTR01. The sequence continues at coordinate 16,678 of CALWMI010000049.1, read as the reverse complement.
GAAGGGTGATTGGATGAACAGGCTGAGCCTGCCGACACACAGATGCCCCGCTCCTCCAGCGCGTGCAGCAGCACCTCGCTGCGGATGCCCAGGAAGGAAGCGTTCAGGATGTGGGGCGCCCCCTCCCGGGGCGCGGGGCCGTTCAGCACCGTGCCCTCGATATCCAGTATCCCCTCCGCCAGCTGTTCCTTCAGGGCGTACAGCCGCTGGTTGTCCCTCTCAAGGCCGGCATAAATCAGCTCCGCCGCCTTGGCGATGCCTGCAATTCCCGGCACGTTGTCTGTCCCGGAGCGCATCCCGCCCTGCTGGCCGCCGCCGTAATTGATCGCCCGGATCTTCGCCTTCTCATCCACATAGAGGACGCCGATCCCCTTCGGCCCGTGGATCTTGTGGCCGCTGATGCTGAGAAGGTCGATGCCGTCCCTCTTCGGCCGGATGTCGTATTTCCCGTAGGCCTGCACCGCATCCACATGGAACAGCGCCTGCGGGTTCCTCTTCTTTATCACCCTGGCGATGTCCGCCACCGGCTGGACAGAGCCCACCTCGTTGTTCACATACATGACCGACACCAGGATGGTGTCCTCTGTCATCTCCTTCTCCAAGGCGTCAAGCTTCACAATCCCCTGGCTGTCCACAGGGAGGTACCTGACTTCGAAGCCCTCCTCCGCCAGATACTGCATCGTATTCAGCACCGCAGGGTGTTCCATCGCCGAGGCAAGCACGCGCTTCCCCGCCCGCCAGTTGGCCCGGGCAGCCCCGATCAGCGCCAGGTTGTCCGACTCTGTCCCTCCCGAGGTGAAGAAAATCTCCTTGTCCTTCACCTTCAGGCTCCTGGCCAGCACAGACCTGGCTCTCCTCATATAGCCCTCCGCCTCCACGCCCTTATAGTGCATAGAGGAAGGGTTCCCATAGTCCTCCACCATGGTGCGGGCAACCACGGCGGCCACCTCGTCGTAGCACCTGGTGGTGGCAGAATTGTCCAGATATACCTCCATCTCTACTCCTCCTCCAGCAGAAAACCCAGGACAGAGACGAGCATCATCCCAGCCGTCTCCGTCCGCAATATTCTTCTCCCCAGCGTCAGCGTCTCAAAGCCAGCCTCCCTGGCCGCCTCCGCCTCCGCCTCGTCGAAGCCGCCCTCCGGCCCGATAAAAATGCCGATGGACTGTCCCGGGCGGATGCTCTTCAGCAGGCTGCGCGTGCGTCCCATGCCCTCCTCGCACTCATAGGGCATCAGCTTGACATCCAGCTTGGCCGCGTACGCAAGCGCCTGCCGGAAGTCCATCACCGGGGCGACCGATGGGATCCTCCCCCGCTTGGACTGCTTGGCCGCGCTCCTGGCAATCTCCTGCCACCGGGCTGTCTTCGCCCGCGCCCGCTTCTCGTCCAGCTTCACGACGCTCCTCTTGGTGGACACCGGGATGATCTCCCACACGCCCAGCTCCACGTTCTTCTGGATCACCGACTCCATCTTATCTCCCTTGGGGAGTCCCTGGAAGAGGTAGATATGGCTCGGGAGCTCCCGCACAGACAGATCCCTCTCCAGGATGGAGAGCTCCACCGCATCCTTCCCGATCTCCTCGATCCGGCAGCGGTAATCCCGCCCCTCCTGGTCTCCCACCAGCACCTCGTCCCCCGGCTTCATCCGCAGGACATTGCGGATATGGTTCACATCCGTGCCCTCCAGCCGGATGGCAGAGTCCCCGATCTGGGATTCCCCTGCAAAAAAATAGTACATGCTGCCTCCCCTACTTTCTCGCTGTCACCGACACCCACTCGCCCTGCCGCGTAATCTCCAGGATTTCAAGCCCGGCCTTCCTGACCGCATCCGCCACCATCTGCTCCTTCTCCTGCAGGATGCCCGAGGAGATGTAGACGCCGCCCTCCTTCAGGCACCGGGCCACAGCAGGCGTGAGGGGCACCAGCACATCCGCCAGGATGTTGGCTGTCACCAGGTCATACTTGCCATATCCCACAGCATCCTGCACCGCCGCATCGTCGATCAGGTTGCCCTCCAGTATCTGGAAACACTCCTCCCCGATGCCGTTCTCCGCCATATTCTCCGCCGAGGCGCTCACCGCGCAGGGATCCAAGTCTGTCATCACCGCATGCCCAGCCCCGAACAAAATCCCGGCGATGGAGAGGATGCCGCTCCCGCACCCCACATCCAGCATCTGGCAGCCCGGCGCCACATGCTTCTTAATCTGCCGGATGCACAGCTGGGTCGTCTCATGCATCCCCGTGCCGAAGGCGGTGCCCGGGTCGATGTGGATCACCGGGCGCCCCTCGTCCTCAGGCTTGATCTTCTCCCAGGAGGGGATAATCAGCAGGTCGTCCACATAGAACTGCTTGAAATACTGCTTCCAGTTGTTGATCCAGTCCTTGTCCTCCGTCTGGGACTCTGTGATCGTCCCCTCCCCGATATCCAGGAACCCGGACAGCTCTGCCAGCTCCTCCCGCACCCGGGACAGCACAGCCTCCTTGTCCTCATCCTCCTCCAGGTAGAAATTCAGATAGGCGACGCCGTCGTCAGCCACGTCCGGCAAAATATCCACAAACATCTGCTCCTTATCCCTGGCTGTCAGGGGGATCTTGTCCTCGATCTCCACCCCCTGGATACCTGCCTCCGCCAGGGAGGCGATCACCACATCCTCCGCCTCCGAGCGTATCTTCAGCGTAAACTTATTCCACTTCATATCCGAACCTCTCCTTGTATCTGATTTCTCTTCCCTGTGCGGCGCGTAACAAAAAACCCCGATACTCTCGGGGTTTCTCAAGTGGAGCATACGGGACTCGAACCCGTGGCCTCCACACTGCCAGTGTGGCGCGCTCCCAGCTGCGCTAATGCCCCATGCGACTTTACTATCATATCCCATTCGCCGCGATTTGGCAAGTACTTTTTTCAACTTTTCCCCTCTTTATTCCCAGCCTCTTTATTCCCAGGCCATTGCATAACTCCCCAAAAGGGCTTATACTAAAGCTGTCAGCCCGGTTCCGGGAGGAGTGCGGCTTTGGCCGTATCTGCGGTGTCTCGGTTCACACATTTGATTTTCCCGGAGGAACACGCGCAGGCCGGGCTGCCTTTTGGAAATTGGGGGAGAATACCATGCTTACCATTATTTCGCCTGCGAAAAATATGCGCACAGACCGGAGCGGGACCAAGCCCCTCTCCCTTCCTGTCTTCCTGGAGAACGCCCAGGCTATCCACGGCGTGCTGGCCCAGTATGCCCCCTGGGACTTGCAGGGGCTGATGGGGCTGAACCCGACCCTGGCCGAGGACTGCTTTGACCGAAACCTCCACATGCGGTTTGACCTGTCCGGCACAAGCGCCGTGGAGGCCTACGACGGGATTCAATACAAATATATGAACCCCTTTACCTTCTCCGCCAGGGCCAAGTCCTTCGCGCAGGGGCACCTGCGCATCTTAAGCGGCATGTACGGCGTCCTGCGGCCCTACGACAGCATCTGCGAATACCGCCTGGAAATGCAGACAAAGCTGTCCGTCGGCGGCTCCCGCAATCTCTATGATTTCTGGGGAAGCCTTCTGGCGCAGGAGCTCCTGCAGGAGGATCACACCATCCTGAACCTGGCCTCCAACGAGTACGCCAAATGTATCCGCCCATACCTAGGCCCTCAGGACCGCTTCATCACCTGCACCTTCCAGGTATTCCACAAGGGCAGGTACAAGGTGCAGGCCACGGCGGCCAAGATGGCCCGGGGCATGATGGCCCGCTATCTCATGACCCGCGGTATCGACGATCCTCTGGAAGCCCGGGGCTTCTGCGAGGGCGGCTACGCCTTTGCCCCCGAGGCCTCCAGCAGCAAGGAATTTGTCTTCCGGCGGAACGGCGCCTAGAGAACAGCTCCCGAGGAACAACTCCCAGAGAACAACTCTCAGGGAACAGCTCCCAGGGAATCACTCCTAGCGGTAGGGGCGGATCTCTGTCCGCCTCCCTTTCTGTACCACAGACACAGCCCCCTCCCGGGCTGTTATAAAGTACCTGCAGCCGGCGCCGTCCAAGCGTTCCAGCGTCTCCTGGTGGGGATGCCCGTAGGGATTGTCCCGGCCGCAGGATAGGATAGCCGCCCTCGGCCGGACAGCCGCCAGGAAATCTTCCCCGCCGGATGTCCGGGAGCCGTGATGGGCGGCTTTCAGTATGTCCGCCTCCAGCTTCTCCTCCCTTCCCCCGTAGCTCTGCAGCAGGGCGCGCTCTTCCTCCTCCTCCATATCCCCTGTGAACAACAGCCGCAGGCCCTGGCATGACACCTTCCAGACAACGGAGCCGTTGTTTTCTGTGCTGCCTGTCCAGTCCGCAGGCGGGAACAGGCACCGGATCTCCATCGCCCCCGCCTTCAGGCTGCTCCCTTCCGCCGCCCCCAGCACCGGGATCCCCCGCTCGCCCGCCAGGGAAATCAGGCCTGCGAGCCCTGTGCCTTCTCCTCCCTGGGCGCTCTCTCCCTCTTGGGCGCTTCCTCCTCCCTGGGCGCTTCCTCCCTTCCCATTCTCCCCCGCATGCTCCAGATACCTTACTGGCACTACCAGATGCCCAATGCCGATCTCCCCCGCGCTGATCAGCTCCTCCACCGCCGAGAAATGATCCGCATCCCCGTGGGAGATCAGAACATAGTCCAGATGCCCGATCCCCAGATACTTTAGGGCAGGCAGAACCCGGTAGTTTCCCACATCCTCCACGTCTGTACTTCCCCCGTCCAGCAGCACCGCCGGCCCTCCCCGGCTTTTGACCACTGCGGCGTCCCCCTGTCCCACATCCAGGAAGACGGCCTGGAAAGAGGGTTCCAGACGCAGGAAAATCACCGCCAGCACCGCCGCCCACGCCAGCCGCTCCCAGCGGCTCCTCCCCTGCGGCATCCCCGCCCAGAGCCGCAGCTCCAGGAGGAGAAGCCCGGCATAGAAGGCGGCAGACTGCCACGCCTGCGGGAAGCCGCAGATCCACACCGCCCCCGGCAGGGAGGACGCCCACACGCTCACCGCCTCATAGAAGCGCAGGAGCAGCTCCACCGAGGCTCCCAGGAAAATTCCCGCCTCCAGCCACAGGCTCCCCGCCAACAGCGACAGCGCCCCCATGCCGAGGATCCACGCGGATGTGGGGATAAGCAGAAGGTTGACCGCGATCCCGCACACCGACACCTCCCCGTAGCTGCCCATCAGCACCGGCAGAACCGCGCACTGGATGCGCAGCGTGGCGCACACGCTCTCCCAGAGCCCTCCCGCGAACCGGACGGCCTGGCTTTCCCATCTCCCCCTGCCTCCCGCCTTGCCCATACCCAGGAGCTTTCCTCCCCATATCCGCGCACTGGCCCTTTGCCGCGGCTTGCCCGCCTGGCCCATACCAGGCTCCTTCCCTTCCCTCTCTTTCGCCTCCTTCTTCCTCCGCCTCCTCTCCCGGGCCAGCTCGCTGGAATAGATTGCCCCGCCAGAGGCCAGGAAGGACAGCTGGAACCCAGTCTGGAGCACTTGGTCCGGCCGTCCCGCAGCCAGGATGGCTGCCAGAAGCGCCAGGGCGGTGGCGGAGTCATAGGCCTCCCCCAGCACATCCCCCGCCAGGAAGACGAGGAACATGCCGATGGCCCTCTCTGAGGATGGCTTATCCCCCAGCATCTCGCCGTAGAACAGCAGGAAGCCTCCAGCCGCTGCGGCAGACAGAGGCATGGGAAGGCCCAGCTTCTTCAGCACCCGGTAGAGCCCTCCTCCCATGGCTGTCACGTGAAGGCCGGACACCGAGATGAGGTGCAGGATGCCCGCCCGGCGGTAGGCGCTCTTGACGGCCTCCTCCATATCTCCGGATGTCCCCAGGAGCATAGCCTTGAGTACCCCGGCCTCCTCCCCGGCAAACAGGCGGTCTGCCGTGTCCGCCAGCCTCTCCCGCCATCTGGCGGCCAACTCTGCCGCCAGCTTGGTTGTCTCAGCCCGCATCTCTATCCTCTCTGCCCACATGCTTCCCCCGATTCCCATGGAGGCCCAATAGCGCAGGGAATCAAACTGCCCCGGGTTGGACGCCCGCTCCAGCGCATAGAAAATCCCCTCAGCCTGCACCTGCCATCCGGCCTTGGGGGCCTCCTCCCCCTCCGGCTCCCCGGCATCCACCCGCAGCGTGCCCGTTCTCCTTCCCTCCAGAGGGATCCATCCCTCCTGCGTGTCCAGGAGCACATCCTCCAGATAATAAGTTCTTCCCCCCTCCCGCTCCTCCCAGCGGCTGATCCTGCCCTGCACGGTCACACGGCTCCCGTCCTCCGCCTCAAATCCCAGGGCCGGCCGCCAGACGGCCACCGCCGCCATCAAGGCCGCCGCTGCCAGACTCAGGAAAGCCAGCGGCCTCCTGCCCACCATCCCCAGAAAGAATTTCCCCGTTCTTTTCAACTTCCCGCCCCTTTCTTGTCAACTTTTCCTAACCCGCCCCTGCCGGGGCTGTCCCCAAAACGACAAAGGGGAACCCGATGATCGCTCATCAGATTCCCCAAGTTTCCAATATTTGTCTATCTCTATGTTCCTATTTCTCTATTTCACTACTTCTCTATCTCTATTTCTCTATCTCTATTGCTTTGCTCCATCTCGATTGCTCTGTCCCTCTGTCCTGCGCCTCTACTCCTCCACCAGATCCAAATTCCTCTCAAAGGCCTTGTCCAGGCTCATGCTCTCCCGCAGCACGCCGCCCACCTCGCCGTTGATGGAAATCTGTACCCGGCTCACCCCGCTGATCTCCGTCAGGGAGTTGACAATGGAATAGATGCACATGTCCTCCGGCACCGACCCGCTCAGGCTGCGGATGTTTTCATCCAGGTTCACATAACAGATCCCCTCGTTGACGCTGATGCCCAGCACCTGCACATCCTCCGGCAGCGTGGCCCGGTAGCCTTCGGCCTTCGGCCCCTCGATCAGCTGATCCATCACCAATCGCTCCATGGAGAGGCTGCTGTTGTACGTCACCTCCACCCGCTCCGGCTTCAGCCTATGGTCGTCTGTGTCCGACAGGAAGTAGAGCGTGAGGGTCGCCCGGCTGTAGGAATTGATTGTCTCCTCTGTGTTGTCCACAAAATCCGCAGGGGTCATCACGCCCACGGCGCTGCCGTCCTTCAAGGTCAGCGGGTTCCCCGCCACCTGGATGGACACCCCCTCAATGCCCGGGATCTGCGCCATGGTCTTCACCACCGCCGCCCGGTACAGCACCTCCGTCACAGGATCCACCGATGTGTAGGCGGCTGTGTAGTCAATGTACAGGAAGCCGTCCTCCACACTGTACCCGGCCACCTCCACGCCCGCCGGCCTGGCCGTCCGGTACTCGTTCGTGTCCGGCTCTGTATCCATCCGCCCGAACAGCTCTCCCACCAGGCTCTCCGTGTCCTGGGTATCTGTATCGTAGCCCTCCGCTTCCAGGCTCATGCCGTCCTTCTCCAGATAGTAGATCTGGTACTGGGTGTCCTCCGCCTCCGCGCTGCCGCATCCGCCCAGACACAAGCATGCGGCGGCTATCCCGGCTATCCAATATGCTCTCATGCCGCACCTCCCGTCAGTTCACGTAGGCCAGAGGGATCCGGATTGTGAACGTCGTCCCCTCGTCCACCTTGCTGTACACCTTGACAGCGCCGCGGTGCATCAGGATGGCGCTCCTGGTAATGGCAAGCCCAAGCCCCGTGCCCCCGATCTCCCGGGAGTGGGATTTGTCCACCCGGTAAAACCTCTCGAAAATGTGCTCCTGATCCTCCTCCGGGATGCCGATGCCGGAATCCGCCACCTTGACATAGAAAAATTTGTGATCCGCGTTCAGGGAGACATGCACCCAGCCGCCCTCCTTGTTGTATTTCACCGCGTTCTCAATCAGGTTGCTCAGGGCCAGCGTCAGCTTGACCTCGTCCACCTCCGCCACCACCGGGCGGAAGCTCTCAAACACCAGCTCAATGTCCGCCTTGGCCGCGATGGGCCGCAGACGCTTCAGGATCAGCTCCAGCAAGTCGTTGATATTGATGGGCTTGATATCCAGATCCGCGTTCTTCTTGTCCAGCTTCACAAGGGACAATAGATCGGTGATAATCTTGTTCTCCCGGTCGATCTCTGCCGTAATGTCCTCCATGAACTCCTTATAGAGCTCCGCCGGGACTTCATCCCCCTGCATCAGCAAGGAATCCGCCAGCACCTTCATGGAGGTCAGCGGCGTCTTCAGCTCGTGGGACACGTTGGACACAAATTCCTGGCGGCTCTCATCCAGCTTCCGTATCCTCCCGATCATATTGTTGTAGGCATCCGAAATCGCCTGAGTCTCCGTATAGTCCGACACGGACATCACCTCGCTCAGGTCCTCGTTGCCCAGATCCTCCATCGAGTGGCTGATCTTGCCGAGAGGGCGCACCAGCACAATGGAGAGCACAATGGCCAGCACAAGGATGACAGCGGACAGGGCGATCTGTATGATCAGCCCCTTGCTGCTTATGAAATCCTCCATCATGTAGATGTTCCCCACAGAGGCGCTGACCAACACCGCGCCGGCCACCTCCTGCCCGTTCCCGTACACAGGCGCCACGGCCTCCACACACTGATAGCGCGGGGAGTAGTTGGAAGAGCTCTCGCCCAGGAAGCAGCGAAGCACCTCCTCAGAGATGACGGTCTTGCCCTCCTCCAGCATATAGGTGTCCTTGACCACCCGGTAATTGCCGTCGATAATCAGCACCCGGCCGTTGAACAGGTTGGACAGCTGGGTCAGCACAGCGTCCATCACCTCCGACTGGGTATTGTCCAGGTAGCCGTAGCCCTGCAGCTGGTTGCTCACAATCTTGCACTGCTCCTGCACGTCCATCAGCCTCTGCTGGACTGCCCGGCTCTCGTAGGAGCGCAGGATCAAGAGCTGCAGAATAATAAGGGGCACAATCCCGATGGCCATAAAACAGAGGAGCAGTCGGAACCGAAGACTTTTGAAATAACTGTTCCTGAAATAGTTCCTGGCCAGGCTTCCCCGCCTCAGCTTAAATCTGGAAATAGTAGCCTACTCCCCATTTGGTATGCACGTACTTCGGTTCGCTGGGATTGCTCTCGATCTTCTCGCGCAGCCTGCGGATGTGGACGTCCACCGTCCGCACATCCCCGGGATACTCATATCCCCACACAATATTCAGGAGGTTCTCCCTGCTGTACACCTTGCCCGGGTTCGTAACCAGGAGCTCCAGCACGTCAAACTCCTTCGCCGTCAGGTTGATCTCCTTCGTCCCCACATACACCCGGCGGCTCTCCAGATCCAGGCGCAGCCCTCCGGCGGACAGCTCCCTCGGGTTGTCCTCCCTGGGTTCCCTGGCAGATGTCCGCCGCATGATGGCCTTGATGCGGGCCTTGACCTCCAGGATATTGAAGGGTTTCGTTATGTAGTCGTCCGCCCCGTACTCCAGCCCCAGGATCTTGTCCATATCCTCGCCCTTGGCCGTCAGCATGACAATGGGCACAGAGGAAAATTCCCTTATCTGCTGGCACACCTCCATGCCGTCCAGCTTGGGGAGCATGATGTCCAGCAGGATCATGTCATATTCCTTCTCCCTGGCGCATTTGAGGGCTTCCTCCCCGTCGTACGCGCAGTCCACCTCCATGCCGTCCTGCTCCAGGCTGAAGCGTATGCCCTTTACAATCAATTTCTCGTCGTCTACAACCAGTACTCTCTTTCCCATTTTGGCACCTCATCGTTCTATCTGTCATTCCACCGTGACTGCATCCTTCAGGTTCTCAAACGTCTTATCGCCGATACCGCTTATGTTCTTCAGCTCCTCCACAGAGGCAAAGCCCCCGTGCTCCTCCCGGTAGGCGATGATATCCGCCGCCCGGGATTCCCCAATCCCCTTCAGCGTCATCAATTCCTCCGGGCCGGCCGTATTCAGGTTCACCCGGCCGTCTTCTCTCTCCCCTTCCCCTCCCGGGGATTCCTCCCCCTGGGCTGGGATATAGATCTTCTGGCCGTCCTCCACGGGCGCGGCCAAGTTCACCGCCGCGTCGTCCGCCTCCGGGGAAAGCCCTCCGGCCGCCTCCACCGCCTCGTGCCAGCGCATGCCCTCCTTCATCTCATAGACACCGGGGAAATTCACCTCCCCGCACACATGCACCCAGCAGGAGGCAGCTTCCCCAGTGCTCTCCATAGCCTCCCCGGCGCCGTCTGCAGCCTCTCCGAAGCTCTCTGTGGCCTCCCCGGCGCTCTCCCTTACGGCTATGCCTTCCCGGGGCGTCCCGGCTGCGCCGGAGGCCTGCTCCTCCGCCATATCCTCTTCCTCTGGCGCATGGAAGGAAAATCCCTCCTCCTGCGCCCTCTGCGCGCACCCTGAGGCAGCTGCGCACAGCAGCACACATAAAAAAGCCACAGGAGCCCACGCTCCCGGCTTTCTAAAAATCCAGAACCTGCTGTATCTATCTCTATTCATCCGCGCCCTCCCTGCGGCGGGCACAAAGACGCCTCTGTCTGCACTATATTTATTGTAGCGAATTCTCTCTGCCTTTACAATTACATTTTCCTTAAGATTGGCGCTACTTCTCCCACTTGAACAGGACGACCCCCGCGATGGCCACCAGCATCCCCACCAGCTTCCTCCACTGGAACGCCTGCCTCTCCACTCCCAGGAGGCCGAACAGCTCCATCACATAGGCGACGGCCAGCTGGGAGATCACGATGAGCATCACCGCCCGGGCCGGCCCCAGGCTGTCCATGCTCTGGATCACCGTCAGCGTGATAAAGGCCCCGATCACCCCTCCCAGCAGCATATACCTGGGCTCCACCTTGAGAAGGTCCGAGAAGCTAGGCCTCCCGTTCACCGCCCAGGCCGCCAGGCATACCGCCAGCGCCGAAAACTGCACCCAGCTGTTGGAAACCCACATGCTGGTATTCTTAGTCACCTCCGTGTTCAACACACCCTGGATACTCATCAGGGCTCCTGAGATAAGGGCAATGATCACTCCTGCCATCCCGGCACCTCCTGCTGTCATTTGCCCTTATTGTCCCCGCATATCCCGGATTTATACTCTGCCTTGCGGCCTATGCGCCGGATTCCCCAGCTGCCATCCCTGCCTTGCGGCCTTATGTGCCAGATTCCCCGGCTGCCATCCCTGCCTTGCGGCCTTATGCGCCGGATTCCCCAGCTGCAATCCCCATGGATGCCAGGATCGCGCTCTCCGCGGCTCCCATCCTGGCCGCCACGTCCTCCCCGTTCCATATGTCCATAAACACAGGCTCCATCTGAAGCCAATAGCTGCTGGTCTGTATAATCTTGGACACCTCCAGCGCCTCCCCGTACTGTGCCTGCGCCTGCGCCAGCTGCGGGTTGGAGAACTCTGTCCCGGAGCAGACGGTCACATTCCCGGAGAGCTCATAGAGCTGCCCGGCATAATCCTGTGTCACAAACTGCGCCAGCCTGGCCGCCGCCCCCGGCGCATGGCTGTAGCCGTTCACCACCACGGAGTGGGTGATGGACAGGGGGCGCGAGACAAGCTCCGCGCTCATATCCGGGATCTGGGCAACCCCGTACCCCAGCCCCGTCTGGGCAGCCGCCTCTTCCAGAACCCCGATGGAATCGTCCCGGATGATCGCGTAGATGGTGCTGCCAGACACGAAATCCTGGACAATCTTCTCCTCGCTGGCCGTTGTCTCATCCAGGGCGAAGAAATCCGACAGCTGCTGGAAATAGGTCATGCCCGCCTGAATCTGCTCGCTGTTCACCACAATCTGGCTGCTGTCATCCCCGTAAGGGCCTCCAAGGTTCACATAATTCCCTATCACAAAATAGTTGAGGAAGATATCGTTCACATTCCAGGCAAAAATATTCTGTACCTTCCCGTCCCCCTCAAAGGTCTCCGAGAACGTCTTGATATCCTCCACCGTGGCCGGTGCGGACTGGACGTAAGCTGTATTGTAGACAAGGACGCTGGTGTCCGAGTAGAAGGGGTAGGCCACCTGCTCTCCCTGGTAGGTCACCGCGTCCACCGCCTTCTGCGGCAGCCCTTGCCCCTGCCCGATCCCCTCTGCGGGCACCGTAAGCCCTGCCAGCTTCGCCTTCTCCAGCATGTCTGTGGTGGTCACATAGAGATCCGGGAACGCCCCGTCCTCCACGCTGGCCTGGTAGATGGATTCAATATAGTCCACGCCGGACACCTGCTCCAGCTGGACTTCAATCCCATATTCCATGGAAAACTGTTCTGCCGCCTGCAGGAAGTAGTCTGACAGCTCCGACTGCGTATACCACAGAGTCAGCCTCCTGGGCAGGGACGACCCGTCCTGGGCATACCCATCCCATATGTCCTCCGGCTCCTCTGGCTCTCCCTGCCCCCCCGGCTCTCCTTGCTCCTCCAGCTCTCCTTGCTCCTCCGGCACCGCCTGCTCCTGGGCATCCTGCCCAGTCTCCTCCGCCGCATCCTTGCCGCCGCATCCGGACAGCAGCGCGGCTGCCAGCCCAGCTGCCGCCATGATCTGCAACCATCTCTTCCTCATTCCGATACTCCCAAACATTTTTCGGGACAAGCCGCTCATCCCGTATATTTTCCCGCCTTCTGCGGGATCGGAGCTACAACTCCTGGAGACAATTTTGCAGTATTTTCACCATTTTGTCAATATGGCCCCTCTCGATCACCAGGGGCGGCACAAAGCGGATGCAGTTGTTCCCCGCCGCGATGAGCAAAAGCCCGCTGTCCAGGGCGCGGCTGATAATCTCGCCGGCTGGGAGCCCCTGCACCTCCACCCCCTGCATCAGCCCAATCCCGCGGCGCTCTTTCAGGCAGCTGTTCTTCTCCACTAGTTCATTCAGCCGCTCCTCCAGGTAGGCGCCCACCCGCCTCACATGCTCCAGCAGGTGAAGCGTCTCGTAGCGGTCGAACACTGCGCTCACAGCTGCGCAGGCCAGCGGGTTGCCCCCGTAGGTCGTGCCGTGGTCGCCCGCCTCCAAGGAGAAGGAGGCTGCCTTCCTGCCCAGGACAAAGGCTCCCACTGGAACCCCGCAGCCCAGCGCCTTGGCTGTGGTCATAATGTCCGGTTCCACCTGATAGCCCTGCCACGCAAACATGGAGCCGGTTCTCCCCATCCCGCACTGGATCTCGTCCAGGATCAGCAAAATATCCCTCTCGCTGCACAGCCTGCGAAGCCCCTCCAGGAATTCCTTCTTCGCAGGGTACACGCCGCCCTCTCCCTGGACCGTCTCTGCGATCACCGCGCAGGTCCTGCCGTTCATCAGGCTCTGGACGCTGTCCAGGTCGTTGAACTTGGCAAACTTCACGCCTCCCATCAGCGGCCGGAAGGGCTCCTGATACTTCTCATTGCCTGTGACAGACAGGGCGCCGATGGTTCTCCCGTGGAAGGAATGCTCCATGGCGATAATCTCGCACCGCTCCTCCCCGTATTTCTTCCTGCCATACTTTCTCGCCGCCTTCAGCGCCCCTTCCACCGCCTCGGCCCCGCTGTTGGTAAAAAATACCCGCTCCATGCCGGAAGCCTTGAGAAGTTTCTCCCCGGCCTCTATGGCAGGCACATTATAATAGAGGTTGGAGGTGTGCAGCACCTTCCCGATCTGCCCCGCCAACGCCTTCTCATACTCCACATCCCCGTATCCCAGGGCAGACACCGCAATCCCAGCCCCGAAATCCAGATAAGCCCTGCCCTCCGTGTCGTAGAGGTACACGCCCTCCCCCCGGTCAATCACCACCGGGAAACGGTTGTACGTATGCAGTATGGTGTGTTCCGCCCTTTCCATATAGCGCTCTTTCTTATCCATGTCCGCACCCACTTTCTCCGCCGCCAGTAATCGCAGTTCCAATCCCCTTGTTTGTAAAAATCTCCAGCAGGAGGCAATGGAGGATCCTGCCGTCCAGGATGTGCACCCGGGACACGCCGTTGCGGACCGCCTCGATACAGTTGGCCAGCTTGGGAAGCATCCCTCCTCCCACATACCCCTTCTCCATCAGCTCCAGCGCCTCTGGGACGCCCAGCTCCGAGATCAGGGTACTCTTGTCCTGGGGATCCCGGTACACGCCCTCGATATCCGTCAGGAACGCCAGCTTCTCCGCCCGCACAGCCTGGGCGATGGCACAGGCCGCATCGTCCGCGTTGATGTTATAGGTGCCGCAGGCCTCATCCATCCCCACCGGACACACGATGGGCAGGAAATCCTTCTCCAGAAGGTCGAAGAGGATCTTGGGCTCCACATGGGTGATCTCCCCCACATAGCCGATATCCTGGCCGCCGGGCATTTTCTTCCGGACGGTGAGCAGCCCGCCGTCCTTGCCGCTGATTCCCACTGCCTTCACGCCCAGCGACTCCACCAGCTGGACAAGGCCTTTGTTGACCTTTCCCAGCACCATCTCTGCCACCTCCATCGTGTCCGCATCTGTGACGCGGAGGCCCCCGACAAACCGGGGCTCCATCCCCAGCTTCTCCACCCAGCGGCTGATCTCCTTGCCGCCCCCGTGCACGATGATTGGCTTGAAGCCCACCAGCTTGAGAAGCGTCACATCCTTGATCACATTCCTCTTGAGCTCCTCATTCACCATCGCGCTTCCGCCGTATTTCACCACGATGATCCTGCGGTTGAACCGCTGTATATAGGGGAGGGCTTCGATCAGCACCTCCGCCTTCGCCATCCACTGTTCCATCTCCACAGCCATATCCTTCTCCTCTCCTCCCTCTTTTTTACTAGGAGCGGTAATCCGCGTTGATCCGCACATAGTCATAGGTGAGGTCGCAGCCCCAGGCCTCGGCCTCCTCCGTCCCCTCCTTCAGATCTGCCGTGACCGTCACTTCCTGGCAGGACAGGATGCGCGCGGCCTCCTCCTCGGAATAGTCCGCAGCCTTCCCATCCCGGTAAATAAGGGCCTGCCCCGCCTCGCTGGAGAACCACAGATCCATATTCCCGGGATCGAAGGTTTCCCCCGCATATCCCATGGCGCACAGGATCCTGCCCCAGTTGGCATCGTTTCCAAACACCGCCGCCTTCACCAGGGAGGAGGACACCACAGACTTGGCCAGCGCCGCCGCCTGCTCCTTCCTCCCGGCGCGGATCACCCTTGCCTCGATCAGGGTGGTCGCCCCCTCGCCGTCCTTGGCCATCTTCTTCGCCAGCGTCCTGTTGACCGCGTCCAGCGCCCGGCAGAACGCCTCGTACTCCCCGGATCCCTCCTGGATCTGCGCATTGCGCGCCGCCCCGTTGGCCAGCACCAGCAGCGTGTCGTTGGTGGATGTGTCCCCGTCCACCGACACCATGTTGTAGGTCGCCTGCGCGCTCGCCCGCACGGCCTTCGCCAGCAGCTCCTGGGATATGGCGGCATCCGTTGTGACAAAGGACAGCATGGTGCACATATTGGGGTGGATCATGCCGGAGCCCTTGCACATGCCCCCTACCGTCACGGTACAGCCGCCGATCTCCACCTGCACCGCAGCCTCCTTCGGGACTGTGTCGGTGGTCATAATCGCCCTGGCCGCAGCAGCGGCAGCCTCCCGGGAATTCCCCAGGCTTTGCGACAGCTGCCGGATGCCCGCCTGGATTTTCCCGATGGGCAGCTGCATTCCGATCACGCCCGTGGAGGCGCAGAGCACCTCCTCCTGCTGGATGCCCAGCGCCTGGGCGGCCTCCGCAGCCTCCGAGGCGCAGTATCCTATGCCCTCGTCCCCCGTGCAGGCGTTGGCTATGCCTGCGTTGACCACCACCGCCCGGGCGCTTCCCCTCTCCTCCACAATTTTCCTGTCCCACAGGACCGGGGCCGCCTTCACCAGGTTGCTGGTGAAAGTCCCTGCCGCCGCGCAGGGCAGCTCGCTGAAAATCATGGCCATATCCAGGCGCCCCTCGTATTTGATGCCGGCCTGCACCGCCGCCGCCAGAAATCCCTTGGCCGCTGTCACGCCGCCGTCTATGCTTGTCATCTCCATCAGTTTCCTCCTCACCGGTTAAATGCCGTAATATTTTCCTCGTTCAGCTTCAGGTCGTAGCAGTTGATGTCCTGCCGGAACTCCCAGCCCAGCGTCTTCCAGAAAGCGTTTCCCACCTGGTTGTCCTTGAAGGCGATGAGGGAGACGGAGCAGATGCCCTCCTCCTTCAGCGCCAGAAGCGCCCTTTGGGCCATCGCCTTCCCAATCCCCCGCTGGCGGAAATCCGGGTGCACGCACACATGGTACAGGCAGCCCCGCCGCCCGTCGTGGCCGCAGAGAATGCTTCCCACCACTCTCCCGCCAGCGCAGGCCACCTGGCTGAATCCCGGATTCCTCCGCAGGAATCTCTCCACGCCCTCCCGGGAGTCGTCCAGGCTCCTGAGGCCAAAGCCCCGGATCACTCTCCACAGGCTGTATACCTCCCCGTAGTCTTCCTCCTCCATGCTGCGTATCACTGTCTCCACTGTCCATCCCGCCTTTCCTGCTCCCTGTCTGTCCTGCCGGCCGTCCCGGCCTCCATGGCCTCCGTAACCTTTCCTGGCCCGGCCTCCATGGCCTCTCCTGACACAGCCGTCCCGGCTCCCATGGCCTCTCCTGACACGGCTGCCCGGCTCCCATAGCCTCCCACGGCCTGCTCTGCGTCCTCTGCCGGAGAGCCTCTCAAGGGAACAGGGGCGCCATACGAAGCCCCTCCGCCTCATCGAGGCCGAACATCAGGTTCATATTCTGCACCGCCTGCCCCGCCGCGCCTTTCACCAGGTTATCCATCGCCCCCATGAGAATGATGCGCCCGGTCC
>CALWMI010000048.1 GCA_944381745.1 uncultured Lachnospiraceae bacterium | reverse complement strand
GAGGGTTTTCGTTAAAGACGAAAAAAACAATTAAAAGGTACACAAAAAAGGTATAAGGGAAAACATAAGGCGAGAGGCTGTCTCGAAGCTGTGCGTGTATGCGCGGCGGAGGGCAGCCTTTCGCTATATTTGGCTGAGAACGAGAAGGCGGTTGACAGGAACTGCTGGAAATGGCATAATAAAATTAACCAAAAGGTTAATATAGAGGGGCGATACATGAAGTGGAAATAACATATGCGAACAGCAAAGTTAGGAAATACTTTGAAGATTATAGTAAAATGCAAAGGAAATTGCCGTTTGAATGGGTGAGGACGGTAAAAAAGCATATGGATCGGCTGCGGGCAGCGGAGTGCTTTGGGGACTTTTTGAGATTGGGATTAGGCAAACCAGAGCAATTGGAAGGCTATCAGCAAATTCGATATTCTTTGCACGTGGCGCCCCACGCGAGATTGATTATTGAGCCTAATGCGACGCAGGATACCATTATGATTTGTACAGAAATAGAAGTGGAAGGAGTGAGCGATTACCATGGCGGAAAAGAAAACTGGTATATCCCATAATTTGATCATTCATCCGGGAGAGACAATTGCCGATGTCTTGGAAGAACGTGGAATCACACAGGCAGAATTGGCGTCAAGAGCAGGTGTTTCTTCCGCTTATGTAAGCAATGTCATTGCTGGAAAAAAAGGAATATCTGTAAATTTTGCAAGGGGATTAGAATACGCGTTGGGAGTGCCCAAGTCCTTTTGGTTAAATCTTCAGGCGAATTATGAGTCGGAACTTTTAGAAGCCAATGAGCGCCAAACCATTACAGAGGAAGAGCGTCTCGTGAGGGAAGATTTAAAGGATATTGTGAAGTATTTGAGAGAGAAGGGGATAATGCCCAGAAGGGAGACAAAGGAAGACTCGATTCTTTCCCTTCGGAAAATATTGTATATCAGCAATATTGCAAACTTGCAGGAGATGATACCAGGAGGGGCGTTCCGAATGGCCGCCAACACATCGGTAAATCGAAATGTGCTCGGGGCGTGGTTACGCTTATGTCAGATTGCCGGAGAGAATAGATCCATACCTGCGAGGTTTGACAGGAAGAATATCGGTGATTTTATAGGCGAGATCAAAGGCATTATGTGTCGGGAGAATGAAGATCTTCAGGGAGAGCTAAAGCATGTGATGGAGAGATATGGTATAGATTTTTCAATTGTAAGGAATTTTAGGGGAGCACCTGTGCAGGGGTATATTTCTCAAAAAAACGATGGGGCATATCAAATGGTACTGACAATCAGAGGAGCCTTTGCAGATATTTTTTGGTTTTCTCTGTTCCATGAAATAGGTCATATCGTAAATGGGGATATAGGAAAAAATGATAAGTTTATCGATGAAGGCAGTGACCGTGAGAAGGAGATGGCCGCGGATCTTTTTGCCAGAGATATGCTTCTGTCTCCCGAAGGATATAAAAAATTTATTCAGAGAGGCGACTTCTCTATCGGAGCGATTCAAGATTATGCCGAATCTCAAAGTGTGATGCCATATATTGTCATAGGAAGGCTGCAAAAAGAAAAATATTTAGATTACAACAAATATGGAAGATATAAACTGCGGTATAAATGGGGGGAATAGACGCAGGGAAACGAATCCCCCCTCACACGTCCGCCGGCACGCCCCGGTGCTCCACGGCAGTCTGAAAGACAATCTGCGTCTTTGTGCGGCCAAAGCGCTGCAGTTCGCTGACAAAGTGGTCGAGCTGCAGGGTTGTCCGGAACAGCACTTCGATCAGCATGGAATAGTCGCCGGTGACGCAGCTGCATTCCACGACATTGGGGATTTTCTCGATAAAGGGATAGAATTCCTTCTTCTGGGCAGGTTCCACCTCCAAGTTGATGAAAGCCTTGATGTGGTAGCCGAAGAGCAGGTGGTTCACCTGGGCATGATAGCCGGCGATGACGCCTGCTTTTTCCATGCGCTCGATGCGGGCGGAGACGGCGGGCGAGGAGAGGAAAACCTCCCGCGCGATGTCCTTGACCGGCATCCTAGCATTTCCCTGGAGCAGATTCAGTATCTTTTTGTCGATGGCGTCAAGCTCATGAGCCAAGGCAAGCCCTCCTTTGTACGTGTCAGAACAGTCCTGGAGAAAATATAGCACATTGCAGGGCGGACGGCAAGGGGCAACTCCAGGCGGGGGCAATGGCAAAGACTTAATAAAATTAAGGAAAACGGAGAAATTGTTTATAAAAGAAAGCCCGCACCCGCAGAATACTTTCCTGCCGGAGGTATTTGCTTAAAAGTATTTACAGGGAGGGGGAGAAGTGTTATCCTCGCAGCTGTAAAAATAAGCGGAACAGAGAAGCGGCAGAAAAGGGGTAGAGGAAGATGGGCAAAATGCGTTTGGAATCGGATTCCATCGGGACAATGGAGGTGCCAGAGGAGGCTTACTACGGGGTGCAGTCCCTGCGGGGAAAAGAGAATTTTTCCATCACAGGCAGAGGGCTTCACCCGGTATTTATCCATAACCTGGCACAGATTAAAAAGGCGGCGGCTATCACGAACGGGGACGGGGGCTATCTGGAGCAGGAGAAGGCGCGGGCGATTGTGCAGGCGTGCGACGAGGTTCTGGCCGGGCAGTTTGCAGGGGAATTTATCGTGGACGCCATCCAGGGCGGGGCGGGAACCAGCGCCAATATGAACATGAACGAGGTGATCGCCAACCGCGCCGGGGAGATCCTGGGCGGAAGGAAGGGGGCTTATGACAGGGTACACCCCAACGACCATGTCAATATGTCCCAGTCCACCAACGACGTGGTGCCAACGGCGGGGAAGCTGACGGTGCTTGACCTGCTCAAGCCCCTTGTGCGGGAGCTTGGCAGGCTGGAGATGGCGCTGCGGAAAAAAGAAGAGGAATTTGACGATGTGATCAAGATGGGGCGGACGCAGCTGCAGGACGCGGTGCCGATGCGGCTCGGCCAGACTTTTCACAGCTACGCCTGCATGGTGGCCCGGGATACGGCGCGGATTCAGGAGGCTGGCAAGGAGATGTATGTGGTCAACCTGGGCGGTACAGCCATCGGCTCGGCGATTAATGTGTCCGAGGCCTATCTGAACAATATCCTGCCGAACCTGAGCAGGCTGACGGGATATCCGCTGCGCCGGGCGGAGGATCTGTTTGACGCCACGGAAAACCTGGACAGCTTTGTGACCATGTCGGGGACAGTGAAAACCTGCGCCCTGGATTTGTCAAAGATGTGCAGCGACCTGCGGCTCCTGTCGTCCGGGCCGAAGACTGGGCTGGGGGAGATCAACCTGCCTGCCAGGCAGAACGGCTCCTCCATCATGCCGGGCAAGGTGAATCCGGTCATCCCGGAGGTGGTGAACCAGGTGGCCTTCCACATCGCGGGCCATGATGTGACCATCGCCATGGCGGCGGAGGCGGGCCAGATGGAGCTGAATGCCTTTGAACCGGTTATCTTCTACAACCTGTTCGAGTCTATCACTGCGCTGACAGCGGCGGTAACCACCCTGACCGATAACTGTATCCGGGGAATCACCGCCAACCGGGAGCACTGCCGGGAGCTGATGGAGGAGAGCGCGGGGATCGCCACGGCGCTCTGCCCGTACATCGGCTATGCCCGGGCGGCGCAGATTGCCAAGGAGGCGCTGAAGACCAATAAGACGGTCAGGGAGCTGGTGATCGAGAAGGGGCTGATGAGCGGGGAGAAGCTGAAAAAAATCCTGGATCCCTACGCGATGACAGACGCCGCCGCACAGGAGCGCATGCGCCCGTGAAGGCGGCGCTCTTTGCGCACAGAGGGAGTTTTGTGGCGTGACAAGAGGTCGGAAAGCAGTTATAATGTGGGAAACAGCAAACTCGAGGGGGCTGTATGAGGAGCCGGAACTGATTAAAGGAGGAAGAACATATGGCATGGGAAGAGGTAAAGCCGCAGGATCTGGAGGTAAACCCGTTTGACGCGGTCGGCAGGCAGTGGATGCTGATTACCGCCGGAGACAAGGAGAACTGCAACACGATGACAGCCAGCTGGGGAGGCCTGGGCGTGATCTGGGGAAAACCATCCGCCACCGCCTATATCCGGCAGTCTCGCTACACAAAGGAGTTTGTGGACAGAGAGGATTATTTTACCCTGTCCTTTTTTGACGAGAAATACCGGGAGGCCTTGAACCTGTGCGGGTCGGTGTCCGGGAGGGACCGGGACAAAATCCGGGAGGCCGGGCTTACCCCCTTTGACGCGGGCGGGGCGGCAGCCTTTGAGGAGGCGGAGCTGGTGTTGGTGTGCCGCAAAGCGTACCACCAGTACATGGCGCCGGAAGGCTTCGATGTCCGAGAGAACTTGGAGAAGTGGTATGCAGACAAGGACTACCACACCATGTATATCGGGGCGATAGAGAAGATCCTGAGGAGGCGCTGATGGGGCAGAGAAATCAGATGCCGCAGAGAAATCAGATGGGGCAGAGAAATCAGATGCCGCAGGAGTATCGGAAGGATCACTGGTTCCGGCGGCTGGGGAAGGCGCTGCGGATGGAGCTGAGGGAACATAGGAGCTCCTTTATCGTCTATACAGTCCTGCGCACGCTGGTCATACTCACGGCCATCCTCCAGGCCAGGAACGGCAATTATGAGAACGTTTTCCTGTGTGTCCTGACGCTTCTTCTGCTCATTGTGCCGAGCCTGGTGCAGCTGACTTTCCGGGTGGAGCTGCCAACGACGCTGGAGATCATCGTGCTGACGTTTATTTTTGCCGCAGAAATCCTGGGGGAGGTGCAGGAGTTTTACCTTCTGATCCCCATGTGGGACACGGTGCTGCACACGATGAACGGCTTTTTGGCCGCCGCGATCGGATTCTCCCTCGTGGAGCTCCTCAACCGCAGCGAGCGGGTCGCCTTCGACCTGTCTCCATTTTTTATGGCGCTTGTGGCGCTGTGCTTTTCCATGACCATCGGCGTGGTGTGGGAGTTCTTTGAGTTCGGGATGGACACTTTCCTGCACTTTGACATGCAGAAGGACACGGTCATCCACGTGATCCGCTCCGTGACGCTGGATCCGGCGGGCAGAAATGTGCCGTACACCATCTCGGGGATTACAGATGTGGTTGTGCAGGGACAGGAGCTGGGCGTGGGCGGATACCTGGATATCGGGCTGATCGACACGATGCAGGATTTGATCGTGAACTTTATCGGCGCGGTGGTGTTTTCCGTCTTTGGCTACATCTATGTGAAGAACCGCAGCAAGGGCGGCGTGATCGCCCGGTTTGTGCCGCGCAGGAAGCAGAAAGACCGGGATTTCCTCTCCCAGTGCCTGGAGGAGGAGCTGCCGCCAGACAGAGATAAGGGTAGAGACAGAGCCGAGAGAGCCGAAGAATAAGCCGGGCCGGGGAAGCGGGCGAGGGCCGCAGCCTGCAGATTTAACATAAATTTTGCATGGACTTTGAATATTTGAAAAGAATCCGGGCGTATACTTATCTCCTAGACGGGCGCTCCGCACATGCGGGGACGGAAAGCTGCTGCATGCGGGCGCTGCGCGGAGAAAGGAAATGAGGAGCCGGATGCGGATTACTTACAAGGATATACGGGAAAACGAGGAGATCAACCTCCTGATTGAGAAGGGGAACCAAGTGCTGCAGGAGCTGGGCTATACCGAGCACTCCAAAAAGCACGCGGCCAAGGTGGCTGAGACGGCGGGGAAAATCCTCAGGGATTTGGGGTATGATGAGCGGGACATAGAGCTCAGCAGGATCGCAGGCTACATGCACGATATCGGCAACAGCATCAACCGCCATGACCACGCCCACAGCGGGGCGATTCTGGCCTACCAGATTTTGAAGGAGCTAAAGATGCCCCTGGAGGACATCCTGGTGGTCACAACAGCCATCGGGAACCATGACGAGGCGACAGGGACGGCGGTGGATGTGGTGTCGGCTGCGCTGATTCTGGCGGACAAGACAGATGTGCGCAGAAACCGGGTGCGCAATCCGATCATCGCCAACTTTGACGCCCACGACCGGGTCAACTATGCAGCGCTCTCCACGAAGCTGGAGGTGCGCAAGGATAAGAAAATCATCCAGATGGATTTGACGCTGGACGATTCCATGAGCACGGTGATGGACTATTTTGAGATTTTTCTCCAGCGCATGATGATGTGCCGCCGGGCGGCGGAGGTGCTGGGATACAAATTCAAGCTGGTGGCAAACGGCAGCAAGCTCTGCTGAGCAGAGGGGCAAATGCCGGGCAGGGCTGGCCGGGAGAAGAGGACGCAAGGGCCCTCTGGGAATCTTTGGAGAAAAGATTTCCAGGGGGCCTATTTTTGGTGGTGTGCCTGGCCCGGCAAGTGGCTGCCATGCCTGCGCGGGCGGATATTTGCCGGGCGATGGATGGCAGAACTGCCAACTGCGCCCGATGCCGCGCTGGATAGGAAAAGAGAATCTTTTCCTATCCTGTTGTGAGAAAAGGCGGCGCCGCCATAAAAAGGACAAAAACTTCCCTGTGAAAACAAAATAATTGTATGACAGAGGAGCAAAAAAATGAAGACAAAATTACAATAAAAGTAATACAAATTAGTACCATAGAGAACTTGGTATTGAGAAATTTTGGAAAAAGGGATAGAATGAGGACAGAGAATCGGGAAATATATTTGTGTAAAAAGTGGGAAAACAGATTTGCCAGCACTTTGTTAAATTAATATCGAGCAAATGAGGAAAAAAATCCCCGGGGAGAAAGAAAGATTTTCCACAGAAAAAGCGTCTGCACGGTTGACAAGGGCAGGGGAAATTGTTATGATGTATAAAATACAATAATAATACAAAAAGAGGGTGAGAAGGATGGAAGTATTGAAAAAAAACGGGCCGTTGTATTTTGTGATCAAAGAAAACCTGAAGAGCCAGATCGAGGAGGGAAAGTATAAGGCGGGCGACGTGCTGCCGACGGAGAGCCGGCTCTGCCAGGAATATGGCGCAAGCCGGGTGACGATCCGGCGGGCGATCAACGAGCTGATCCATGAGGACGTGCTGGAGAGGGGGTTTGGCAAGACCGCGACAGTCAAGTGCGAGAATGTGCCGCGAAGCCTGAACCGGCTGGGCGGGCTGCATGAGGAGCTGGAGAAAGCAGGGATCAAGTGCTCCTCCTTTATCCTGGACTCAGATGTTGTGGATATTACGCCGGAGCTTCGGGAGAAGATAGAGGGGGTACAGGGGACGAAGGCGTGGAAGATCGAGAGGCTCCGGTATGCCAACGGGCAGCCGCTGTGCTACCAGCTCCTCTACCTGTCCTACGACCTGTGCAGGGATCTGGATGTGAAGAGCCTGTCCAGCGTGTCGCTGTACGAGACGCTGGAAAATAAATTTGGCATCAAGATTGACAACGCGAAGCAGACGATCAAGGCGGTCATGTCCAATTACCGGATTGCGGCTCTGCTGGAGCTGTCAGAGCAGACGTGCATGCTGCAGGTGAACCGCACGGCATATACGGACAAGGGCGAGTGGCTGGAGTACTCCGAGAGCTACTATGTGTCCAACCGCTACACGCTGACAATGACTTTGAAAAGGTGACAGAGAAATGGAAAAATATTTGATTGTAGATATCGGGACGAGCTCCCTGCGTGTGGCGCTTGTGGATGAGAAGTTGGAAATCCTGCAGGTGGAGACGAACAAGCGGGTGGCGGACGTGACCTTTGACGCGGAGGCGGAGTGGGACTGCATCCGCATGATGATCCGCAAGATCTCCCAGACAGAGAAGGAAGTAAGCGGCATCGCAGTTTCCTCACTGCTGGGCTGGGTGATCGTGGACGAGAACGGGGACGCCCTGACGCCGTGCTTTTCCTACATGCACCAGGAGCCGGCTTACTGCGAAGCCTTTTGCAGGGAGTACGGCGACCAGGAGATTTATCCGGTATGCGGGCGCCGGATCAATCCGGAGTGGGCGGCGTTCAAGCTGAAGAAGATGAAGACAGAGCAGCCCGAGGTCTACAGGAAGGCGAAATACCTGCTGTCCATGAAGGACTTTATCAATATGAAGCTGACCGGCGTGGGCGCAGTGGATCACACCAGCGCCGGTTACACGATGCTCTACGACATTACGAAGGGCGAGTGGAGCGACAGCCTGATCGAGAAGGCTGGCGTGGACCGGGAAAAGCTGCCTCCGCTTCGCAGGCCCTATGAGCTGCTGGGCGAGGTGAAGAAGGACTATCTGCTGGAGTTCGGGTTTGCCGACGGCGTGCCGGTGGCCATGGGAAGCGTGGACGGCTCCACGGCGATCTTGGGCGCAGGCGGGACGCGGAAAAATATGGCGGTCAATGTCATGGGCACGACCGAGGTCTTCTTCATGGTGACGGAGAAGTGGCAGACCGATAAGACGGCGGGACTCATTGTGAATCCCCATGTGATCCCGGGGCTGTGGCTGGTGGGAGGCCCCATGGGCATGTTCGGCGGGACGGTGGACTGGCTGCTGGAGTCTGTGATGGGGCGCAGCGCGGACATCCTGGGGATGAACGAGAGGGCGGCTAGGCTGGAGCCCGGCTGCGGAGGCCTGTGCGTGTACCCCAACTTGGCGGGGGAGAGGACGCCGTTCTGGAACCCGGGCTTTCGGGGAACCATCGTGGGCGCAGAGCACAGCCATCAGGCAGAGCATTTCTTCCGGGGCATTATGGAGGCGAGCGGATACAGCGTGGAGCGGATTATCGAGCTTGGGTGCGCTGCCGGTATTTCCTTCGACGAGGTGATCGCCATCGGCGGCGGGGCGAAGAGCCCGCTCTGGCTGCAGATCAAGGCGGATATCACCGGCAAGAAGTATTATTCCGCCGAGGTGCCGGAGGCGACCATGATGGGGAGCGCCATGCTGCTGCTCCTAGCTCTGGGCAAGGGGGTGGAGGCGCTGCCGGCCATCCATATCAAGCAGGAGTTCCAGCCTGACATCGAGGCAGAGGCAATCTACCGGAAGTGCTACCAGGGCTATATGGAGCGCCACGAGCTGGTGAAGAAATTATACGAGATGTGAGGCGAGGAGGCGGCCGCCAGGATAGGGGCGGCATCGCTGCCGTGACAGCCGGGGATTCCCGTAAGGGAGCCCCGGCTTTTTCGGTGATACACCTGGCAAGCAGCCATTCTGCCTGCATGAATGGAATTTCCCTATCTGCCTGTATGAATGGAATCTCCCTATCCGATCTTAGAGATAGCTGAACAGGCCGGTATCTGCGATCGCCTTCTGGATGTGATAGTAGGGGATCAGGTGCTCGGCTGCGCAGGCGATGGAGGCGTCGATGTCCCGGGCCTTCAAGGCGCGGACGATTTGAAAGTGCTGGTCCAGGCTGTCTTTGATATCTTCGGAGGAGCTGGCGGTCTCCACAAAATAGAGCTGGTTCTTTTTCTGCAGGCGGTCGATGGTTTCTGCCAGGAAACGGTTTCCGGAAATGAGGGCCAGCTTTCGGTGGAAGGCGATATCCTTCTCGATGCGCTCCAGGGTATTGCCGCTTCGGTCTGCAGCTAGGCAGTCCTCAGCGATCTGCTGGAGCTCGTCGAAGTCCCGGTTGC
>CALWMI010000047.1 GCA_944381745.1 uncultured Lachnospiraceae bacterium | reverse complement strand
CGAGACAGATGATCCTGGAGGCGGCAAAGCAGTCCTGCCGTGCGCTGGGCTATGAGGGAGGGCTGGACATCGCCGTCTATGTCCCAGGGGGGCAGGAGGTGGCGGCGAAGACCTTCAACGGGGCGCTGGGCATTGTAGGCGGCATCTCAATCCTGGGGACGACCGGCATTGTGGAGCCTATGAGCGAGAGAGCCCTGGTGGAGAGCATCCGCGTGGAGATCCAGTTCTACCGGGAGAACACCGGCCGCTGGCTGCTGGCGGTGCCGGGCAATTATGGGGAGGCTTTTGTGGAGGAGCAGGGCCTTGCAGAGGGGATCCGGCCAGTGAAGTGCAGCAACTATGTGGGCGAGATGCTGGACGCGGCGTCGGAGCTTGGCATGGAGGGGGTGCTCCTTGTGGCCCATGCGGGAAAATTTGTGAAGCTGGCGGCAGGGATGCTGAACACCCACTCTTCCTATGGAGATGCCAGGATGGAGATCCTGTGCGCCCACGCCGTCCGGGCGGGCGCCAGCGCGGGTCTGGCCCGCCGCATACTGGACTGTGTGTCCTCGGACGCCGCCCTGGGGCTTCTGCAGGAGGCAGGGCTCCTGGATCGGACGATGGCGTCTGTGACGGAGACGGCCGGGCGGCATCTGCGCCGGCGGGCGGGGGATGGCATGGCGGCGGAGGCGGTGGTGTATTCCCAGCCATACGGCATCCTGGGGAAGACTTCCGGCGCGGAAAGGCTGCTGGAGAAGATCCGGGGGCAGGCATGCGGCAGAGGATAGCGCCGGTGTGCCAAGGGCGTATTGCCCCTTGTACACGGATGTTAGCCGGCGAAGCGGCCCGGGAGACAGGCGGGACAGCCGGTGGATATGGATAAAAGCTGCGATGCGGGGAGCGGAGGAGAGAGGAAAGTGGCAGGAGGAAAAGCAGCGGTGATCGCCTTTACCAGGGCGGGATACCGGATGGGCGGAAGAATTGCAGAGAGCCTGCGGGAGGAAGGCTTCCAGCCCCAGCTTGCCGGAATGGGCCGGTGGACGGCTGGGGAAGGGGCAAAGGCCCCGGCTTCCCTGGAGGAGTGGACGAGCCAGCGGTTTGCGGACAGCAGCCTGCTGGTCTTTGTGGGGGCCTGCGGGATCGCTGTGCGCGCAGTGGCTCCTTGGCTGAAGGACAAGTGGAGGGATCCAGCTGTCCTGGCAGCTGACGAGCAGGGAAGATATGTGATCGCCCTTCTGTCCGGGCATGGCGGCGGGGGCAATGAGGCTGCCCGGCGGCTGGCTGCCCGGCTGGGCGCGCAGGCAGTCATCACCACAGCCACCGACGGGAACGGCGTGTTCGCGGTGGATGAATTCGCCAGGAAGAACCGGCTGCGCCTCTCGGACCGGAAACTGGCAGGGGAAATTTCAGCGGCCCTCCTGGAGGGCGAACCAGTGGGAATCGGGTGCGAGCCAGCGTGGAGGCCGCAGGGAGAGCTGCCGGGAGGACTGAGGTGGTACGAGAAGGGGGAGAAAAATCTCCCTGTTTTTGGTATTTGGATTGGAAGCGCGGGGGAGACTAAAGGAGAATGCCAGGGGAAGCCCTGGCAGCGCACGTTGTTTCTTACGCCCCGCAGCCTGTGCGTAGGCGTGGGCTGCCGCAGGGGCGCGCAGGAGGAACAGGTGGGCGCGGCTGTCCGGGAGGTGCTCAGCCGCCTGGGGGCGGACGAGGAGGATGTGGAGGGGCTCTACTCGGTAAGCCAGAAGGCCGGTGAACCTGGCATCCTCGCCTACTGCCGCAGGAGGAGGATCCCCTACCGCACCTTCCGCCCGGAGGAGCTGCAGGCGGTGCCGGGCCATTTTGCCGCCTCGGAGCTTGTCCTGCGCACTGTGGGGACGGACAATGTGTGCGAGCGGGCGGCAGTGAAGGGAAGCGGCATGGGGCTGCTTCTCGCAGGCAAGACGGCAGTGGGGCCGGTGACGGCTGCCGCCGCCCAGAGAAAGAGAGGAATATGGTTTTGAATCGGAAGATCTTGTTGTTTGCTGGGACGACGGAGGGGAGAGAGCTGGCGGCTTTCTGCGGGCGCAGCGGCATCCGCGCCAGGGTCTGTGTGGCCACAGATTACGGGAGGGATATGATCCCGGAGGGAGAATTTGTCCAGGTATCTGCCGGCAGGCTCGAGGAGCCGGAGATGGAAGGGCTGCTGCGGGAGGAGGCCTATGACATGGTGGTGGACGCGACCCACCCCTATGCCCTGGCAGCCAGCGAAAACATCCGGCTGGCCGCTGAAAGGGCCGGAGTGCCCTACATCCGCGTGTGCAGGAGAGAGGCGGGCGGCCCTGCGGGCATCCATGTATCTTCCGTGGACGAGGCGGTGGATTTCCTCTCCCACACCCAGGGCAATATCCTGGCGGCCACCGGGAGCAAGGAGCTGGTGAAATACCGCAGGCTGGTGGATTACCGGAGCCGTGTCTGCCCCCGGATCCTTCCCGACCCGGCGGTCATCTCCGACTGCCTGGATATGGGTTTTGAGCGCGCCCGCCTCATCTGTATGCAGGGGCCTTTTTCCCAGGAGCTGAACGAGGCCATGCTGCGCCATGCGGACGCCAAATGGCTTGTGACGAAGGATGGGGGAAGGGAAGGCGGTTTTGAGGAGAAGATGGAGGCCGCGAGGCGGGCCGGCGCGCAGGTCATCGTTGTGGGACGGCCTTCTCCCGAGGAGGGGTATTCCCTGAGGAAAATGTACGAGTATCTGAAGGAATACTATCATATGCGGGGAGAGCGCGAGGTGACGCTGGCAGGCTGCGGCTGCGGCTCCGAGGAGACGCTGACAGCCCAGGCAAAGCGGGCGCTGGCGGAGGCAGATTTGTGCATGGGAGCCCCCCGCATGTGCCAGCTGGCCCGCGGATACGCCTGCGACGTGCGGGAAGGGTATCTCCCGGAGGAGATTCTCCGCTGCCTGAGGGAACACCCAGAGTATGAGAAGATCTGCGTCCTGCTGTCCGGCGACAGCAGCTTTTACAGCGGGGCGGCGGCTATCCGGGAGGCGCTTGCAGGGACGGGAATCCGGGTACAGACGGTACCCGGGATCTCCAGCAAGGCGTACCTGTGCGCCCGCCTGGGCATGGCCGGGGAGGAGATGGCCACGGTCAGCCTCCACGGCAGGGAGGGCAACCTGGTCTATTATGTGGACACCCATCCGTCTGTCTTCGTGCTGCTGGCCGGGGAGGACAGCGTCGGCCGGATGTGCCGGGAGCTTCTGGACTTCGGCCTGGAGGACGTGTCGGTGGCAGTGGGGGAGAACCTCTCCTACGAGGACGAGAAGATTACCGTGGGGCGGCCGGAGGAGCTGCTGAAAAACCGCTACTTGAGCCTGTGCTCTGCGGTGATATGCAATCCCCGGGCGTCTGCCGCCGTGCGGCTGGGAATCCCGGACAGGGAATTTGTGAGGGGGAGCGTCCCGATGACGAAGGCGGAGGTGCGCGCCCTGACGGTGGGCAAGCTGGGGCTGAACCCGGACAGCGTCGTCTACGACGTGGGGGCCGGGACAGGGAGCATGTCTGTGGAGATGGCCAGGCAGGCCTATGACGGCCGGGTGTACGCCGTGGAGCAGGAGGCGGAGGGCATCCAGCTCATCCGAAGGAACCGGCTGCGGTTCCGCACGGCCAACCTGGTACCGGTCTACGGGAGGGCGCCGGAGGCGCTGAAAAATCTCCCCGCGCCCACCCACGCCTTCATCGGGGGGAGCGGGGGAAGGCTTAAGGACATCCTGAAAGCCCTGCTGGAGAAAAATCCCGCCGTGGTCATTGCCGTCCATGCCGTGACGCTGGAGACAGCGGCGCAGGTGATGGAGTGCCGCAGGGAGCTGGGACTGAGGGAGGAGGACATCTGCCTGGTTCAGGTGGCCAAGCCTGCGGATGCAGGAGGCAGGCACCTGATGCGGGGGCAGAACCCGGTCTACCTGTTCATATTCCAGGGGCCAGGGGAGAAGACGACAGAGGAGGGCTGCACGTGAGGCTGCCAAGAGTATTGATTGCAGGGGAAAAGAGCGGGAGCGGCAAGACCCTCCTGTCCTGTGCCCTCCTGCAGCTGATGAAGCAGGAGGGGACGCCGGTCTGCGCGTACAAATGCGGCCCGGACTACATCGACCCCATGTTCCACCGCAGCGTGCAGGGAATTGCCTGCCGGACGCTGGATCCCTTCTTTGCCAGGGGAGAGCTGCTTAGCTGGCTGCTGGCGAAGGGAGCCAGAGGCGGGGCTGCGGTGCTGGAGGGAGTCATGGGGTATTACGACGGCTATGGAGGCGCCAGCGCGGAGGGGAGCACCTGGGAAGTGGCCCGGAGGACGCGGACACCGGCGGTCCTTGTGCTGGACTGCAAGGGAAGGGCCGCCTCTGCTGCAGCAGTGTTGGGGGGATTCCTGCGCTTCCGCCAGGACAGCGGCATACAGGGCGTGATTCTGAACCGGCTTTCCCCGGCTCTCTACCCGCAGATGAAGCAGCTGATTGAGGGGGAATATCCGGGCATCGCCGTGTGCGGCTATGTGCCGGAGCTGGGGGATCTGGGGATGGAGAGCCGCCACCTGGGGCTTGTGGCGCCGGAGGAGATCCCTGGCTGGCAGGAAAGGCTCTCCCGCGTGGCCGGCAGGCTTGCAGGGACGCTGGACATGGAGGCGCTAAGGCGCCTGGCAGAGGAGGCGCCGCCCCTGGATCCCGGGCTGCCGGAAGAAATTGAGGCGCTCCAGGAGGCAGGAAAGCTGGAGGGCTGGACGGTGGGGGTGGCGCTGGACGAGGCGTTCTGTTTCCTGTATGAGGAAAATGTGGAAGTATTGAGAATGCTGGGGGCCAAGATTGCCTATTTCTCTCCGCTGGAGAACAGAGAGCTGCCGGAGGGGCTGTCCGGCCTTCTCCTGTGCGGCGGCTATCCGGAGCTGTACGGCGGGCGGCTGGAGGCCAATGCGTCTATGCGCAGGAGCGTGAGAGAGGCCATTAGGCGGGGGATGCCCTGCCTGGCGGAGTGCGGCGGGTTCCTCTATCTGCAGGAGACGCTGGAGGATGCGTCAGGGCAACATTTCCAGATGGCCGGCGCACTGGCCGGGCATGGCTTTCCCACCGGCCGGCTTGGAAGGTTCGGGTATGTGACGGTGTCCCCCAGGACAGAGGCCGCAGAGGGGGAAGGAAAGGCCCAGGAGGGAGAGGGACCCACGCCCTCCCGGACAGCGGGCGCGCGGGGACATGAGTTCCACTATTGGGACAGCACAGACCCAGGAAGTTGCTGCCTGGCCGTGAAGCCTGCGGGCGGAAAGAGCTGGCCCTGCATGCGCAGGGAACGGCGCACGCTGGCCGGTTTTCCCCATTTCTTCTATTATAGCTGCCCAGACCTGGCGGTGGAGTTCCGCAGGCAGTGCCTGCGCTTTGCACAGGAGGAGGGGATGGGATGCTGACGCTGATCTATGGGGGAAGCGCAAGCGGCAAATCCCAGTTTGCAGAGCAGTATGCCGCCAGGCTCTGGAGAGAAGGAGCCCCGGGAGGAAGGCTTGTCTATCTGGCGGCCATGGAGCCCTCCGGGCCGGAGGCACAGGAACGGATTGCCCGCCACCGCCTGCAGCGCCGGAAGTTTGGGTTCGAGACGCAGGAGCGGTACCGGCGGGTGGATCAGGCGGCGGTGGGACAGGACGACACGGTGCTGCTGGAGTGCCTGTCCAACCTGGCGGCCAACGAGCTGTTTGCCCAGGGATGGGAGGCGAGCCGGGAGACAGCCGGGGAGCGGGCAGCCAGCACCGGGCGCCGTGTGGGGCAGGAGCTGCGCCTCCTGCAGGGCAAATGCGCCAACCTGGTTGTGGTGACGGCGGATGTGTTCTGCGACGGATGCTCCTATGGAGAAGAGACGGAGAGCTACCGCAGGCTCTTGGCAGGTCTTGCCCGGGAGCTGGCCTTTAGGGCCGACGAGGTGATCGAGGTGGTGTGCGGGCTGCCGGATTATGTGCGCAGAAGCGGCGCGCGCAGGAGAGGGGCGGAGTAGGGATGAAGAAGGTACAGAAGGAGGAGCGGGGAAGCCTGCTCCAGGGACTGTTGATCGCTTTTGCCATGTATTCCCGGATACCGGTCCCGGCAATCGCGTGGACGGAGCAGAATATGGGCTTCTGCATGGCCTTTTTTCCCTGTGTGGGAGCGGCGGCAGGGGCGGCTGAAGTAGGCTTGGTCCTTCTGGGGCGTCATCTGGGACTGGGGGAAGTCCTGACGGCTGTGCTGCTGACGCTGCTGCCCATCGCCCTGACCGGCGGAATCCATATGGACGGGCTTATGGATACCCTGGATGCCAGGCACTCCTACGGCTCCAGGGAGAGGAAGCTGGAGATTTTGAAGGACTCCAGGGCAGGAGCCTTTGCCGTGCTGGGCTGCGGCTGCTACCTCCTGCTCTACACGGGGCTCTGGCAGGAGATCCTGAGGCGGGGGGCGGGCCTTGAGGCCTTGGGAGCCTTCGCCCTGGGGATGGTGCTGGAGAGGGCGCTCTCCGGCCTCTCGGTGCTGTACTTCCCCAACGCCAGGGGGGATGGGAC
The DNA here is from genome assembly GCA_944381745.1 of uncultured Lachnospiraceae bacterium. Classification (GTDB taxonomy): domain Bacteria; phylum Bacillota; class Clostridia; order Lachnospirales; family Lachnospiraceae; genus JAGTTR01. Next base: position 60,540 of record CALWMI010000047.1, on the reverse strand, counting down.
GGCGGCTGGCTTCCAGCGGGCCGCAGCCGGGAGAAGGATGTCCGCCGTGCTGCTGGCGGCTTGGCTTGCGGCCAGCGCCCTGGGGATGCTGCTGCTGGCCCCGCTGCCGGGCGCGGGGATGCTGGCGGCGGCGCTGGCTGTCTTCGGATATTACCGCTGGATGAGCCGGAGGGAGTTTGGCGGGATCACCGGCGACCTGGCTGGATACTTCCTGCAGCTGTGCGAGCTGGCCATGCTGGCGGCCTGGGCTGCGGCAGCTGCGGCGGGGCTGTAGCTCAGGATTCCGGGCAGTATGCTGCGGGAGATTAGATTTCAGAGCGGGAGAGGAGTGTTGCATATGCGCCTTGTGGTAGGAGGGTGCGGACAGGGGAAGCTGGACTGGCTTAGGCGGCATACAGGGGAGGCCTATGAGGAGGCCGAAAGCGTGGCGGACGGGGAGACCTGCCGGGAGGAGGAGCTGTACCGCTGCCGGGTGCTGTGCCGCTTTCACTGCCTTGTCCGCCGGGAACTGCTGGCGGGCCGGGAGCCGGAGAAGCTGATAGACCGGATGCTGGAGAAGAATCCTGGGATTTGGATCATCTCGGATGAGATCGGCTGCGGGATTATCCCGGCAGAGCGCGCCGAGAGAGAATACCGGGAGCGCACGGGCCGGCTTTTGTGCCAGCTGGCAGCAAGAGCCCAGGAGGTATACCGGGTGGTGTGCGGGCTCGGGCGGAAATTAAAGGGATGAGGAAAAGATGAGGATAGATACGGGAGCAGATGAGGATGGATACGGGAGCTATGTTTTGTCTGGAGCTTGCCCTGCTGAGGCATGGGAGGACGAGGGGAAATGAGGAGGGCCGCTATGTGGGGAGGACGGACGAAGAGCTGAGCCCAGGGGGGAGGAAAGCCCTGGAGGGGAAGAGGCTTTTTGCCGGATTTCATCCGCAGGCGGTCTTTGTAAGCCCGATGCGCCGTTGTGTGCAGACGGCGGAATTGGTGTGGCCTGGAATCCAGGAGATCCAGATGGAGGAGTTCCGGGAGACGGATTTCGGGCTTTTTGAGTACAAAACCTACGGGGAGCTGAGGGAACTGCCGTCCTACCGGCAGTGGATTGCCAGTGCGGGAAGGCTTCCGGCTCCGGGAGGGGAGGATGCCCAGGCTGTGAGAGAGCGGATTGTGTCAGGATTCCGGCGTCTGGCGGGCCGGTGCCAGAGGGAAGGCTGGGAACGGGCCGCCCTGGTGGCGCACGGCGGGACCTTCCTCTACCTGCTGGAGGAGCTGGCAGAGCCCGCAGGAGATTTCTACGGGCGTCAGGCCGGAAACGGGGAAGGCTGGCTGGCGCGGTGGGATGCGGGCAGAGGGCGGATTGTGCTCCTCTATAGGGAGGGGGAGGCATGAGGGTCGTGGCCGTGGCCTCCATAGCCTTCCTGCTGGATCTCCTGCTGGGAGACCCGGCCTGGCTTCCCCATCCGGTGCGCCTCTTGGGCCGCCTGATCAGCTGCCTGGACGTCCGCCTGCGGGCTCTGGCGGCTTTGGCGGGGAGGGCCGGGGACAGGAGCCGGGAGAGGGCTGAGACTGTCCTGGGCGCTGTCCTGGCGGCGCTGGTGCTGCTTGCCTCGTCCGCCTGCTGGTTTTTGGCGGTCTATGCCTGCCATGGGGTGTCCCCTCTGCTGTCCTTCGCCTTCGAGTGCCTGCTGAGCTATCAGCTCTTGGCGGTGAGGTCGCTGTATACGGCGAGCATGAAGGTATACTGGGCGCTGAAGAAGGAAGGCCTTGCGGCTGCGAGGAGAGCGGTGTCCATGATTGTGGGGCGCGACACGGAGGCGCTGGACGAGGCAGGGGTGGAGAGGGCGTGTGTGGAGACGGTGGCGGAGAACTGCTCCGACGGCGGCCTGGCGCCTCTGTTCTTCCTGTTCCTCGGGGGGAGCCTGCCGCTGCTCCTCTACAAGGCGGTGAACACGATGGATTCCATGGTGGGGTACAAAAACGATACCTACCGGCGCTTCGGGACGGCCGCCGCCAGGCTGGACGATGCGGTCAATTTCCTGCCTTCCCGTCTCTGCGGACTGCTCCTGGTGGCCGCCGCTTTCCTGTGCGGGGAGGACGGGCGGATGGCCTTTCGGATTTTCCAGCGGGACCGGCGCAGGCATGCAAGCCCCAACTCCGCCCAGACAGAGGCTGCCATGGCCGGGGCGCTCCACCTGAAGCTTGCCGGGGACGCCAGCTATTTTGGCAGGGTGGTGCACAAGCCGTCCATCGGCGACGGGCTAAGACCCATCGAGGCGGAGGATATCCCGCGGGCAAACCGGCTGCACATCACAGCCTGCCTGCTGGGCTTCCTGCTTTTGCTGGCGGTAAGGCTTGCTCTGCTCTGGGCAGCCGCCCGAGCCGGCCTGCTGTAGGGCGGCCCTTGGCAGAAGGGGGATTGTGGAGAGAAAGGGAGTGTGATAGGATGGAAAAAGGAGATTGGGCAGGGGCCGGAAAGCGCCTGGGACTCATCCATATTTACTGTGGGGACGGCAAGGGGAAGACGACGGCGGCGGCTGGGCTTGCCCTGCGGTATGCGGGGAGCGGGGGGCGCGTGCTGTTTGTGCAGTTCCTGAAGGACGGAAGCTCCTCGGAGATCCCGCTGCTGGGCGGGCTGCCCGGCGTCCGCGTGCTGGTGTGCCCAAGGTCCTTCGGCTTTACCTTCGCCATGGATGAGGCGGAGCGGCGCAAGGCCGGGGAAGCCTACCGGGAGCTGTTGGCCCAGGCCTGCCAGGAGGCTGTCCGCATGGGAGATGGGCTGCTGGTGCTGGATGAGGCACTGGCCGCGTCGGAGGCGGGGCTGCTGGAGGAAGAGGAATTGGCCGCATTTCTCGAGGAAAAGCCGGCAGGGCTTGAGGTCGTGCTGACGGGGAGGAGGGCCGGAGAGAGGCTTCTGGCCCTGGCGTCCTACGTGACGCGTATGGAATGTGTGCGGCATCCTTATCGGGAGGGGGTGAAAGCCCGCGCCGGCATCGAATATTAGAGGGCATGGGCAGACATGGAAAATCAGAGAGAGCGGAGAGGAGGAGAACCCAGGATGCGGGTGACATATTTGTACCACAGCGGCTTCGCCGTGGAGCTTAAGGAGGAGGCGCTGGTGTTCGACTATTACCGGGGAGAGCTCCCGGATTTGGGAGGCAAGCGGCTGACCGTCTTTGTGAGCCACAGCCATCCGGACCATTATAACCCGGCTATTTTTTCCTGGAGGAAGAGCGGCCGGGAGGTGACCTATGTCCTCTCGGACAGCGTGCGGGAGAAGGCGGTGAGAAGGGACGCGGGTCTTGGGACGGGAAGCCCGGGGGAGGCGGGCATCCTGAGGCTGGGCGCCCACACCGACCAGAGAGTGGGGAATCTGCGCGTCCAGACGCTGCGCTCCAACGACGAGGGCCTCGCCTTCCTGGTGACTGCGGGAGATACCAGGATTTACCACGCCGGGGATCTGAACTGGTGGCATTGGGAGGGGGAACCTGAGGAGGACAATGCCTATATGGAGAGGAGCTACCGGGAGGAGCTGGAGCGGCTTGGAGGGCTGCTGGGCAGGCATAGGCTGGACGCCGCCTTCCTCGTCCTGGATCCCAGGCAGGAGGGACAGTTCTACTATGGCTTTGACGCCTTTATGCGCCAGGTGGGAGCCCGGCATGCCATCCCCATGCATATGTGGGACAGCTATGAGGTGATTGGCAGGCTCAAGGCGATGGACGTTTCCAGCCCGTACCGCGGACAGATCGCAGAGATTGAAAGGCCAGGCATGGTCTGCCTGGATACGGGGGACGCAAGATGAGCAGCCTGGTGCAGAGCCTAATTCTTATAGGAATACTGGCGGCGGCCATCCTCCTTATCTTCCTGAAGCTCCGGGCAGATGAGAGGAGGAGGGAGGCGCGCTTCCTGCGGGAGATCCGAAGCTCCTACGGGAAGGACGCCTCGAGGGAGTACGCGCCGGGAGAACTGGAGAAGCTGTCCGGCTATTACCGGAAAAGGAACAGCCTGGGAGGAGGGGCGGGCTTCTGCCTGGACGATATCACCTGGAACGACCTGGACATGGATGAGGTGTACGCCAGCGTCAACCGCTGCTATTCCTCCATCGGGGAGGAATACCTGTACGACCTGCTGCGCAGGCCGAAGCTCTCCGGGGAGGAGCTTGCGGAGAGGAACTGGCTGGCAGACTATTTCGGCCGCCAGGAGAAGGAGCGGGAGGCGCTGTGCCTGTCCCTCAGGCATATGGGACGGATCCGGGGATTTTCCGTGATAGAGTATATGGAGCTCCTCTACAGCCTGGGCAGGCGCAGCAATGCGCTCCATGTGGCCCTGGCCGTCCTGGGAGCGGCGTCGGTGGCTTGGCTGTGCATCGACGCCCCCACCGGGATCCTGGCTTTTCTCGCCATGCTGGGAGTCAATGTGGGCACCTACTACCGGCAGATGGGCAAGGACCGCCCGTACATCCACTGCCTTCTCTACCTGGTGGGACTGCTGGAGGAGGCGAGAAGGCTTCGGGAAAAACGGCTCTGCGGGCTGGAGAAGTACATGGAGCAGCTCGAGGAGGCCGGGGAGGCGTTTGCCAGCTTCCGCAGGCACATCTTCCTGCTGAAGACAGGGCCGAACCTGGTGGGAAGCTTGGCGGAGAGCATTCTGGACTACTTCCGGATGTTTTTCCACCTGGACATTATCAAGTTCAACTCCATGCTGGACACCTATCAGAGAAACCGGGGGCAGATGGAGAAGGCGGTGGAGACGATCGGGCTGCTGGACGCCATGCAGTCGGTGGCTTCCTGGCGGCAGAGCCTTCCCTACTACGCCAGGCCCCAGCTCGGGGGCGCGGGGTTCTGGGCGCGGGAGCTCTACCATCCCCTGCTGGAGGAACCGGTGGCAAATGACATCGGTACAGGCGGCGGGGTGCTGATCACTGGCTCCAACGCCTCGGGAAAATCCACGTTCCTGAAATCCGCCGCCCTGTGCGCGGTCCTGGGACAGACGGTGTGCACGGCCACGGCCAGGGAGTATGAGGGGGATTACTTTGAGATCTATACGTCCATGGCTTTGCGGGACGACCTTGCAAGCGGCGAGAGCTACTATATCAAGGAGATCAAGGCGATGAAGCGGATCCTTGACCGGATTGCCGGGGGAGCCCATGTGCTGTGCATGGTGGACGAGGTGCTGCGGGGGACGAACACGGTGGAGCGCATCGCTGCGTCCACGGAGGTGCTGAAGACGCTCAGGGCTCCCGGCGCCATATGCTTCGCCGCGACCCACGACATTGAGCTGACGTATCTTCTGGAAAAGATTTATGAGAACTATCATTTTACCGAGGAAGTGCGGGAGGACGCCATCCACTTTTCCTACCGGCTGCTGGAGGGGCGTTCCACGAGCCGCAACGCTATCCGCCTGCTGGCCCTCATCGGCTACGGGCAGGACATTGTGGAGAATGCCAGGAGGAGGGCGCAGCATTTCCTGGAGAGCGGCTCCTGGGAGCTGGGCTGAACGCCTGCGGGCATAGAGAAACTCCCTTAACCAGGAAGGTTAAGGGAGTTCCCCAGACGTTTCTATTGCAGCTCTAAGGCTATGAAAGGATGTTTAATAGAGTTTTGCCGTAGTTGGTATTGGCAGCTTAGATCAGGGTCAGGTCCCTCTGCATCTCGCAGTTTAAGTCGTCCGGGCGGACAGGCTCAAACCCTGCGGATTTGTAGAAGCGGATCAGCTGCCGGCGGGTCATCTTCATGTGCTCCTTCTTGCCGAGCCATGCGTACAGCCGGAAGTATTCGGTCAGGTTCTTGCTCTCAGGAAGGAAGGGGATGGGCTTAAGCATGATGATCTCTTTCCCTTCGAAATCCTTCTGGAGGCGGCTGTAGAAGTCCAGGAGCTTATGACCGTAACCGCGGTTCTGGAAATGAGGCATGATGTAGAATAATTCAATGAAGGTGTTGCCTGCTCTTTCCTTGCCCCTGATGTAGGCCATGAGATAGGATTTGCCGGTCTTCAGGTTCGTGACTCTCACGGTCAGCGTACGCTCGAAGTAAGAACTGTCGATCTCATACGGAACTTTGATGATATCCTTAAGGTCCTCGGTAAAGTAGCTGTTCAACTGTTCTAATCTTTCCTTCATATAGATCTCCTCACTCTCTATGATAAAATAATTTGTTCGATGGGTGTTAAAGTTTTTTATGTGTGTTAAGGGTGTTTAATGTGTGTTAAGTTTTCTTTACACCTTCATTATATCAGATATTCTGGAAATGTAAAGGGTTTTCACAAAAAAAGTTTAAGAAATATAAAAAAGTTGTTAAGGTAGCATACAGGACAAGGAGGAGAGGAAGAAAATGAAGGTAAAATTGTACACAGACGGGGCGGCCAGAGGCAATCCGGATGGCCCAGGTGGATATGGGGCGGTCTTAACCTATGTGGATACCAGGGGAAATCTGCACGAGAAGGAGCTCAGCGCAGGCTACCGCCGCACCACCAACAACCGGATGGAGCTGATGGCGGTGATCGCCGGCCTGGAGGCGCTGAACCGACCCTGCGAGGTGGAGGTGTATTCCGACTCCCAGTATGTGGTCAACGCGTTCAACCAGCACTGGGTGGACGCCTGGGTGAAGAAGGGGTGGAAGAGGGGCGGGAACGAGCCTGTGAAGAACCAGGAGCTGTGGCAGAGGCTCCTGAAGGCGATGGAACCCCACCAAGTCTCCTATATATGGGTGAAGGGCCACGCGGGCCACGCCTACAATGAGCGGTGCGATAAGCTGGCCACATCGGCGGCGGACGGGGAGAACCTGCAGGAGGACCCGGGAGCGGGGGCATAGGGGAGGCGCGGCGTTTTTCCTTTATAGAGGAGACGCGGCGTTTTTCCTTTATTGACAAAGATTTTAATAAATTTTATAATAGCGTCAGTGTTTAAGAATTTTGTGTGCTGACGCCCTGCAGAGCATAGCGGCAGTCCAATTTTAGGAGGAACTCAAGTGGAAAAGTACGGTGTAAACGAACTTCGGAAAATGTTTCTGGAATTTTTTGAGAGCAAGGGACATCTGGCGATGAAGAGCTTTTCGCTCGTCCCGCACAACGACAACAGCCTGCTGCTGATCAATTCAGGTATGGCTCCGCTGAAGCCCTATTTTACAGGGCAGGAGATCCCGCCCAGGAGAAGGGTGACCACCTGCCAGAAGTGCATCCGCACCGGCGATATCGAGAATGTGGGCAAGACAGCCCGCCACGGCACCTTCTTTGAGATGCTGGGCAATTTTTCCTTCGGGGATTACTTTAAGAATGAGGCGATCGCCTGGTCGTGGGAGTTCCTGACGGAGGTGGTGGGCCTGGACAAGGACCGCTTGTACCCGTCTGTCTACCTGGATGACGACGAGGCCTTTGACATATGGAATAAGAAGATCGGCATCCCTAAGGAGCGGATTTTCCGCTTCGGCAAGGAGGACAATTTCTGGGAGCACGGGGCAGGGCCCTGCGGGCCGTGCTCAGAGATCTACTACGACCGCGGGGAGAAGTATGGCTGCGGCAAGCCCGGATGCACGGTGGGCTGCGACTGCGACCGCTACATGGAAGTGTGGAACAACGTCTTTACCCAGTTTGACAACGACGGGCACAACCACTATACCGAGCTTGACCAGAAGAACATTGACACGGGCATGGGGCTGGAGCGCCTGGCTGTGGTCGTCCAGGACGTGGACTCCATCTTCGATGTGGATACGCTGCAGGCCCTGCGCAACAAGGTGTGCGAGATGGCTGGCGTGGAGTATGAGACGGATGAGCAGAAGGACGTGTCCATCCGCCTGATCACAGACCATATCCGCTCCTGTACCTTTATGATTTCCGACGGCATCATGCCCTCCAACGAGGGGCGGGGCTATGTGCTGCGCCGCCTGCTGCGCCGCGCCGCCCGCCACGGGAGGCTTCTGGGCATCGAAGGCCAGTTCCTGGCAGCTTTAAGCGAGACTGTGATCGAGGGCTCCAAGGACGGATACCCGGAGCTGGACGAGAAGCGGGAAATGATCTTCAAGGTGCTGACCGAGGAGGAGAACAAGTTCAATAAGACCATCGACCAGGGCTTGAGCATCCTTGCCGACCTGGAGGAGGAGATGGGGAAGGCCGGGACGAAGACCCTGGCCGGGACAGATGCCTTTAAGCTGTACGATACCTACGGATTCCCGCTGGATCTGACCAAGGAGATCCTGGAAGAGAAGGGGTTCTCCGTGGATGAGGACGGTTTCAAGAAGGAGATGGAGGAACAGCGCCAGAAGGCAAGAAAGGCCAGGAAGACGACCAACTACATGGGGGCGGACGCCACCGTGTACGAGGAGATCGACCCGGCTGTCACCACAGAGTTCGTGGGCTATGAGAACCTGACCTGGGAATCGCCGGTTACTGTGCTTACCACCGAGGAGGCTGTGGTGCAGGCCATCACCGAGGGGGAGAAGGCCACGATCTTTGTGGAGGAGACGCCGTTCTACGCCACAATGGGAGGCCAGCAGGCAGACATCGGCTCCATTACCCTGCCGGACGCAGAGTTCCAGGTGCAGGACGTGATCAAGCTTCTGGGCGGCAAGGTCGGCCATGTGGGCGTGGTGAAGAGAGGCATGTTCAAGGTGGGAGACCGGGTGACGCTCACCGTGGATGCGGACAACCGGGTGAATACCGGCAAGAACCACAGCGCGACCCATCTGCTGCAGAAGGCGCTGCGCATCGTGCTGGGCAACCATGTGGAGCAGGCAGGCTCCCTGGTCACCTGCGACCGGCTGCGCTTCGACTTCACCCACTTCCAGGCTCTGACCCAGGAGGAGATCGCCCGGGTGGAGGAGATTGTCAACCGGGAGATCCAGGAGTCGCTCCCGGTGGAGACGAAGATCATGTCCCTGGAGGAGGCCAAGAAGAGCGGTGCGATGGCCTTGTTCGGGGAGAAATACGGGGATACCGTCCGCGTGGTCAATATGGGAGACTTTTCCGTGGAGCTGTGCGGAGGCACCCATGTGAAGAATACCGGTGTGATCACAGCCTTCAAGATTGTCTCTGAGTCCGGCATCGCCGCAGGCGTGCGCCGGATCGAGGCCCTGACGGGCGACGGGGTATTCCGCTACTACCAGGAGATTGAGGAGCGGCTTAACGAGGCGGCCAGGCTTTTGAAGACCACCCCTGCGGGCGTCACAGAGAAGATCAGCCATCTGCAGGCAGAGGTGAAGGAGCTGACGGGCGAGAACGAGTCGCTGAAATCCAAGATGGCGCAGGAGTCTCTGGGAGACGTGATGGACCAGGTGCAGGAGGTGGGGGGCGTGAAGCTTCTGGCCGCCCGCGTGGAGGATGTGGACATGAACGGCCTGCGGGATCTGGGCGACCAGCTGAAGAATAAGCTGTCCGAGGGCGTGGTTGTGCTGGCCTCCGTCCACGAGGGCAAGGTCAGCCTGATGGCCACCGCCACGGACGGAGCCATGAAGAAGGGCGCCCACGCCGGCAACCTGATCAAGGGCATTGCGGCCCTCGTGGGCGGCGGCGGCGGCGGCCGGCCGAACATGGCCCAGGCAGGAGGCAAGAACCCCGATGGGATACCGACGGCGCTGGAGAAGGCGGCCCAGGTGCTGGAGGGCCAGCTGAGCCAAAAAAATGGTTGACGATTAGGAAAAACCTGCTATAATATAGTTTAGTGCAATGAAAATACCCAAACAGTTGTATTCTGCACAATACGCAACTGGAGGGAGGTTAGGTGTGAGACTATGTCGAACGTAATTGTGAAAGAGAACGAGACTTTAGATAGCGCTTTACGTAGATTTAAGAGGAACTGTGCGAAGGCCGGTATCCAGCAGGAGATTCGTAAGAGAGAGCATTACGAGAAGCCGAGCGTAAGACGTAAGAAGAAGTCCGAAGCGGCAAGGAAGCGCAAATATAACTAATATGTGCAGTGAAAGACCTCAGAGGGATTCTGAGGTCTTTTTTCCGTCCTGGGGGAATACGATGGTATTGATCGCGGGAACAGCGGAGGGTGAAGGAATCGTGAGAAATCGAAGCCGCAGGAAGGCCCGGGTGCGCCTGTACGCGTTTCTTCTGGCCGCGCCCCTTCTCCTGTGGACGGGGGCGGGGGTTTCGGCCGCAGCCCAGGAACCTGAGACCCAGGAGATGAACGCCCAGGGGCAGGCCGGACAAGGGCAGACAGCTCAGGAACCATCTGGACAGGAATCAGCCGTGCAGGAGAAGACAGCCCAGGAACAAGCCGGACAGAAACAAGCCGGGCAGGAGGAGGCCGTGCAGGAACCAGCTGGACAGGAACCAGCCGTGCAGGAACCAGCTGGGCAGGAACCAGCTGGACAGGAACCAGCCGGACAGGAACCAGCCGGGCAGGAACCAGCCGTGCAGGAAGCAGATGTGCAGGAACCGGCCGCCCAGACAGACTTGGGGTTGACGGCCCGGTCTGCAATCCTGATGGAGGCGGCCACCGGCAGGGTGATCTATGAGCAGAACCCGGACGAGAGGCTGAGCCCGGCCAGCATCACCAAGATCATGACGCTGATCTTGATTTTCGACGCGCTGCGGGACGGGAAGATCAGCCTCCAGGACGAGGTGACCACCAGCGCCTACGCCAAATCCATGGGGGGCTCCCAGGTATACCTGGAGGAGGGGGAGGTGCAGACGGTGGAGACGCTGATCAAGTGCATCGTCATCGCCTCCGGCAACGACGCCTCAGTGGCCATGGCCGAGTACATCGCCGGGAGTGAGGAGGAATTTGTCCGGCAGATGAACGAGCGGGCGAAGGGGCTTGGAATGGAAAATACGAACTTTGAGGACTGCTGCGGACTCACCGACTCCCCCACGCACGTGGTGTCCGCCAGGGATGTGGCCATCATGAGCCGGGAGCTTGTAACCAAGTATCCCCAGGTCTACGACTACTCCACAATATGGATGGAAAATATTACCCATGTGACGGCCCAAGGTTCCCAGGAATTCGGCTTGGCCAACACAAATAAGCTGCTGAAAACCTATGAGGGCTGTAAGGGACTGAAGACGGGGAGCACAAGCCTGGCCAAATACTGCGTCTCCGCCACGGCGGTGCGGGACGGCGTGCATCTGATTGCGGTGGTGATGGCGGCCCCGGACTATAAGGCGCGTTTTTCTGAGGCAGAGAAGCTTCTGAACCATGGCTTTGCCAGCTGCAGCCTGTACGAGGATACGATGGAGGACATCCTGCTGGAGCCGGTGCCTGTCACGGGAAGCCTGCAGGATTATGTGGAGGCCGGATTTGAAGGGCCTTTTACATACCTGTGTACGGGAGGGGAAAACCCGGCCGGTGTGACCCGGGAGACTGTGCTGGCGGCAGAGCTGGAAGCGCCGGTGGAAAAGGGGCAGGTGATCGGGAACATTACCTATAAGCTGGGGGGCCAGGTGATCGGCGAGGTGCCGGTGCGAGCCGTCCAGGACGTGCCCCGGGCGGGGTATGCCGATTATCTGAAAAAACTTGGGGAAACCCTGCTCCCGTGACCGGAAGGCAGGAATCCTTCGGGGAGACTGCCGGGCGTACAATTTTCTTTATTTATAGCGGGAACTGTGCTATAATGACAATGCTGCGCATGGATTGCCATGCGCGGCATAGGTACGTCGCGGAAGTGGTGGAGATATGGGGTTATTTGCCAGAAAATTTCAGATTACAGAGTATACCGTCACATCGGAATTTTTTAAGGGAAATGAGAGGCCGGTGACGGCGGTTCTCGTGGCGGACCTGCACAACCAGGTGTACGGAAGGGGCAACGCCGGGCTTTTGTGCGCGGTGGACATGCTGGAGCCGGATTTCATCCTGTGTGCGGGGGATATGCTGGTGGGGAAGCCGAAGGCCACCATGGAGCCCGCCATCCATTTCATGTCGGAGCTTGCCCGGAGATACCCGGTCTACTACGGCAACGGGAACCATGAGGACAGGCTGCGCCGCAACCCGATGGTGTACGGGGACATGTACCAGGAGTATGAGAGCCGCCTGAAGAGGGCGGGCGTCCATTTCCTGATCAACGACAAGGCGGTTGTGCCGGCAGGCAGGACCTATGTGAACATTTACGGGTATTCCCTGGAGGCCAGCTATTACCGGAAATGCTGCTGCCTGGAGCTGACAAGCCGGCAGCTGACACATGCGCTGGGGGAGGCGGATAAGCGCTGCTTTAACATCCTGATCGCGCATAACCCGGTCTATGGGGAGGCTTACTCCAAGTGGGGGGCGGATCTGACCGTGAGCGGCCACCTCCACGGGGGGATTGTGCGCCTGCCGAAGCTGGGAGGGGTTATCTCCCCGCAGTTTCGCCTTTTCCCCAAATATGACGGGGGCGATTACCTGATCGGGGGACGGCATATGATTGTGAGCCGCGGGCTCGGCTCCCACACGGTGAACATCCGGATCATGAACCGCCCGGAGCTGATCGTGGTGAAGCTTTTGCCTCCCAGGCAGCCGTGACGGAAGAGAGGCGCGTCAGAGGGGCAGGCCCCAGGAAAGGATTCCAGGGGAGAGCGTGGCGCGGGAAAAGGAGAGACATCTTTGGAATTGTCGGTAAAGCTGGAGACATTTGAAGGCCCGCTGGATCTTCTGCTCCACCTGATTGATAAGAATAAGGTAAATATTTATGATATCCCCATCGCGGAGATCACAAACCAATATATGGACTATCTTGACCAGATGAAGCGGCAGGATCTGAACATTATGAGCGAATTCCTGGTGATGGCCGCCACGCTCCTGAGCATCAAGGCACGGATGCTCCTTCCGGCTGAGGAGAACGAGGAGGGCGAGGAGGAGGATCCCAGGCAGGAGCTGGTGGAGAAGTTGCTGGAGTACAAGATGTATAAGTCCCTGTCCCTGGATCTCAGGGACCGGATGATGGACGCGGAGAAGGCCCTGTTCAAGCCGCCCACACTCCCGGAGGAGATCCGGGATTACCAGGAGCCGGTGGATGTGGAGGCGCTGCTGGGGGATCTGACCCTTGCAAGGCTCCACGAGGTGTTCCAGTCTGTCCTGAAAAGGCAGGAGGACAAGATCGACCCGGTGAGGAGCCGGTTCGGAAAATTGGAGAGGGAAGAGGTCAGCCTGAGCGAGAAGCTTCAGTTCCTGGACCGGTATGCCAGGGAGAGAGGGCGGTTCAGCTTCCTAGAGCTGCTGGAGGGCCAGAGGACGAAGATGCACAAGATCGTCACCTTCCTGGCGGTGCTGGAGCTGGTCAAGGGCGGCCGGCTGCATGTGTGCCAGCAGGAGATATTCGGCGATATCGACATGGAATATACAGGGGAAGGGCCGCTGGAGGCCTGGACGGAAGATGAGATGGGTCAGGGGGACGGAGGACAGACATGAATATTGGAAAGCTTGAGGCGGCGATAGAGGCCATACTGTTCACAATGGGAGATTCCGTGGAGCTGTCCCGCCTGGCAGCGGCGGTGGAGCATGACGAGGAGACGACCCGCAGGCTCATCCACAACATGATGGACAGATATGAGGCGGAGGACAGGGGAATCCGGATCATTGAGCTGGACAATTCCTTCCAGATGTGCACGAAGGCAGAATGCTACGAGGCGGTTGTGCGGGTGGCAGCCCAGCCGAAGAAGCCGGTGCTCACAGACGTACTGCTGGAGACGCTGTCCATCGTGGCGTATAAGCAGCCGGTGACCAGGCTGGAGGTGGAGCAGATCAGGGGCGTGAAGTCGGATCACGCGATCAACCGCCTGATCGAGTATAACCTGGTGGAGGAGGTGGGGAGGCTGGACGCCCCCGGAAGGCCTCTTCTGTTCGGGACGACGGAGGAGTTCCTGCGCTGCTTCGGCGTGCAGTCGCTGGATGAGCTGCCGGTGATGAGGCCGGAGCAGGTGGAGGACTTTAAGGCGGAGGCAGAGGAAGAGGTGCAGCTGCGGCTGGATATCTGAGGACTGTGCAAATATTTGAGGACTGTACAAATATTTGAGGACTGCGCAAATATCTGAGGATTGCGCAAATATCTGAGGACTGCGCAAGGGAGAGGACAGAGATGAGGGAAGAACTGAAATATCTGGATATTGAGGGGCATTACGGCGGGGACCAGGAATGGTTCTCGTATTTTTCTATGCGCTTTGGGGGCTGTGCGGCCGCCACGGCCTGCGAGCTTCTCCTGTACCACGCGCTGTACCGGGAGGGCTGCAGGGCACTCTACCCCTACGATATAGGAAGGCCGACCAAGGCCGATTTCAACCTGCTGGGCAAAAGGATGCGGCCGTACCTGAAGCCCCGGGCGGGGGGAATCAGCCGCCTGTCCACCTACACGGAAGGGCTGTCCCGCTATCTCCGGGAGGAGACGGGAGGGAAGTTCCTGCTGGAGGCAGAGAGCTTGGGCGGGGACGCCCCGGAGGAGGAGGCGGAAGCCTTTGTGCGGGAGGGGATCCGCAGGGGCATCCCCATGCCCTTCCTGCTTCTGCGGCACCAGGATCCGCAGTTTTCCGAGATCACCTGGCACTGGTTCCTCCTCACCGGCTATGAGGAGTCCGGGGAAGGGCTGCGGGTAGTCTACGGCACCTACGGCGAGCGGTACACGGCCCTATTATCCAGCCTGTGGGATACCGGGCATGAACAGAAGGGCGGGATCCTGCGGCTGTGCATCAGGCCGGCGCATGGAGAGACGGCTGGCTGACGAAAGGCGCGGAGGGGAACAGCGCCCCCTGCCTTGCAAAATAGTCCAGGAAACGCTGCAGGGGCCCGGACAGGGCAGGGGACTTCTTGTAGGAGAAGCCAGCGGCGCGGGTGTGGATGGGGATATCCAGCGGGATCTCCGTGAGCAGGCCTGCTTCCAAGTCCTCCTGGACAAATTCCCGTATGACGCAGCCGATGCCCAGGCTGATCCGGGAAAACTCAATCAGCAGATCCATGTCGGTGACCTCCAGGAAGTTGGGGGCTTCGATATGGTTCTGCAGCATGAAGTCGTTGATGTACTGCCGGGTGATATTTTCCTTGTCCAGCAGCATAATGGTGGCGGAGGCAAAGATGACGGAGGTGTCCGCGCCCTTGGGCAGGCCCAGGTTTCGCATATAGCCGGAGGTGGCCACAAAGACGTCATGGATCTCGCCGATGGGCTGGAAGGTGAGCTGGGGATGCGGCCCGGGGTAGGCGATCAGGCCCAGGTCCAGCTGGTGCTGCTCCAGCATCCGCACCGTGTGGGCGGTGGACTGGCAGGCAATGTAGACGCGGATGGAAGGGTTCTCCTGTATAAAACCCTTCAGATACGGCAGGAGGAGGTATTTGCACAGGGTGGAGCTGACGCCGATGTGCAGCGTGCCGCTCTGCCCGGACAGCTCCCTTCGCAGAGCCTCCTCCCCGCGGGAGATGGAGGTGAAGGCGTCTGCCACATGGCTATAGAGCAGCTCCCCCTCCCGGGTGAGGGAGACTCCCCGGCTTGTGCGCAGGAAGAGGGCGGCGCCGAGATTGGCCTCCAGCTTCTGGATGGCCCTGCTGATGGCAGGCTGGCTGATGTACAGTTCCTTGGCAGCCCGGGAGATGCTGCGGGTGCTGGCCACTGTGCAGAAAATTTTGTATAGGGAGAGATTGGCATCCATATGCTGGCACTTCCTTTCCGGCCTTTCGGCCTGGCATTCGTTGTTGGTTGCTTGACGATTCATATAACTGTATGTTATAGCTAATATTTATAATATGTATTTCAATTATAGCAAGAACTATGCTATGATGGCAATAGGGCCGGTATGCCAAGACGGATCTTTTCTTGTGCGCCGGCGATAAGAAAATCTTATAGGAGGGACTATCCATGGGAATGACAATGACACAGAAAATCCTGGCGGTGCATGCAGGGCTGGACAAGGTGGAAGCCGGACAGCTCATCGAGGCGGACCTGGATCTTGTGCTGGGAAATGATATCACGACTCCGGTGGCTTTGAAGGAGCTGGAGAAGATGGACAAGGAGGGGGTCTTCGACAGGGAGAAGATCGCCCTGGTCATGGACCATTTTACGCCGAACAAGGATATTAAGTCGGCGGAAAACTGCAAGTGCGTGCGGGAATTTGCCTGTCGTGAGAAGATCAAGAATTACTTCGACGTGGGACAGATGGGAATCGAGCATGCCCTGCTCCCGGAGAAAGGGCTGGTGGTAGCCGGAGACGTGGTGATCGGGGCGGATTCCCACACCTGTACCTACGGCGCGCTGGGGGCCTTCTCCACAGGCGTGGGAAGCACAGACATGGCGGCGGGAATGGCCACAGGCAAGGCTTGGTTCAAGGTGCCCTCCGCGATCAAATTTGTGCTGAAGGGCAAGCCGGCCAAGTATATCTCCGGCAAGGATATTATCCTCCACATCATCGGCATGATCGGCGTGGACGGGGCGCTCTACAAGTCCATGGAATTTGTGGGGGACGGCATCTCCTACCTGTCCATGGACGACCGGTTCACGATCGCCAATATGGCCATCGAGGCCGGCGGCAAGAACGGCATCTTCCCGGTGGACGGCAAGGCGATCCGTTACATGCAGGAGCACTCTGTGCGGGAGTTTGCAATCTACGAGGCGGACGAGGACGCCGTGTACGACGAGGTGTACGAGATTGACCTCTCGGCGATGAAGCCCACCGTGTCCTTCCCCCATCTGCCGGAGAACACGAAGACCATTGACCAGGTGGGAGACATCCCGATCCAGCAGGTGGTGATCGGCTCCTGTACCAACGGGCGCCTGGAGGATCTGCGGATCGCGGCGGAGATCATGAAAGGCCATAAGGTGGCTCCCGGCGTGCGGGTGATTGTCATCCCGGCCACCCAGCAGGTCTACCTGGACGCGATCAAGGAGGGTTACGTGCAGGCCTTCATTGAGAGCGGCGCGATTGTCAGCACACCCACCTGCGGACCGTGCCTGGGAGGCCATATGGGAATCCTGGCCTCGGGAGAGCGGTGCGTCTCCACGACAAACAGGAACTTTGTGGGGCGCATGGGGGACGTGACATCTGAGATCTACCTGGCAAGCCCGGCAGTGGCGGCGGCCAGCGCTGTGACAGGCAAGATTTCCTGCCCCTGCGAGCTGGAAGAGGCATAAGGCGATAGGAAGGAGAAGAGTAGCAATGAAAGCACAGGGAAAAGTATTTAAATATGGAGACAATGTGGACACCGACGTGATCATCCCGGCCAGGTACCTGAATATTACCAACTACGCGGAGCTGGCGGCGCACTGCATGGAGGATATCGACAAGGATTTCATCCGGAACGTGAAGAAGGGCGACATCATCGTGGCCAACAAGAACTTTGGCTGCGGCTCCTCCAGGGAGCACGCCCCGATTGTGATCAAGGAGGCCGGGGTCAGCTGCGTGATCGCGGAGACCTTTGCCAGGATTTTTTACCGCAATGCCATCAACATCGGCCTGCCGATCATCGAGTGCAAAGCGGCGGCGGAGGGGATCGAGGCCGGCGACGAGGTGGAGGTGGACTTCGACAGCGGCGTCATCTACAACCGTACGAAGGGCACCCAGTTCCAGGGGCAGGCTTTCCCGGAGTTCATGCAGAGAATTATCAGCGCCGGGGGCCTGGTGAATTACATCAACGCCCAGGAGAACGCGTAGGGCTCCATGTCGCTGGAAGGTAAAGTCAGGAAATATATCCATGTGGACGGGATCGTACAGGGCGTGGGCTTCCGCTGGTTTGCCTCCCGTGCGGCGGCGGACTGCCATCTCACCGGCTGGGTGCGCAACCTGGGCGACGGCAGCGTGGAGCTGGAGGTGCAGGGGTTCCCGGAAGACTTGGATCTCTTCGTGGGAAGGCTCCTGCGGGGCAGAGGGCTGATACGGGTTACCAGCTACGAGGAGAAGAAGCTTGCGCCCGTGCACGAGCTGGACTTTCGGATACGGTGAGGAGAAGATGGACAAGAAGAAGACAAACGCCATGAGGCTTCTGGATGCGGCGGGAATCCCCTACCGGACGGTGGAGTATGAGGTGGACGAGAGCGACCTGTCAGGCGTCCATGTGGCTTGCGCGCTGGGAGAGCCCTGCGAGCAGATTTTTAAGACCCTGGTGCTGAAGGGGGAGAAGAACGGCTATCTCGTCTGCTGTATCCCGGTGGATCAGGAGCTGGATCTGAAGAAGGCGGCCAAGGCGGCGGGGGAGAAGAAGGTGGAGATGATCCACATGAAGGAGCTGCTTCCAGTCACCGGCTATATCCGGGGAGGCTGCTCCCCTGTCGGGATGAAGAAGAAATTCCCCACCTGGATAGATGAGACGGCTATATTATATGAAGAGATCGCAGTGAGCGGCGGCGTGCGGGGAGAACAGGTCTTCCTGAACCCGGAGGCGCTGGCAGAATTTGTCCAGGCGGCGTTCGCAGATCTGGTGAAATAGCAGGGAAAATATTACAGAAATATTAAAATTCCTCGGAGGCAGAAAGATGCCCCGGGGAATTTTTTTGACGAAAATTGACGTTAAATTAACGAACAAGTAGAAAATTGGTGAAAAAACCTTTGTAAAAAAGAGGAATTTTTTTATTTGCATGTGCATAAAATTTGATTAAGTCGCTGAAAATATTAAAAGGATATTAACAATGTTACGAAAGTGTGACATAATAGCAACCTGTAAGGAGTGACGGAATCATGAAATTATGCATGAGACAATATACGGAAGATAGAGGTTGGAGGAGAAAGGCAGCCGGAGTGTCCCTTGCCGGGCTTCTCCTGTGCGGCCTGCTGGCAGCTGGGTTTGTCAGCGACGTGGAGGCAGGCATCCAGGTGGGGACGGCCTCCCGCTCTTACCGGTATGAGAATATGGAGGGCGCGGTCAAGGAAGTCATGACAGAGGCCTACGCCAGGACGGTGTACGACGCGGAGGACTACAATACGCTCTGCCGGATTGTGGAGGCGGAAGCCTCGGGGGAGGACATGAAGGGCAAAATCATGGTGGCCAATGTCATCCTGAACCGGGTGGAGCATCCCAGCTTCCCGGATACGGTGCGGGGGGTCGTCTACGCCAGCGGCCAGTTTTCCCCGGTATCCAGCGGGAAGATCAACCGCGTCCGGGTGTCGGCGGAGACGGAGGAAGCGGTCCGCCGGGCCCTGTCCGGGGAGGACTACTCCTGCGGCGCCCTGTATTTTGCGGCGAGAAGCTTCGCCTCCAGCTCCAACATGGGGTGGTTTGACCGCAGCCTGACCAAGGTGGCGGCTCACGGAGGGCACGAATTTTTTATGTAAAATTCCAGGAAGCCTTTGCACGGGCTTTCGGATTGTACTATTGTGCTGCGGCAGGGAATATGCTATAATTCGCTTTGTTGGAAGAAGTGCGCTGTGACAGGCAATACGCGGCGGCCAGTGCGCCGGCCCGGACGGCGAAGGAGAGAAAGGCGAGGAGAATCATATGGAACTGCTGTATAAAAGTACGAGGAACGATCATATCAAACTGACGGCGTCTCAGGCGATACTGAAGGGGCTGTCCGACGACGGCGGGCTGTTCGTGCCGGAATATATCCCCAGGATGGACCTGCACCCGTCAGAACTGGTGAACAAATCGTATCAGGAGATCGCCTACCAGGTCTTGAAGCTGTTCCTGACAGATTTCACGGAGGAGGAGCTGAGGGACTGCATCCGCAGGGCGTACGATGGGAAATTTGATACGCCTGAGATTGCGCCCATCGCAAAGGTGGGGAACACTTATTTCCTGGAGCTGTTCCACGGCCCGACAATCGCCTTCAAGGACATGGCGCTGTCGATCCTTCCCCACCTGATGACCACAGCTGCCAGGAAGAACGGCGTGGACCATGAGATTGTAATTCTCACGGCCACCTCCGGGGATACGGGGAAGGCTGCCCTCGCCGGGTTTGCCGGCGTTCCAGGGACGAGGATTGCCGTCTTCTATCCGAAGGATGGGGTCAGCCCGATACAGGAGAAGCAGATGGTGACCCAGAAGGGGGACAACACCTTTGTGGCGGGCATCCACGGCAATTTCGACGACGCGCAGACTGGCGTCAAGGAAGTGTTCGGCGACCGGGAGATGGCCAAGGAGATGGACCGGGCGGGATTCCAGTTTTCATCCGCCAACTCCATCAACATTGGGCGCCTGGTGCCTCAGATTGCCTACTACGTGTATGCGTATGTGAAGCTTCTGGAGAACGAGGAGCTTCTCCCGGAAGAGGAATTAAATGTGACGGTGCCCACGGGCAACTTCGGCAATATACTGGCAGCCTACTATGCCCGGGAGATGGGCCTGCCGATCGGGAAGCTGGTGTGCGCCTCCAATGAGAACAAGGTGCTCTATGACTTTTTTGAGACGGGGACCTATGACAGGAACCGGGAGTTCGTCTTGACCTCCTCCCCGTCCATGGATATCCTGATCTCCAGCAACCTGGAGAGGCTGGTCTACAAGATTGCGGGCGAGGATGCCGGGCGCTGCAGGGATTTTATGGGGCAGCTGGCGGAGGGTGGAAGCTATACGGTCACACCCCAGATGCGGGAGCAGCTGGCCATCTTTGCCGGGAAATTTGCCACAGAGGAGGAGACGGCAGCCAAGATCCGCCAGGTATACGAGGATACCGGCTATGTGCTGGATACCCACACGGCGGTTGCGGCAGCGGCTGCGGATAAATACCGGGCGGAGAGGAAGGACAAGAGGAAGATGCTTGTGGCTTCCACAGCCAGCCCCTTCAAATTTACGCGGAGCGTGATGGAGGCCATTGGGGCCGGGACGGAGGGCAAAGATGATTTCGCCCTGGCGGACGAGCTGTCACAGATGTCCGGCCTGTCCATTCCCAGGGCCGTGGAGGAGATCCGCACGGCGCCGGTGGTCCACAAGACCACATGCGAGCCCGGGGAGATGAAGCAGGCCATCCGGAAGTTTTTGGGGATACGGTAGGAGGAGAGGAAGATGAACGATTTTAATTCCTTTATGGACGTGATCTGCCTGCTGTGCTTCGGCTATATGGCCTACCAGTGGTACTGCTTTAAGATTAAGCGGGAGATCAAGACGGGGATGGTGCTCAGCAAGGACGTGCCCGTGAACAAGTGCAAGGACAAGGAGGCGTACATCGACGAGGTGTCCGGCTATATCCTGCTGATGGCGGTGATCTTCCTGGCTGAGACGGTGGTTTTTATGGTGAACAATTACATCACGCCGCTGCCGGATGCGGTGGTGATCGGGGTGATCGTCCTATTCATCGCCGTCCTGATTTGGTTCGGGATTAAGACGAAGAAGATCTATGAGAAATACTGGTGAGTAAGAGGAGAGGGGACTTTGCGTATGGTAGAGAAATTGATGGAGAGGGCGCGTGCCGCCCAGCAGGTGTTGGAGGGATATTCCCAGGAGCAGGTGGACGCTCTGGCGCGGGCCATCGGCAAGTTTGTGTATGACAATGCAGAGGATCTGGCGCGCCGTGCCGTGGAGGAGACCGGCATGGGCGTCTACGAGGACAAGGCGGCCAAGTGCCGCGGAAAGTCCAAGAATATCTGGTACAGCCTGAAGGGCAAGAGATCTGTCGGGGTCATTGAAGAGGACAGCAAGACCGGCATCCTGAAGGTGGCCAAGCCGAAGGGCGTGGTGGCGGCTATCACGCCGGTGACCAACCCGGTGGTCACGCCCATGTGCAACGCCATGTTTGCCTTCAAGGGGAGGAACGCCATTGTCATCGCCCCGCACCCGAAGGCGAAGAAGGTGAACTGGTATCTGGTGGAGCAGTTCCGCGCCATTGTGCAGGGCTTGGGAGCGCCTGCCGACATTATCCAGACGGTGGAGGAGCCGTCCGTGGAGTTCAGCAGCGAGCTGATGAAGGCGGCGGACACGGTCATTGCCACCGGCGGGGCAGGCATGGTCAAGGCGGCCTATTCCAGCGGAAAGCCGGCGATGGGCGTGGGGCCTGGCAATGTGCAGGTGATCCTGGACCGGGGAATCGATCAGGAGGCGGCGGTGGAGAAGGTGATCGCGGGCCGTATTTTTGACAACGGGATTATCTGCTCCGGCGAGCAGAGCGTGATCGTGCCGCGGGAAGCCTACCAGGATATCATGGGCCTGTTCGTGAAGAACGGCGTGTACTATACGGAGGATCCGCAGGAGCTGGCAGCCTTCCGGGAGGCAATCTTCCCCGGCGGGGGAGCCATCAGCCGCGAAGTGGTAGGCCAGGGTGTGCAGACAGTGGCCAGGCTGGCCGGGGTGGCTGTGCCGGAGGGGACGAGGATGATTTTGCTGGGCGTTAGCGACAGCGGGGAGAAGGAAGTGCTCTGCCGGGAGAAAATGTGCCCGGTGATGGCGGCGCTTCCCTATGATTCCTTCGAGGACGCTGTGGCCATCGCCAAGGAGAACCTGCTGATGGAGGGCGCTGGGCATACGGTGTCCCTGCACTCAGAGGATATGGGCCATATCCGCTATGCGGGCGAGATGCTGCCGGTCAGCCGCCTGATTGTGAACCAGCCCTCCTCCACAAACGCAGGGGGAAGCCTGCAGAATGGATTCTCCCCCACGACGACGCTGGGCTGCGGTTCCTGGGGCAACAACAGCATATCGGAGAACCTGACCTACACCCATCTGATCAATATCTCCCAGATCGGCCTGCCCAGGAAGGATACGGAGAATATCACAGATGAGGAGATCTGGGCGGAGTCAAATACCCCGCAGCAAGCTACGGGGCATCAAACTTGTAGCGCAGCAGAGCTGCGGGGTATTTGACCCTCGCGGCAGTCGCCAAGCGGACATGCAAGCATGTCCGCTTGGCTCGTTGCCCGCGGGAATAAAGCCGGAATCTCCGGCAAGAAATGACAGCGTCGGTGTACAAGGGGCGTGTTGTCCCTTGTACACCGACGCTAGAGACGGCAATAGAGAAGATAGAGACAATAGAGAAGGGGCATCCTCTTGGCAAAAAAAGAGGATGTCCCTTTTCTGCGGGGGATAACCTCCACAGCCAGGGGACATCCTTGCCATCTTGGACGGCAGACGGTTGCCGGCCATCTCGGGCAGCCGGACATCCGCCAGCTGTCCAGGAGGCCTGATGTGCAAGTCTTCCAGGGCAGCCCGCATGTGCCGGCCTTCTGACAGGTCAGCGCCTGTTCAGCGGCGTATATTCCTTGTGCTTGGCGATACTCTTGTAGGCAGGACGGATAATCTTGCCGTTGTTGTTCAGCTCCTCGATGCGGTGGGCGCTCCAGCCGACGATACGGGCCATGGCGAAGATCGGGGTGAACAGTTCTGTGGGAAGATCCAGCATGCTGTACACGAAGCCGCTGTAGAAGTCCACGTTGGCGCTGACGCCCTTGTAGATTTTCCGCTCGCGGCCGATGACCTCCGGCGCCAGGCGCTCCACCAGGGCGTAGAGGGCGTACTCCTCCTCGCGGCCCTTCTCCGCAGCCAGCTTCTCCACGAAGGCGCGGAAGATGTCCGCACGGGGGTCAGACAGGGAGTAGACCGCATGCCCCATGCCGTAGATCAGCCCGGCATGGTCGAAGGCGTCCTTGTTCAGCAGGGCGGACAGGTAGGAGGCTACCTCCTCCTCATCCTTCCAGTCCTTCACCTGCTCCTTCATATCCTGGAACATCTTCACCACCTTGATATTGGCGCCGCCGTGCTTCGGCCCTTTCAGGGAGCCCAGGGCAGCGGCGATGGTGGAGTAGGTGTCCGTGCCGGAGGAGGAGACTACGTGGGTCGTGAAGGTGGAGTTGTTGCCGCCGCCGTGCTCCATGTGCAGCACGAGGGCGATATCCAGCACCTTGGCCTCGAAGTCCGTGTAGCTGCTGTCCGGGCGCAGGATGTGAAGAATGTTCTCAGCGGTGGACAGCTCCGGCTGGGGCGAATGGATGAACAGGCTCTTCCCGTCGTGGTAATGGCTGTACGCCTGGTAGCCGTACACAGACAGGAGCGGGAACAGGCTGATCAGCTGCAGCGACTGGCGCAGCACGTTGGGGATGCTGGTGTCGTCTGCCCGGTCGTCGTAGGAGTAGAGCGTCAGCACGCTCCGGGCAAGGGTATTCATCATATCCTGGCTGGGAGCCTTCATGATGATATCCCGCACAAAACTGGTGGGAAGCGTGCGGTAATTGGCCAGCAGATTGGTAAAGGACAGAAGCTCCATCTTGTTCGGCAGCGTGCCGAACAGGAGAAGGTATGCGATCTCTTCAAATCCGAAGCGGTTCTCCTTCACGAACCCCCTGACAAGATCCTTGATGTTGATGCCGCGGTAATAAAGCTTTCCTTCGCAGGGGATCATCTCATTGTCTTCGATGGTATAGGAAGTGATGGCAGATATGTCTGTCAGACCTGCAAGAACACCTTTGCCGTTGATATCGCGGAGCCCCCGCTTGACGTCGTATTTGGTGTACAATTCCGGGTTGATCTCGCTGGAATCCTGCGCCAGCTTGGACAGGGAGAGGATTTCCGGCGACAAATCGGAGTAGATATTGGAATGCATGGGGTCACATCCTTTCGTAATTATTTTCTGTAAAAGTGCATCACTGGCATCTATTATAGCATAACCGGGCGGGGGCTGGCAATCGGCAGACGAAAATTGTAAGAATTATAAAAACAAAAAATGCAGGATTGAGAAAGAAAACCTGCAAAAATATATTGGATTTTGAGAAAAAGGGATTCCTTTTTTGACAGAAATGAATTACAATAAAAATGCAAAATGCATGGAGCGTGAGCGGCGGAAGAGGGCCGGCGCTATTGACATTTTGCAGGGCAGATGAGATAATGTGCGTAATATTTTAGAAGGAGGAAGGATAAGATGTCTACAAAGGCTTATTACCCACTGAGTGAAATCGGCAAAGGAAAACCTGGATTTGCCAAGACCCGCTCGATCATCGAGGCGGTTTTTTATGGAAACAATGTCATAAAAGTCAACACGCTGAAGGAGGCCTATGAGCTGGCGAAGAATTCTCCGGGCACTGTGGTGACAGATATGCCGGTATACCGTGGGGAGGAATTCGGGCTGGAGAGCGACGCGAAGGTGCTGCTGTTCAACGACGGCTCGATCACCGGGCGCTACGCGGCGGCCAGGAGAATTGCCGGGGAGCCGGGAGTGAACTGCGACGCCCTGGACAAGATCGTGATGGACGCTGTCTATGACATGAGGTGGAAGACCCTGTACCATGCGGAGGTGTATATCGGCCTGGATCCGGAGTTCATGGTGAAGGCCCACCTGCTGATCCCGGAGGGCGAGGAGAACATCCTCTACTCCTGGATGCTGAATTTCCAGTATATGTCTGACGAGTATGTGCGCATGTACAAGAGCTCCCGTCCCATCGCAGATGAGCCGGACATCTATATCGTATCCGACCCGCAGTGGACTGGAACAGACCAGACCGACGTGTGCGACGGCAAATGCCTCTCCTACTTCAACACAGGCACGAACTGCGCGGCAATCTTAGGGATGAAGTACTTCGGCGAGCACAAGAAGGGAACCTTGACCATCGCCTGGGCGATTGCCAACCGCAACGGCTATGCCTCCTGCCACGGCGGACAGAAGGAGTACACCCTGGCGGACGGAAGCAAGTATGTGGCATCCGTGTACGGGCTGTCCGGATCCGGCAAGTCCACGCTGACCCATGCGAAGCATGACGGCAAGTACGGTGTGAAGGTGCTGCACGACGATGCGTTCATCATCAACACGGACACCTGCTCCTCCATCGCGCTGGAGCCCTCCTACTTTGACAAGACGGCGGATTACCCCACCGGCTGCGAGGACAACAAGTACCTGCTCACAGTGCAGAACTGCTCCGCAACGCTGGACGAGGACGGGAAGGTCGTGATTGTCACCGAGGATATCCGCAACGGCAACGGCCGCGCCATCAAGTCCAAGCTGTGGAGCCCGAACCGGGTGGACCGCCTGGACGCCCCGGTCAACGGTATCTTCTGGATCATGAAAGATCCCACCATCCCGCCGGTGGTCAAGCTGAAAGGCGCTTCCCTGGCGGCTGTGATGGGAGCCACCCTGGCCACCAAGAGGAGCACGGCGGAGCGCCTGGCGCCCGGCGTGGATCCGGATGCCCTGGTGGTGGAGCCCTACGCGAACCCGTTCCGCACCTACCCGCTGGCCAACGACTATGAGAAATTCAAGAAGCTGGTGGAGGAGAAGAACGTGGACTGCTACATCATCAACACCGGCGATTTCATGGGCAAGAAGGTGCAGCCGAAGGATACGATCGGCATCCTGGAGGCTATTGTGGAAGGAAAGGCCCAGTTCAAGCAGTGGGGCAACTTCTCCGACATCGAGATCTTCGAGTGGGAGGGCTTTGTGCCGGATATGAATGACCCGGAGTACGTGCGGCAGATGAAGGCCAGGATGATGGACCGCGTGAACTTTGTGAAGTCCAGAGAGGAGTTCAAGGGCGGATATGACAGGCTTCCGGAGGATGCCCTGGCAGCCCTGGAGAAGGTCGTCTCCGAGATTTAAGCAGGCGTGCCTGCGCAGGAGCCCGGCACAGATTCCACAGGTTTCTTGCCAGGTTTGCCCACATCCCGGCGGCTGGATTTTCCAGCTTATCCCCACATCCCGGCGGCCGGATTTTCCGGTTGATAATTTGAGGGAATTGAGATATAATAGTTAAAGAAATCAGAGATCGATTCCTGGAATGTGCGATACCCTGTAATTTTGAACCTACATTTACTTTTATGGGATTCCAATATTGCTCTCTCGGATGTCAGGCCGCCGGACGGCATGGCTGTGCAGAAGCGGAAGGCAGATGAAGAGTTGCGGTCGCCCACCTGGCTTAGGCTAGGAGTCAAAATAACAGGAAACGGCATTTTGGGTAACAAAAGATAAAAAGCAGCCCTCAGGGCTGCTTTTTGTCGGTGGAGGAAAGGATCGGGATTTGGCTTACAGAGAGGAATGGCGCAGGCGCGGGGAGGGCCGCAAGGCCCTGGGTGGCAAGAGAGAACGTGCGTGGTACATAAGGCAGCTGGCGGTGATCGCCGCGCTGCTTGTTCTGATCGTCCTGGCAAGACGCCTGCTGGAGCAGACGGGGCAGCAGGAGGAGGCGAGGGCCGGCACGCCCCAGGAGCTGGTGATCCTGGGGACGGCGGACAACGTGGAGGAGCTGGAAGGCGCGCAGGTGCTCACCGGCCAGGGAGTGCTGGAGGCAGAGGAGGAGATTCTGCCGGAGGCCGCCAGGCTGCGGATGCAGAAGGTGACGGCGGGAGTCCAGGACGGGAAGATCTGCTGGCTTAAGGAGCAGGAGGACAATGGGGCGGCCCTGGAGAATGTGTATGTGCTGGAGGCGCAGAGGGAGTTTCTGGAGATTTTGTACTGCAATTACCATGTATCCCTGCCGGGGACGTTTGATCTGGCCTACGACTACGGCCATGTGGCCGATATCCTGCTGGCAGGCGGGGCTGTGGCGGAGGTGCATATCAAGGAGGCAGAGATTTCCGGGGATGTGCTGGCAGTCCACGAGGACAGCATTGAGATTGAGGGCTACGGGGAGCTGCCCCTGTCGCCGGGTTTCCGCATCTATGAGGATTACGAGGAACCGGTGGAGCTCTCGGCGCAGCAGCTGATGGTGGGCTATGATATCGCCCGCTTTGTGGTTGCGGACGGGACGGTGTGCGCCGGTATCATCACCGCACCGGCAGATATGCAGACGGTGCGTGTCCTGCTGATGGACACCGGTTTCTCCAGTGTCTACCACGAGCGGGTGCGTCTGGTGTGCACGGAGGATGCCCTGGTGGCCACGGCAGAAGGCGAGACAGCGCTGGAGGCCGGGGAGGCCTACGAAATTGCCCAGGAGGATATGGAGATCGGGGAACGGATCCGAGTGCTCCCTGGCAGCGAGGAAGGGGAGATCGGGGTGGAGACGCTGGAGAGAGCCCAGGGAACGCCCTATTACCGCGGATTCCTAGAGATCAACCGGCGGGAGGAGGGGCTTTTGCTGGTCAACGAGATCGGCCTGGAGGCCTATCTGTGCGGCGTGGTGCCCAGCGAGATGCCGGCCTCCTATGAGCTGGAGGCGCTGAAAGCCCAGGCGGTATGCGCCAGGAGCTATGCCTGCCAGCAGATCCGCTCCGGCGCCTACCAGGACTATGGGGCCCATGTGGTGGACAGCGTGCAGAGCCAGGTGTACGGCAATATCAGCCGGCAGGAGGCCAGCAGCCGGGCGGTATACGAGACAGCGGGAATCGTTGCGGCCAAGGACGGCGAGGTGATCACCGCCTACTATTTTTCCACCTCCTGCGGACAGACGGCGGGAGGCGGGATATGGGGAGGCGGGGAGATCTCCTACCTGCAGCCGGTGGCGGTCCAGGATGCGAGCGGGGAGGACTATGAGGCCCAGGAGCCCTGGTACCGATGGTCGGTACAGGCCAGGGGGAGCGATTACCTGGAAGGGGTTGCAGAGCGGGCGGAGTCCCTTGTGCGCGCAGGCAAGGGCCTTATGCGGACAGAAGACGGGGAATATGCCTCCCTGGAGGAGTGCGGCGGCGAGGCGTCCATCGGCGAGGTGCTGGACATCCGCGAGGGGGAGAGGCTGGAAGGGGGCGTCCTCCACGAGCTGTATGTGGATGGGAGCGAGGGCAGCGCGAAAATTGTCACGGAGAACGCGATCCGCACTGTGCTGTGCTCCCCGGGACTGGAGGCCACCAGGCAGGACGGGTCTGTGGCCACGCTGGGCAGCCTGCTTCCCAGCGGCTTTTTCAGCCTGGAGACGGCCTGGGACGAGGGAAAGCTCTCCGGCGTGGACCTGGAGGGCGGCGGATATGGGCACGGGGCCGGGATGAGCCAGAACGGGGCGAATGCAATGGCCAAGGCCGGGAAAAATTATGAGGAAATCCTGCAGTTTTTCTACAGCGGCGTGGAGCTGCGGCAGCTGCAGGAGATGTGAAGACGTGAGGAGCTCTTATGAAATTGACGGTGAGGCAGATTTACCTGCTGGTGAAAAATTTTATGGCGAGGATGCGCAGGGACCATGTGGGCGCCTATGCGGCGCAGGCCGCCTATTTTATCATGCTCTCCTTCATACCAATTATCATGCTGCTGCTGGCCCTGCTGCGGTATACGCCGGTGCACCAGTCCGACCTGCAGAGGATCTTCTATGAGAGTGTGCCGGCGCCGGTGTATCCCATGATCCTGATGATCCTGGAGGAGGTGTACGCCAGGTCCGCAGCCTTCATCCCGACGACGGCAATTGTGGCCGCTTGGTCTGCCGGGAGGGGGGTGCTGGCGCTGACCAGGGGCTTCAACTGCATCTACGAGGTGAATGAGACGAGGCACTATGTGCTCCTCCGCCTGCGGTCTACCATGTATACCATCCTGTTTATCCTCTCCGTGGTGCTGACCATGGTGCTTCTGGTGTTCGGCAACCCCATCCACGCCCTGGTGGCGGAGCATCTGCCCTGGCTGGGGGAGATCAGCGGCATGCTGATCAGTTTCCGCACCCTTCTGGCCATGGGGATCCTGGTGCTCTTCTTCACGCTGATTTACTGGGCGCTGCCTAACCGGCGGGCGAGCCTGGTGCTGCAGCTGCCCGGCGCGATGTTCACCACCGCCGTCTGGTCAGCCTTCTCCTTCCTGTTCTCTGTGTATGTGGATTCCTTCGGGAACTACTCCAAGATATACGGGAGCTTAACCACGCTGATCATCGCCATGATCTGGCTGTACATGTGCATGTACATCGTGATGATCGGGGCGGCGGTGAATTCTTACTATGAGGGAAAATTCCGGGAATTCCGGGAAAACGCCAGGAGGAAGCGGTTCGTGCGCAGGCAGAGAAAGAAGGAGGAATAGCGCCGCGCACCAAGGCGTATTGCCCCTTGTACGCCCACCGGTCACGGGGGAAGGCGGACGAAAAGAAAGGCGGGCAAAAGAAAGATAGACAAAAAGAAAGACAGGAAAAAGAAGGACGGGAGACAGGAAGAAGGGGGTCTACAGCAGGACCCCTCCATCTGTCTCCTGTTTATTTTCCTCCAGATAACTGGTGATGTACCCGGCCACCTCCGGGTTGTCAAAGGGGATGTTCCCCAGGATCTCCCGCAGGTCGTTGGTGTCCAGGACAAAGGATTTGCCGTCGTATTGGTACACATAGCGGAAACGGATATCCTGGTTGAACAGGATCAGGGTGGAGATGGTGCCGGTGATGTCCCCCAGGGGCATCCGGTCAATATGGGATAGGACAAACTGGGCCTGTACCAGCGTCCCCTTGCCGGGATCCGACAGGATGGAGAAGCTGCCGCCGGTGCTCTCGGCCGCCAGCTTGAAGAAGGAGAGGCCCAGGCCTACCTTGCGGGTGGTGCGGGTGGTGTAGAAGGGGTCTGTGGCCTGGGCCAGCTGCTCAGGGGACATGCCGCAGCCGTCGTCCTCCACGAAGACGGTGAGCGTGTCGGCAGCCGTGTCCACCGCCACCTCGATATCGATATACTTGGCTTTTGCCTGGATGGAATTCTGCGCGATATCCAAAATATTCAAAGAAATTTCTGTCATCATAGTCTGCCTCTTCATCCCTTCTGTCACTGCTGTAATCTCCCCACATTATAACATGCCTGCATGGGGTATGGCCATTGCCAATCGAAAAAAATGGCGGGAAAAGGGCTGGAATTGCCTGCTTTTGGTTGAAGAGGCTCCGGCACCGTGATATAATCAGGGAAAATCAGGACATTGGAAGAGGCCGGGAGGGATGGAAGATGCGGTTGAAGGACATGGCAGAGCTCGTGGACGCCAGGGTTTTATGCGGGGAGGAGCTGCTGGATGAGGAGATGGGGACTGCCTTTGCGTCAGATCTGATGAGCGATGTGCTGGCGCAGGTGAAGGGGCATCCGCTGCTGATCACAGGGCTGTGCAATCCCCAGGTGGTGCGCACGGCGGAGATGGTGGATATCGGATGCATCCTCTTCGTGAGAGGCAAGCGGCCGGACGCGCAGACGGTGGCTTTGGCAGAGGACGGGATGCTGTGCCTGCTGGCCACGGACAGGACGATGTTTGAGGTGTGCGGCATCCTGTACGCCCATGGCTGCCAGGGGACGGGAGGTGAGTGCCGTGAGTGAAGCGCTGCTTTCGCTGCACTACCATGTCTCGCCGGACGATTTCCAGACGGCAGGGGAGGCCAGCAGCGACGTGAAGAACAAGCTGAAGAAGATGGGCTTCCCGCCGGAGATCGTGCGCAAGGTGGCGATCTCCATGTATGAGGGAGAGATCAACATGGTCATCCACGCCTATGGCGGGGAGATCACCGTGGATATCGGCATGGACGAGGTACGGGCCGTGCTGAAGGACAAGGGGCCGGGGATCCAGGACATCGGCAAGGCGATGGAGGCCGGCTATTCCACAGCGTCGGAGAAGGTGCGTTCCATGGGCTTCGGGGCCGGGATGGGGCTGCCGAACATGAAGAAGTACTCGGACGAGATGAAGATCGACACAGAGATCGGCGTGGGGACGACGGTGACGCTGGTCGTCCGCCTGGCATAGGCAGGTGTAGGATTTCTCGGGGGATGTGTATGTCAAGAAGGGGATTGTAAGGACTATGGATAAATTTTTTCATTCGGTTTTTCTGGAAGAGGAGAACTGCACCGGATGTTATAACTGTATCAAGAAGTGCCCTACCCAGGCGATCCGGGTGCGAGAGGGGAAGGCCCGGGTGATCAGCGAATTCTGCATCGACTGCGGCGAGTGCGTGCGCGCCTGCCAGCAGCATGCCAAGTCCTCCAGGCGGCATAAGCTGAAGAGGGACCTGGTGGGGAGGTATGAGTATATGGTGGCCCTGCCGTCCCAGGTGCTGTGCAGCCAGTTCAACCATCTGGACGATGTGAATATCCTGCTCACAGCCCTGAAGCTCATGGGCTTTGACGACGTGATGGAGGTGGGCAGTGCGGCGGAGATCCTCTCGGAGGAGACGAAGAAGTACATTGCGGGGCATCAGGGGCTGTGGCCGGTGATCAACACGGCGTGCCCGACGGTGCTGCGCCTGATCAGAGTGCGCTTTCCAAGCCTGATCGACCATCTGCTGCCGTTCCACATCCCGGCGGAGACGGCGGCGCGGATTGCCCGGCGGCGGGCGATGGAGAAGACAGGGCTTCCCTCGGAGAAGATCGGGATCGTCTACATTTCCCCCTGTCCGTCTAAAGTGAGCTATGTGCATGCGCCCCTGGTGATGGACAAGAGCGAGATTGACATGGTGCTGGGGGTGAAGGATATCTACCGGATTATCCTCCCCTACCTGGAGGAGGCTCAGAAGCAGGTGGAAGACCTGCGCACGTCCGGCTTTGTCGGCATGGAGTGGGGCAGAAGCGGAGGGGAGGCCGTGGGCCTGGACGAGGAGAGCTATATCGCCGTGGACGGGATCCGCAGCGTGATCAAGATCCTGGAGGATCTGGAGGACGAGAAGATCGAGCGGGTGCAGTTCGTGGAGCTGAACGCCTGCGACGGCGGCTGCGTGGGAGGCGTGCTGAACATCGAGAATCCCTTTGTGGCCCGGGCAAAGCTTTTGAAGATGGCCAAGGGGCTGCCGCGGACGAAGCGGGAGGAGCTTCTCCCCTACCGGCCGGAGGATATTTACTGGGAGAAGAAGCTCCAGTATGAGCCGGTGTTCCAGCTGGGGCACTCTTTTGTGGAGAGCATGGTCATGATGAAGCAGGCGGAGGAGCTGAAAGGCCGGTTCCCAGGGCTGGACTGCGGCTGCTGCGGGGCGCCGTCCTGCCAGGCGATGGCAGAGGATG
This sequence comes from uncultured Lachnospiraceae bacterium, assembly GCA_944381745.1. Classification (GTDB taxonomy): domain Bacteria; phylum Bacillota; class Clostridia; order Lachnospirales; family Lachnospiraceae; genus JAGTTR01. Next base: position 27,986 of record CALWMI010000047.1, on the reverse strand, counting down.
TTATCCGGGGGATTACGACGGAGAACGCCTGTATCCATATCCTGAAGGACAGGCTGCACACCCTGTCAAAATACGCGTCCGAGTTCGCCAACAACTGGGATGCGGACGTGAGCAATACAGAGGAATACCAGAATTATATAGAGACGACGAAGCAGTATATCAACAAGATGTCCAGGGATATCGAGGAGCTGGACAATACGATCGGCGTAAAAAAAAGGGTTAGAAAGGATGGAGAAGAACATGACGGTAAAGGAACTTCTGGAGAAGAAGATCTATGAGGAGGTGTCGGTGGGGGACGGTCTGTCCACAGAGATTTCCAAGCCCTACTGCTGCGACCTTCTGAGCATTGCCATGGGCAAGGCGCCGGCCGGCAGCTGCTGGGTGACGGTGATGGCCAATGTGAACACGCTGGCGGTGGCCAGCCTCACGGAGGTGGCCTGTGTGATCGTGGCGGAGGGCATGCAGCTGGAGGAGAGCTTTGTGTCCAAGGCTGTACAGCAGGGGATCACCGTCCTGCGCAGCAGCCAGCCGGTATTTGACACAGCCTACGCCGTCCAGAAGCTGTTGGAGGAGTAGGGAGGACTGATTGCAGAAGAAAGGGGGAGGCCCCATGTACCGGGTGAGCTATGACCTGCATATCCATTCCTGTCTCTCCCCCTGCGGAGATGAGGACATGACGCCGGCGAACATTGCGGCGATGGCCGCCCTGAAGGAGCTCCAGGTGATCGCCCTGACGGACCACAACTCCTGCGGGAACTGTCCGGCCGCAGCGGCGGAGGCGGCGAGGAACGGGCTTGTCTTCCTGCCGGGGATGGAGCTTACCACCCAGGAGGAGGTGCATGTGCTCTGCCTGTTTTCAGAGCTTTCGCAGGCGATGGCTTTCTCCGCCTATGTCTATGGGCGTCTGCTGCCGATGGAGAACCGCCCGGAGATTTTCGGCCGGCAGCTTGTCTACAATGAGCGGGATGAGCTGGCGGGCGAGGAGAGGAGAATGCTGGCCGGCAGCACGGACATCCCCTTCCTGGATGCCCAGGGGCTTGCAGAGGATTACGGAGGGCTGATGATACCAGCCCATATCGACAAGAACGCCAACAGCCTGCTGCACAACTTAGGCTTCGTGCCTGAGGGCAGCCGCTTCTCCTGCGTGGAGACTGCGCGGCCTGAGCGGTGGGAGGAGCTGGCAAAGTCCCACCGTTTTCTGAGGGGCTGCCGCCGCATCTGCAATTCTGACGCCCACTACCTGGGGGATATCCACGAGGCAGAATACTTCCTGGAGGTGAGGGAGCGGTCGGCCAGGGGCGTGCTGGAGGCCCTCCGGGGAAAAAATTCTGGAGGCGCTCTGGGAAAAAATTCTTGACAATCCGAGAGGGGTTGGTTTAGAATTGCAGGGAGAAAGGCATTGAAGGTGCACAGTAGCCAGGCAGTTTCCGCCAGAGAGAGAGGATCACCGGCTGAGAGTCCTCTTCCGTTCAGCTGTCGGGTGAATTTCCCACCGGAGCCGCATCCTCGAAGGGTGAAGTGTTTCACCGGTAAAGGGTGACGTATGCGCACGTTACGCGAGAGAGTGCCCGTGCAGCTGGCTGTGCGGGAATCAGGGTGGTACCGCGATTTGACCTCGTCCCTAGCAGGACGGGGTTTTTTTATTGTGAAGTAGCCCATCATTATGTTGAGAGGAGTCAGACAGATGAACGAGAAGCTGAATGCTATCAAGGAAGAGGCGCTGAGGCAGATCCATGCGGCAGACACGCCGGATAGGCTGAATGAGGTGCGGATCGCTTTCCTCGGCAAGAAGGGGGAACTGACAGCCGTCCTCAAGGGGATGAAGGATGTGGATCCCAAGGACAGGCCGCTGATCGGCCAGATGGTCAACGAGACGAGGGCGCAGATTGAGCTGGCGCTGGAGGAGACGAAGAAGGGGATGGAGAGGGCTTTGCAGGAGGCGAAGCTCAAGGAAGAGGTCATCGATGTCACCCTCCCCGCCAAGAAGAACAATGTGGGGCACAGGCATCCCAACACCATCGCCCTGGAGGAAGTGGAGAGGATCTTCATTGGCATGGGCTATGAGGTTGTGGAGGGGCCTGAGATTGAATACGACGCCTATAATTTTGAGAAGCTGAATATCCCCAAAGGACATCCGGCCAGGGATGAGCAGGATACGTTCTACATCAGCGACAACATTCTTCTGCGCACCCAGACCTCCTCGGTGCAGGCCAGAATCATGGAGCAGGGCAAGCTTCCCATCCGTGTAATCTCCCCCGGGCGGGTATTCCGCTCCGACGAGGTGGACGCCACCCACTCCCCGTCCTTCTATCAGATCGAGGGGCTTGTGGTGGACAAGAACATTACCTTTGCGGACCTGAAGGGGACGCTGGAGGTGTTCGCCAAGGAGCTGTTCGGGGAGAATACGCGGACGAAATTCCGCCCGCACCATTTCCCGTTCACGGAGCCCAGCGCAGAGGTGGATGTGAGCTGCTTCAAATGCGGCGGCAAGGGTTGCCGGTTCTGCAAGGGCGAGGGATGGATCGAGATACTGGGCTGCGGGATGGTGCACCCCCATGTCTTTGAGATGTGCGGCATCGACCCGAAGGAGTATACGGGTTTTGCGTTCGGCGTAGGCCTGGAGAGGATTGCCCTGCTGAAATACGAGATCGACGATATGCGGCTGCTGTACGAGAACGACATGCGGTTCCTGAAGCAGTTCTAAGCCTTCGGAAAGCAGAAGAAAGCAGAAGCTGGCATCAGGCAGCGCTGCCTGCGGGCGGCAGGAAAGTTAGGAAAGGAATGCGAGGGAGAATTTATGAATACATCGATGGCTTGGCTTAAGGCCTATGTGCCTGACCTGGATGCAAGCGCCCAGGAATTCGCGGACGCGATGACGCTGTCAGGCTCCAAGGTAGAGGGATATGTAGAGATGGACAGGGATCTGGAGAACATTGTGATCGGCCAGATCCTGAAGATAGAGAAGCATCCGGATGCGGACAAGCTGATTGTCTGCCAGGTGGATGTGGGAAGCGGGGAGCCCCTGCAGATTGTGACCGGGGCGCCCAACGTCAAGGAGGGAGACAAGGTGCCGGTGGTCCTGGACGGCGGCCGGGTGGCGGGAAGCCACGACGGGAAGAAGACGCCCGGGGGCATCCGCATCAAGAAGGGGAAGCTGCGGGGCGTGGAGTCCAACGGGATGCTCTGCTCCATCGAGGAACTGGGCTCCTCCAAAGACATGTACCCGGAGGCGCCGGACAACGGCATTTACATCTTCGGCCAGGATGCCGTGGTGGGAGCGGACGCGGTGAAGGCCCTGGGCCTTGACGACGTGGTGGTGGAGTATGAGATCACCTCCAACCGTGTGGACTGCTACTCGGTGATCGGGCTGGCAAGGGAGGCGGCGGCCACCTTCCACAAGGATTTCTATCCCCCGGTGATCACCGCCACCGGCAACAGCGAGGATGTGAACGACTATATCCGGGTGACGGTGCAGGATACGGATCTGTGCCCCCGCTACTGCGCGCGGGTGGTGAAAAATATCAAGATTGGCCCCTCGCCGGTGTGGATGCAGCGCCGCCTGGCCGCCCATGGCATCCGGCCGATCAACAACCTGGTGGATGTGACCAACTATGTGATGGAGGAGTATGGGCAGCCGATGCACGCCTATGACCTGTCCACGATTGACGGGGCGCACATCATCGTGCGCAGGGCGGCCGACGGCGAGCACTTCACCACGCTGGACGGGCAGGACCGGGTGGTGGACAGCTCCGTGCTGATGATCTGCGACGCAGACAAGCCCATTGGCATCGCCGGTATCATGGGCGGGGAGAACTCTATGATCACCGACCATGTGGAGACCATGCTGTTCGAGGCCGCCTGCTTCGACGGGACGAACATCCGCCTTTCCAGCAAGAAGGTGGGCCTGCGCACAGATGCCTCCTCCAAGTTTGAGAAGGGGCTGGATCCCAACACAGCCCTGCAGGCCATCAACCGCGCCTGCCAGCTCATCGAGGAGATGGGAGCCGGAGAAGTGGTGGGCGGCGTGGTGGACGCCTATGCAAAGGTGCGGGAGGGCAACCGTGTGCCCTTTGACCCGGACTATGTCAACGCCCTTCTGGGAACCGACATCGACAGGGAGACCCAGCTCGGATATTTGAAGAAGCTGGAGCTTGGTTTCGACCAGGAGACCAGTGAGGTGATCGTGCCGTCCTGGCGGCAGGATCTGCGCTGCCCGGCGGACATCGCAGAGGAGGTGGCCAGATTTTACGGCTACGCCAACATCCCCACCACCCTTCCCAGCGGCGAGGCCACGACGGGCAAGGTGGCCTTCAAGGAGCGGGTGGAGCAGGTTGCCAGGGATATCGCGGAGTTCTGCGGCTTTAGCCAGGGCATGGTCTACTCCTTTGAGAGCCCCAAAGTGTTCGACCGGCTGCTGCTGGACGGGAAGGATCCCCTGCGGGAGGCTATCCGCATCGCCAACCCGCTGGGAGAGGATTTCAGCGTGATGCGCACCACGCCGCTGAACGGCATGCTCACCTCCCTGGGCACCAACTATAGCCGGAGGAACAAGGACGTGCGCCTCTACGAGATCGGAAACGTCTATCTCCCGAAGGAGCTGCCCCTCAAGGAGCTTCCGGACGAGCGCAAGCAGTTCACCCTGGGCATGTACGGGGACGGGGATTTCTATACGATGAAAGGCGTGGTGGAGGAGTTCTTCGACAAGATCGGCATGCACAGGAAGGAGACCTACGATCCCAACGCGGGCAGGCCGTACCTGCACCCGGGCCGCCAGGCCAATATCTTCTATGACGGCACGGCTGTGGGCTTCCTGGGAGAGGTGCACCCGGATGTGGCGCGCAGCTACGGGATCGGCGAGAGAGCCTACGTGGCTGTCCTGGACATGCCTGCCATCCTGCCGTTTGCTTCCTTCGACCGGAAATACGAGGGAATAGCCAAGTACCCGGCAGTGTCCAGGGATATCTCCATGGTAGTGCCCAGGGAAATCCTGGCCGGCCAGATTGAGGAAGTTCTGGAGGACAAAGGCGGGAAGCATCTGGAGAGCTATGAGCTGTTCGACGTGTACGAGGGCAGCCAGATCAAGAGCGGCTACAAGTCCCTGGCCTACTCCCTGGTGTTCCGCTCTAAGGAGAAGACGCTGGAGGAGGCGGAGGTGTCCGCCGCGATGAAGCGGATCCTGGATGCCCTGGAGAAGATGGGGATTGAACTGCGGCAGTAAAGGGGAGAGGATTTTGAAGACATCAGATTTCTACTACGACCTGCCGGCGGAGCTGATTGCCCAGGATCCCCTGGAGGACCGGGCCTCGTCCAGGCTTCTCTGCCTGGACCGGGCCACCGGGAGATGGGAGCACCATGTGTTCCGGGAGATCCTGGATTTCCTAAATCCCGGGGACTGCCTGGTGATCAACAATACGAAGGTGATTCCCGCCAGGCTGTACGGCGTGCGGGAGGAGACCGGGGCCAAGATTGAGGTTCTCCTCCTGAAGCGGAGGGAAGAACGGGTGTGGGAAACGCTGGTGAAGCCGGGGAAGAAGGCCCGGCCGGGGACAAAGCTCACCTTCGGCGGCGGCCTTCTCACCGGCGAGGTGACGGATGTGGTGGAGGAGGGCAACCGGCTGATACGCTTCTCCTACGAGGGAATTTTCGAGGAGATCCTGGATAAGCTGGGCCAGATGCCCCTGCCCCCCTACATTACCCACGAGCTGAAGGACAAGAACCGTTATCAGACGGTGTATGCTGAGCACGACGGCTCGGCGGCAGCCCCCACGGCGGGGCTCCACTTTACGCCGGAGCTTCTGGAACAAATCCGGGGAAAGGGCGTGCACATCGCCCATGTGACGCTGCATGTGGGGCTTGGCACCTTCCGGCCTGTGAAGGTGGAGAATGTGGCGGAGCACCATATGCACTCCGAGTTCTATTTTATTGAGGAAGACCAGGCCGAGCTCATCAACCGGACAAAGGCGGAGGGCGGCCGGGTCATCGCGGTGGGGACGACGAGCTGCCGGACGCTGGAGTCCGCGGCGGGCGAGGACGGCGTGCTGAAAGCCTCCAGCGGCTGGACAGATATCTTTATCTACCCAGGCTACCGCTTCAAAATTATGGATGGGCTGATCACCAACTTCCATCTGCCCGAGTCCACACTGCTGATGCTGGTGTCCGCCTTCGCGGGCAAGGAGCATGTGATGGCAGCCTACGAGGAGGCCGTGCGGGAGCGGTACCGCTTCTTCAGCTTCGGGGACGCCATGTTTATCGCTTAACATCAAAACCGTACATTTGGAAACAAAGAAATGCAGAAAAAGGGGCTGTCAGATGAATCTGACGGCCCTTTTTTACTGCGCCGACAGTGTCGGTGTACAAGAGGCAATGCGAGAGGCAAAACAGGATATTGCGAACGGGGAGCTGTACACCCATGAGGAGGTACGGAAATAGCCCGGGGAGGGCAGCTGCCTGGGAAATGTCCCAGGCGGAGAAAAGATAAAAAAGGGGACTGCTTTTTTCGCCGGTATGTGGTAAGCTAGAAGTAGATTTTGGGTTAGGAGGATTCCGGCGGGCGGGTCTGGCAGAGGGACAGGGTGCTGCGCCGGGCATAGATTGGGCTGAATATGGAGAGACAGAAGCGTTTTATCATCAATTGTTTGTACTTTGGCATTATCCTGGCGGCGGTGTACCTGCTGGTGAAGTTCGCGTTTCCAGTGCTTGCGCCGTTTCTGATCGGTTTTCTGATTGCGTATATCCTGAGGCGTCCGATCCGCTTTTTATCAGAGAGATTCCACATTCCGAAGAAGCTTACGGCGATTGGGCTGGTGGCGGTGTTCTATGTGACCATCGGCTCGGTTCTTGTGCTGGGCAGCATCCAGATTTTCTCGTCCGCGGCCTCCCTGGTGGAGAGCCTGCCGGCGCTTTTCCGCGACTATGTGATCCCGGTGCTGACAGAGCTGTTCGACACGCTGGGGGAGGATCTGGCGCAGATGGATCCGGGGCTTGTGGATACCCTGGAGGAGATGGGGCGGCAATTTATCCAGTCGCTGGCATCCGGCGTGTCCAGCCTCTCCATGAGCAGCATGCTGTTCCTGTCCGGTATCGCCTCATCCCTGCCCATGCTGTTTATCCGGCTGGTACTGATGATCATATCCACGTTCTTTATTGCGGCGGACTATGAGAGGCTGACAGAGTTCTGCATGCGCCAGCTCAGCCGCAAGGCCAGAAGGGTGTTTCACCAGGTGAAGCAGTATATTGTGGGGACGCTCTTTGTCTGCATCCGTTCCTACGCCTTGATCATGAGCATCACCTTTGTGGAGCTGTCCATCGGCCTGTCCGTGATCGGAATTTCCCACTCCGTGCTGATTGCCCTCGGCATTTCGATCTTCGATATCCTGCCTGTGCTGGGAACCGGAGGCATCATGATCCCTTGGGCAGTGATCACCTTTATCCTGGGCGATTACGCGATGGCTGTGAAGCTGCTGCTGGTCTACGTCATTATCACGGTGGTACGCAACATCCTGGAGCCCAAGATTGTGGGCGGGCAGCTGGGCCTTCACCCCATCGTCACGCTGGCCAGCATGTTCGCCGGTGTGGAGCTGCTGGGCGTTGTGGGGCTGTTCGGCTTTCCGATCCTCTTGTCCCTCCTCAAATACCTGGACGAGACAGGCACCATCCGTATCTTCCGCAGGGAAGGGGAGCAGGAGGAGGAAGAAGAGGACGAGACAGAAAACGCCGGGAAAGAAAACGGCGGGAAAGACGTCGAGAAAGAAGACGAGAAAGAAGACAAGAAGTGAAGTTTCCTATTTTGACGATAGGATAAGCGCCGGTGCGGCAAGGACATGTTGTCCTTTCTGCACCGGCGCTGTCACGTTTCCTGTGCTGTTATAGCTCGTCAGGGGAGGTGCGGCAGACCACCGCGCTCTCCATCCGGCGGTCCTTGATGCTGGTCACCTGGATGTGCAGGCCGTAGCCTTCCACCTCCGGGGTGCTCCCGTCTGTGGGGATGGTGCCCAGCAGGCCGAATACCAGGCCGCCGAAAGTCTCATAGTCGTCCTCGGGGAGAGAGAGGCCCAGCCGCTCGGACACATCGTCCAGGGGGGCGCTTCCCCGTATCTTCCATGTGGAAGAGTCGATGGCCTCGATGGCCGGGGTGTCCTCCACCTGGGAGGCGTCGTCCTCCAGGTCGCCCACCAGCTCCTCCAGCAGGTCGTTGATGGTGATAATCCCGCTCATGCCGCCGTACTCGTCGATGACCACCGCAAAGTGCTTGCGGGTCTTCTTCATATTGCGGAACAGCACGTTGGCCCGCACGGTCTCCGGGATAAACCAGGCCGGGTGGACAGCATGCTTCATCACGTTCTCCCGGCTCTTGTCCTTCAGGCGCAGATAGTCCTTCGCCGACAGGACGCCCACCACGTCGTCCGGGCTGTCTGAGCAGACGGGGTAGACGGAGTGGCGGCTGTTGTAGATGGTCTCCTCCCACTGCTCGTCGGATTCCTCCAGCCACAGCAGACTGACGTCGATGCGGTGGGTCATGATCTCCTCCGCCGAGGTGTCGTCCAGCTCAAAGATATTCTGGATCATGTCCTTCTCCTCGGCCTGGATGGTGCCCTTCTGCTTGCCGGCGTCCAGAATCATGCAGATTTCCTCCTCCGCGTCCTCTTCCTCCTCCTTGTTGGGATCCACGCCCATCAGGCGCAGGAGGCCGTTGGTGGACACGGTGAACAGCCAGACGGCCGGCCGGAAAATCTTGGACACAATGTAGATGAGGCCAGACATCCCAAGGGCGATCTGCTCCGCCTTCTTCATGGCCAGGCGCTTGGGGATGAGCTCTCCCAGCAGGACAGTGAAATAGGTCAGCAGGACGGTGATGACCGCCACGGAGAAGACGCTGACGGCAGCCTGGGGAACCGGCAGGCCTATCCGGGCAAACCAGCCGGTCAGCCGGTCGGAGAAGTTCTCCGTGGCCACGGCGCTGCTGAGCAGGTTGACCAGGGTGATGCCCACCTGGATGGTGGCCAGGAAGCCTGCGGGCTGCTTGGTCAGCTTTTCCAGCCGGATAGCCCGCTTGTTGCCCTGGGATGAGAGCATGGACAGCTTGTTCTCGTTGAACGAGAGGACGGCGATCTCCGCGCAGGCGAAGATCGCGTTGAGACAGATAAACAGCAGCTGCAGAAGAAGCAGCCATATCAGTGATGTGTTTTCCAAAAGTGATACCCTCCTAATAAATGTACAGATTATAGACAACAAAAAAAGCACACAACAAAAAGGACATTAGACAAATGTCCCCGGAAGTGTGCAATAGCCATATAGAAAAATATGTGTCTGCCCGTTGTGCCGAGCCGCTTCCCTGCAAGTGTGGCTGGGAGGCTCTGCATCTGCGTCAGAACAATTGCTCACGTCAGTACACCTCATTTCCTGAAATATTAATTTGTAGTATAAGAAAAATCTGACGCTTTGTCAATAGCGAAATACAGTCCCTTGTACATGGACGCTAAAATCCCTATTTTCACACAGTGTTGAATTTTGTCGGAATTTATGTTACATTATCCAACAAAAGGAATTGCCATAATATGGCAATAGCGCCGGTGTACAAGGGGACCGTATTGTCCCTTGGCACATTGACGCTATCCAGATTCAATGCCAAGGGGGATTCTCTTTTCATGATCAAGGAATATCTCAAACAGAATGTGTACGAGGCATTACAGGAGCGGCTGAAATATTTGTTTGAAGAGTTCGACAACATCTACGTATCTTTTTCCGGCGGAAAGGACAGCGGGCTGCTGCTGGAGGTGACGCTGGATTTCCAGAAGAAATACTATCCGGACAAGAAGATCGGAGTCTTCCACCAGGATTTTGAAGCGCAGTACACGGCGACCACGGAGTATGTGGAGCGCATCTTCGACCGCATCGAGGACGAGGTGGAGCCCTACTGGGCGTGCCTGCCGATGGCCACCCGGGCGGCGGTCAGCAACTATGAGATGTACTGGTATCCCTGGGACGACACGAAGGAGGAGAGCTGGATCCGGAAGATGCCAGACCGGCCTTACGTGATCAACCTCAACAACAACCCCATGACCACCTACCGCTACCGGATGCACCAGGAGGATCTGGCGAAGCAGTTTGGGCGATGGTACCGGATGACCCACGGGGACAAGAAGACGGTCTGCCTGCTGGGCATGCGGGCGGAGGAGTCGCTGCAGAGGTACAGCGGCTTTCTCAATAAACGGTACGGCTACGGGGGAAGGTGTTGGATCAGCAGGCAGTTCAAGGATGTGTGGTGCGCCTCGCCCATGTACGACTGGACGTCCCAGGACGTGTGGCATGCGAATTACCTGTTCGGATACGACTACAACCGCCTGTACGACCTCTACTACAAGGCAGGGCTGAAGCTGGCCCAGATGCGGGTGGCGTCGCCCTTCAACGATTACTCCAAGGACGCGCTGAACCTGTACCGGGTTATCGACCCGGAGATCTGGGTCAAGCTGGTGGGCCGGGTACGGGGGGCAAATTTTGCCTGTATCTACGGCAAGACCAAGGCGATGGGCTACCGCAGCGTCACGCTGCCGGAGGGACACACCTGGAAATCCTACACTCTGTTCCTGCTGGATACGCTGCCGGTGAAGGTGCGCAACAATTATGTCCGCAAGTTCAACACCTCCATGGAATTCTGGAGGAACACCGGGGGAGGCCTGGACGAGGACACCATCCGGGAGCTGGAGGAGCACGGCTATGAGATACGCAGGAACGGTGTCTCCAACTATACGCTGAACAAGAAGACCCGGGTGGTATTCACTGGGAAAATCCCCGACCACACCGACGATATCAAATCCACGAAGGATATCCCGAGCTGGAAGCGCATGTGCTTCTGCATCTTGAAAAACGACCATATCTGCCGGTTTATGGGATTTGGGCTTACGCGGGAACAGAAGCTTCTGGTGGAGGATATCCGGCGGAAGTATAAGGGGTGGGAGGAGGAACTGAAGCATGAAGAAATATAAGAGCCCAGTGTACAACGTGATACCGGTGCCGGTGGAGAAGATCGACCCCAACGACTACAATCCCAACAGCGTCGCCCCGCCGGAGATGCGCCTGCTGTACGAGAGCATCAAGCTGGACGGCTATACGATGCCCATCGTGTGCTACCACGACAAAGAGCACGACCGGTATATCATCGTGGACGGATTCCACCGCTACCGGATTATGCTGGATCACCGGGATATCTATGACCGGGAGGGCGGGATGCTCCCGGTGTCGGTGATCGACAAGCCGCTGGACAAGCGGATGGCAAGCACGATCCGCCACAACCGCGCCAGAGGGAGCCACGATGTGGACTTGATGAGCAACATCGTCGCAGAGCTTCATGAGCTGGGGCGCTCAGACAAATGGATCTGCAGGCACCTGGGGATGGACAAGGATGAGCTGCTGCGCCTCAAGCAGATTACGGGCCTGGCCGCCCTCTTCAAGGACGTGGAGTTCGGGAAGGCCTGGCAGCCAGGGGAGGACGAGGAGGATCTCAAGGATCTGTGACAGCGGAGGGGAGAGGGCTGCCCTCCGAGCCTCCCAGCTGCGGGGGAAAGGATTTCCTGAGCAGTGACAGGAAGCTTTTGAGCACGGCGCTGCCCTTGGCGTCCCGGTAGTAGACGCCGAAGGAGGCGGGCACGGCGTATTCCCCCTGCAGGGGGAGCTGGGCCAGGCCGCAGTCCGGCGGGATGAGAAGGCCGGGCATGACCGACACCCCAAGGCCGGCCTGAGCCAGCACCACGGCGGCTTCCGGGACGTCGCAGAAGTACAGATCCGAGGGGGAGCGCCCCTCCAGGAGAAAGGCCTGCAGGCGGTTGAGGGTCCCCGGCGTCTGCGTGGGGTTGTGCAGGATGAGGGGGTACTTGGACAGGCTGTCCGCCGTCACGCTGTCCAGGGAGGCCAGCGGATGGTCTGGCGCGCAGATGCACACAAGCGGAACTTTCAGGAGTTCCTGGTAGATGCCAGGGACTCTTTTTGCATTCTGCTCCTGGAAACCGATGATCACATCCACCGTCTCCTCCGCCAGGAGCCGGTAGAGGTACTGGAAGGGGACGACCCGCAGGCTGGGGTGCAGGAGGGGATACCGCGCAGACAGTGTGCGCAGGAGATCGGGCAGCAGGAAGAGGAAGGCATAGCTGTGACAGCCGATGGAAAAGGGCTGGATGCGCTCCCCGTCCGGGTCGGAGAAGCGGTGCTTCGCCCGCTCGGAGATACCCAGGATGCTGCGGGCATCGTGGAGGAAAGCGATCCCGGCGGGGGTGATCTCCACGGAGCGGGTGGAACGGCGGAACAGCCGGGCGTTCAGTTCGGCCTCCAGGGACTGGATCTGATGGGTGATGGCAGGCTGGGTCACGTGGAGATTTTCCGCAGCCTTGGCAAAATTCAGGGTCTCTGCCACCGCCAGGAAGCAGGACAGCTGGAACGTATTCACGGGAATGGCCTCCTTGTATTTCCCGCTCCCAGCAGACGGATGGGCCGCGGGCTGAGAACGGGAGGTTATTTTTCATTAATAAAAGTATTTTATCAATGATAACATTTTTTGAATTCCCTTTCAAGGGAAAAAGCATACAATAGTTTACAGCGAAACGGTTCACAGCAAAACAAGCGGAGGAGGCGCAGGAGAATGGAGGACTGTTATCTGATATGGTATCTGCGGCAGCTGTCCGCCCTGCTGAGGCAGAGGGGGAAGGCGCACGCGCAGGAGGAAGGGGTAGACTTAAGCCTCCGGCAGCGGTATGTGCTGGACTATCTCTTTTCCCGGAGAGGGGGGCGCATCTGCGCCACGGACATCCACGAGCAGGTGGGCGCGTCCAAGGCGTCGATCTCCGGCATCCTGAAATCGCTGAGGCAGGAGGGGCTTGTGGAGTTTGAGGGAAACCCTTCCGACGACCGCAAGAAATGGATTGTGGTGACCGACAGGGCGCTGAAGTTCCAGCAGATGGTGGACGAGAGCGTGGCGCAGGAGCAGCGGCTCATGTGCCGGGGCATTCCGCCGGAGAAACTAGAGACGGTCAAGGAGTGCCTGGCAATGATGATTCAGAATTTGAAGACAGAGACAGCAAGGAGGAACCAAGATGATAAAGACATTGTTAAAGCAGGTAAAACAGTATAAGACCGTTTCCCTGCTCACCCCAGTCTTCACGGCGCTGGAGGTGCTGATGGAGGTGCTGATCCCCTTTGTGACGGCGCGGATCATCGACGAGGGGATTGAAGCGGGAAATATTGAGAAAATTTATCTGTACGGGGGAATTATGGTGGGCATGGCCATGCTGAGCCTGCTCTTCGGCGTGCTGGCCGGGGGCTTCGGGGCGGCGGCTTCCGCAGGATTTGCCTGCAACCTGAGGGACGGGATGTACGCCAACATCCAGACCTTTTCTTTCTCCAACATTGACAAATTCAGCACGGCGGGGCTGGTCACCCGTATGACCACGGACGTGACCAACGTGCAGATGGCCTACCAGATGACGCTGCGCATCGCTGTGCGGGCGCCCCTGATGCTCATCTGCAGCATGTGCATGTGCCTGCTCATCAACGCGCGCTTAAGCGCTGTGTTCCTGGTGGCCATCGTCTTCCTGGCCGTAGCCCTAATCCTGATTATGGGCAGCACGACGAAGATCTTCGACCAGGTTTTCCGCAAATATGACGACCTGAATGCCAGCGTCCAGGAAAATGTGTCGGCAATCCGCGTGGTGAAGGCCTTTGTGCGGGAGATGCATGAGAACGAGAAATTCCAGAAGGCGGCGGATAACCTGTACCGCCTGTTCGTGAAGGCGGAGGGGCTGCTGGCCCTGAACAGCCCGGTGATGATGATCGTCATCTACGGTTGTATCCTGGCCTTGTCCTGGCTGGGCGCCCAGTACATTGTCGTCGGGGATCTGACCACCGGGGAGCTCACCTCCATGTTCAGCTATGTGATGAGCGTGATGATGTCGCTGATGATCCTCTCCATGATCTTCGTCATGATGACTATGAGCGCCGCCAGCGGGAAGCGTATCGCGGAGGTGCTGGAGGAGAAGGCAGACCTGGCCAACCCGGGACAGCCGGTGACGGACATCGCGGAAGGCAGCATTGATTTCAACCACGTGAGCTTCTCCTATAAGAAAGGCTCCGGGGAGGACACCCTCCACGATATTGATCTCCATATCCATGCAGGGGAGACCATCGGCATCATCGGCGGCACCGGCTGCGGCAAGTCCAGCCTGGTGAACCTGATCAGCCGCCTCTACGATGTGACGGAGGGCTCGGTATATGTGGGCGGCAGGGATGTGCGGGAGTACGACATGGAGGCGCTGCGCAACCAGGTGGCTGTCGTCCTGCAGAAGAACGTGCTCTTCTCCGGGACAATCCTGGATAACCTGCGCTGGGGCAAGGAGGATGCCACCCTGGAGGAATGCCAGGAGGCCTGCCGCGCAGCCTGTGCCGACGAGTTCATCAACCGTTTCCCGGACGGCTACAATACCTGGATTGAGCAGGGCGGGACGAACGTGTCCGGCGGGCAGAAGCAGAGGCTGTGCATCGCCAGGGCGCTTCTCAAGAAGCCCAAGGTGCTCATTCTGGACGACTCCACCAGCGCGGTGGACACGGCGACAGACGCCAATATCCGCAGGGCCTTTGCGGAGAAAATACCAGGCACAACTAAGCTGATCATCGCCCAGAGGATCACCAGCGTCCAGGACGCCGACCGCATCCTGGTGCTGGAGGACGGCCGTGTGGACGGCTTTGACACCCATGCAAACCTGCTGGAGACGAACGCGATTTACCGGGATATCTATGAGACGCAGGTTCATGGCGGCGGCGGTGACTTTGACCATGAAGGAAAGGAAGGGGAAGACTGATGGCTGGACAGGCAAGAGTGATGAGAGGGCCGGGCATGCGAAGGGCCGGCTCCGGCAAGCGAGTGGAAAATCCCGGCCGTATCCTGAAGCGGGTGCTGGGATATATGCTGAAAAATTATAGATTCTTATTTTTCGTGGTGGTGCTGTGCATCCTGGGCTCCGCCCTGTGTACCTTGCGGGGGACGCTGTTCATGCAGAGCCTGATTGACGACTACATCGCGCCGCTTCTGCAGGCAGAGACGCCGGACTTCACCGGGCTTCGGAATGCCCTTCTGTCCCTGGCGGCCAGCTATGGCCTGGGCATTGTGTGCGCCTACAGCTACAACCGGCTCATGGTCAATATCAGCCAGGGGACGATGAAGCGGCTGAGGGTGGAGCTGTTCTCCCATATGGAGTCCCTGCCCATCCGCTATTTTGACACCCACGCCCACGGCGATATCATGTCCGTGTACACCAATGACGTGGATACCCTGCGCCAGCTGATCAGCCAGAGCATCCCCCAGGTGATCAACTCCGGAGTGACCATCGCCACCACCTTCGTCAGCATGGTCGTCCTGGACATCCCGCTGACGCTGATTACGCTGTGCATGGTGGGGCTGATGCTGTTTTCCACCTCCAAGATTGGGGCGAAATCCGGCTACTACTTCGCCAAGCAGCAGAAAGACCTGGGCAAGGTCAACGGCTACATTGAGGAGATGATGGAGGGCCAGAAGGTGGTCAAGGTATTCTGCCACGAGGAGAAGAGCCTGGAGGATTTCCGGAAGCTCAACAACGAGCTGCGGGAGAGCGCGAAGAACGCCAACAAGTTCGCCAATATCATGATGCCCCTGAATGCCAACCTGGGCAATATCAGCTATGTGCTCTGCGCAGTGGCGGGGGCTGTCCTGGCCCTGGGCGGGTATTCCGGCCTGACGCTGGGCACCCTGGTGTCCTTCCTCTCCCTGAACAAGGGCTTTACCCAGCCGGTCACCCAGGTGAGCCAGCAGATGAACAGCATCATCATGGCCATGGCGGGAGCCGAGAGAGTCTTCACGCTGATGGACGAGAAGCCGGAGGAGGATCATGGCTATGTGGAGCTGGTGAACGCGGAGGAAGCGCCGGACGGGACGCTGACGGAGACAGAGAGGCGCACCGGCGTCTGGGCGTGGAAGCACCCCCACAAGGCGGAGGGCACCGTCACCTACACAAAGCTCACCGGCGACGTGGTGTTCGACGATGTGGACTTCGGCTATGAGGAGGGCAAGACCGTCCTCCACAACATCAAGCTGTACGCCACGCCAGGGCAGAAGATCGCCTTCGTGGGAAGCACAGGCGCAGGCAAGACGACGATCACCAACCTGATCAACCGTTTCTACGATATCCAGGACGGCAAGATCCGCTATGACGGCATTAACATCAACAAGATCCGCAAGCCGGATCTGCGGCGCTCCCTGGGCATGGTGCTGCAGGACACCCACCTGTTTACCGGGACGGTGATGGACAATATCCGCTACGGGAAACTGGACGCCACGGACGAGGAGTGTATCGCCGCGGCCAAGCTGGCCAACGCGGACGGCTTCATCCGCCATCTGCCTGACGGCTACCAGACAATGCTGACCGGGGACGGGGCCAACCTAAGCCAGGGACAGCGGCAGCTGCTGGCCATCGCCCGGGCGGCGGTGGCAGACCCTCCGGTGCTGATCCTGGACGAGGCCACCTCCTCCATCGACACCCGGACGGAGACGCTGGTGCAGAACGGCATGGATCAGCTGATGAAGGGGCGCACCACCTTTGTCATCGCCCACAGGCTGTCCACGGTGCGAAATTCGGACTGCATCATGGTGCTGGAGCAGGGGCGGATTATCGAGAGAGGCACCCACGACCAGCTGATGGAGGAGAAGGGCCGGTATTACCAGCTCTACACGGGCAACGCCATCAGCGCCTGACTCTTGCGCGGTTCTGCGGAAGCCGCTATAATAGGAGGGTCAAAAGAGCAGCAGGCAGAAGGGGACGAGAAGAGACTTGATGAGAAAAGACTTGATGAGAAAAGAGAGGAGCATTTTGTATGCCGGGATTGACGTGGGCTCCACCACGACAAAGACGGTTGCCATAGATGCGGACACGCGCCGGATTGTGTATTCCGACTACCGGAGGCATCACGCCGGCCAGGTGAAGAGCGTGGCGGATGTGCTGCGCCGGATTGCGGGGAAGATCTCCGGCTCCCCGGTGTACCTGGCTCTTACCGGGTCAGGGGCCAAGATCCTGGCCGACGGGACGGGGCTCACTTACATCCAGGAGGTGGTGGCCAACGCCTTGGCCCTGCGGGACCGCTATGAGAAGGTGGGTACCGCCATTGAGCTGGGAGGGCAGGACGCCAAGATTATTTTTTTCCGGGAGGATCCGGCCACGGGACGGCTGGAGACGTCGGACATGCGGATGAATGGAAGCTGTGCCGGGGGTACGGGAGCCTTTATCGATGAGATCGCTTCCATATTACATATCCCGGTGGAGCAGTTTGACAGCGCGGCCGCCAGGGGGACCTGCGTCTACGATGTGTCCGGCCGGTGCGGCGTGTACGCCAAGACAGACATCCAGCCGCTCCTGAACCAGGGCGTGGCCAAGGAGGATCTGGCTCTGTCGGCTTTCCACGCCATCGCCAAGCAGACGATCGGCGGCCTGGCCCAGGGGCTGACCATCCAGCCGCCGGTGGTGTTTGAGGGCGGGCCTCTGACTTTCCACCCCACGCTGGTGCGGGTGTTTGCCCAGCGGCTGGGGCTGGGGGAGCAGGACATCCTGATCCCAGAGCATCCGGAGCTGATGATGGCCTACGGGGCAGCGCTGTCCCTCCAGGGGGCTGAGAGCAGGAAGAGCGGCAGAGCCCAGGGGGTTCAGCTGGAAGAGCTGTGCGCCGCCCTGGAGCGTATGAAGGCGCAGGCAGGAGAGGCCAGCCAATCCCGTCCCTTCTTTGAGAGCCCCAAGGAGAGGGAGGAGTTCCTGAGGAGGCACGCCCTCCCCCGGCAGGAGGGCTTCACGCCCCAGCGCGGGCAGAAGGTGCGGGCTTACCTGGGCATCGATTCCGGCAGCACCACCACGAAGTTTGTGCTGATGGACGAGGAGGAGCACATCCTGGACTCCTTCTATGCCCCCAACGAGGGAGATCCGCTTCGTGTGGCCAAGGAGGCGCTGCTGGACAAGAAGCGGGCATATGAGGAGGCGGGCGCTTCCCTGGAAATTCTCGGGGCAGGGACGACCGGCTACGGCGAGCTGCTCTTTGCGGAGGCGTTCCAGGCGGAATGCCATGTGGTGGAGACGGTGGCCCACGCCCGGGCGGCGGGAAAATATGTGCCGGGAGCCACCTTCCTGCTGGACATCGGCGGCCAGGACATGAAGGCCATCTGGCTGGAGGACGGGGTGATCAAGAATATCGTGGTCAATGAGGCCTGCTCCTCTGGCTGCGGCTCCTTCCTGGAGAATTTTGCCGGGACTCTGGGCATTCCGGTGGAGCGCATCGCAGAGGAGGCCTTCGCCTCGGAAAACCCGGCAGTCCTGGGGAGCCGCTGCACGGTGTTCATGAACAGCAGCATCGTCACCGAACAGCGCAACGGCAAGCTGCCCCGGGATATCATGGCGGGCTTATGCCGCTCCATCATTGAGAACGTGTTCACGAAGGTGGTGCGTGTCTCCAGCATGGACAGCCTGGGGGACAAGATTGCCGTCCAGGGGGGAACCTTCCAGAACGACGCCGTGCTGCGGGCACTGGAGCAGTACACGGGCAAGGAGGTGGTGCGCGCGCCGTACCCCGGCCTGATGGGAGCCATTGGGGCGGCCCTGCTGGTGAAGGAGCGGCTGCCCCAGTGTGAGAAGACTTTCATCGGCCTTCATGCCCTGGAAAGCTTTTCCTACACCCAGAAATCGGATCTTCCCTGCCCCTTCTGCGCCAACCACTGCAAGCGTACAGTGGTGCAGTTTTCCAGCGGGCGCTCCTGGGTGACCAACAACCGCTGCGAGCGGGGGGCGGTGCTGGGAGACCCGAAGGAGGAGGAGACACGGGAGCGCCTGAAGGATATCAGCAGGGAAAAGCAGGCGGTGCCCAACCTCTTTTCCCTGCGGGAGAAGCTCTTGTTCCAGGAGTACCCATGCCCGGAGGCTTGTGCGGACAGGGGGATTACGGTGGGAATTCCGCGGGTGCTGGCATTCTGGGATTCCATGCCCTTCTGGGCCACGTTCTTCCGGGCGCTGGGTTTTCGCGTGTGCATCTCCGGATCCAGCACCCGGGCAATGTATGAGAGCGGCCTGCAGGCGGTGGCCTCCGACACGGTGTGCTTTCCGGCCAAGCTGGTGCACGGGCATCTCAGGGATTTGGCCCGCCGGCATGTGGACCGGATCTTCTTCCCGTCCTTCAACAAGATGCCGCCGGAGAACCAGGAGGCCACCAGCGAGTCCATGTGTGCGGTGGTGAAGGGCTATCCCCTGGTGGTGAAAAATTCGGACAACCCGCAGGAGCAGTGGGGTATCCCCCTGGATGCGCCTATGTTCTTCTGGTTCTCGGACAAGGAGCGCAGGGAGCAGATTCAGGCGTTCGTAAGGGAGACGTTCCAGATCGGGCCGGAGGAGACGGAGAGGGCAATCCACGCAGGGGACGCCGCCATGGAGTCCTTCCGTGCCGCCATGCGGAAGGCGGGAGCCAGGGCGCTGGAGGGCGTGACAGAGAAGGGCGGCTATGGGGTGGTGCTGGCCTCCCGCCCCTACCAGACGGATTCCCTGGTCAACCACGACCTGCCGGACATGCTGGCAGGCATGGGAATCCCGGTGCTGACGGTGGATTCCCTCCCGGGGCTTGCGGGGACAGATCTGAAGAAGAGCGCGCTGGATATTGTGAACAACTACCATGCCAGGATGCTGGCATCCGCCATCCTGGCGGCGCGGGAACCCAGGCTGGAATATGTCCAGGTGGTAAGCTTTGGCTGCGGCCACGACGCCTACCTGTCCGACGAAATTTCCCGGCTGATGAGGGAGATCTCCGGCAAGACGCCGCTGATCCTCAAGCTGGATGAGAGCGATATCCAGGGGCCTCTGCGCATCCGGGTGCGCTCCTTCACAGAGACGGTATCCATGCGGCGGCAGAGGAGGGCCGCTGGGGAGGCCAGGCCGCTGCCGGAGCCTTACCCGGTGAAATTTACGGCGCGGGACAAGAGGGAGCGGGTGGTGCTGATCCCCAACACCTCCCACGCCTTCAGCCGCCTGATGTCGGCGGCCATGAAGAGCCAGGGACTTCGGACGGTCCCGCTGGCCCTTGGCAGGGAGGAGGCCATCCGGCTGGGCAAACAGTACGTCCACAATGACATCTGCTTCCCGGCCCAGGTGGTGATCGGCGAGGCGCTGGCTGCCCTGAGAAGCGGGGAGTATGACCTGGACCATGTGGCGGTGGGAATGGGAAAATATGTGGGAGACTGTAGGCTGACCCACTACAGCACGCTGCTTAGAAGGGCGCTGGACGACGCGGGGTTTTCCCAGGTGCCCATCCTGACCAACGATGACAAGGACAGCCACCGCCTGCACCCGGGCTACCGGATGAACCTGGTCTCCGCTGTGCGGATTGCCTTCGGCCTGCCGATGATTGACATCCTGGAGGAGCTGCTGCGCAAGATCCGTCCCTATGAGAGGATACCCGGGAGTACAGATCAAGCCTTTTCCCGGGCAATGGATTGGGTGATGGAGGGGATGGAGAGGCATGGCGTGCGGGGAGCAGCCAAGGGCTTCCAGAGGGGGATCGAGGCCATGAGAGCCGTGGCCTACGACCGCTCGGCAAGGAAGCCGCAGGTGCTGATCGTGGGAGAGTACCTGCTGAATTTCCACCCGGGGGCCAACCATGACATTGAGGCCTACCTGGAGAAGAATGGATTTGAGATTATCGAGGCGCGGATGACGGACGTGATCCGCAAGACCTATTTCAACCAGGATGCCATGATCAAGGAGTACCATGTACAAAAACCGCTTGCGGAGAAGCTGTGGTACGCCCTGGCAGGCCAGGTGTTCGAGGCGGCTCACAGCCTGGCAGACCACATTGCAGCGGCCCATCCGCTGTACCATCCGGCGTGCCGCCTGCCCGAGCTTGCGCGGGTCAGCGACCCGGTAATCCCCCACACCTTTGACGCAGGGGAGGGGATCCTGATTCCAGGGGAGATCCTGCACCACGCGGCGGAGGGCTGCCGCGCCTTTGTGATCCTGCAGCCCTTCGGCTGCCTGCCCAACCATGTGGTGGGGCGGGGGATTGTGAAAAAATTGAAGGAGTTTTATCCGGATGCCCAGATCCTGCCGCTGGACTATGACCCAGACGTCAGCTTCGCCAACCTGGAGAACCGGCTGCAGATGCTGGTCATGAATGCGAAGGGGGCCGGAAAACCTAAAGTTTCGGCAGAAAAAGGCGCCCAGGCTTCTGGGCGCAGGGGAATCGCGTAGAAGGGACGCACAGAAAGGGGAAGCATATGAAAATTGTTGTGATCGACGGGCAGGGCGGAAGAATGGGGAGCCAGTTTATCGAGCGCCTGCGAAAGGCCGGATACAGCGGACAGGTGGTGGCGGTGGGGACGAACAGCACCGCCTCCGCCGCCATGCTGCGGGCGGGGGCGGACGCTGCCGCCACAGGGGAGAACCCTGTGCTGGTGAACACCCGGGACGCGGACTATGTGGTGGGGCCAATCGGCATCATGGCCGCCGACGCCCTGTATGGGGAGGTGACACCGGCGATGGCCGCGGCGGTGGGGAGCTGCCCAGGCAGGAAAATCCTCATCCCGGTGAACGCCTGCAACTACCGGGTGGCCGGGGTGGAGAACTACAGCATGGGATATCTGCTGGACGACGCCGTGCGCCAGATCGAGGGGCTGGGGGCGCAGGCAGGGCTGCCGCTGGCCTGAGGCAGGAGAACCTGCATTTTCCTCTTGCATTTTTTATCCTTCCATTGTATGATTGTCCTATCTAAATAGTACATACAGCCTGCCGAAGGAGGCAGGCGGGAGGGAGGACACATTGCAGCTGGAGATCAGGCATCTTGCCAAGAAATTTGACAAGAAGGAGGTGCTGAGGGATATCAGCTTCACCTTTGAGGAGGGGAAGATCTACGGGCTGTTGGGCAGGAACGGGGCGGGCAAGACGACGCTGTTCAACTGCCTGAACCGGGATATCCTTCTGGACGGAGGGGAATTTTACCTGGAGATTGCCGGGAAGCGGGAGGAGCTGGGGGCGGAAGATATCGGCTATGTGCTGTCCACCCCGACTGTGCCGGAATTCCTGACAGGGCGGGAATTCCTGAAATTTTTCCTGGAGATCAACGAGGGGAGCATCCCGGATCCGAAGCCGGCGGATGCATATTTCGACTTTATCGGCATCGAGGCGGAGGACAGGGATAGGCTGATGAAGGACTATTCCCACGGGATGAAGAACAAGATGCAGATGCTGGTCAACATGATTGCCCAGCCGAAGCTCCTTCTCCTGGACGAGCCGCTGACCTCCCTGGACGTGGTGGTGGCAGAGGAGATGAAGCAGCTGCTGCGGGCGGATAAGAAGGGGAGGATCACCATCTTTTCCACCCACATCATGGATCTGGCCCTGGATCTGTGCGACGAGATCGTCCTCCTGAGCCGCGGGGAGCTGGAGAAGGTGGACAAAGAGAATATGGACAGCCAGGAATTCAAGGAGAAGATTCTGGAGGCGCTGCGGGAAGAGCAGGGAGCGCAGGCTCCAGGCGAGCGGCAGGGAGCGCAGGCTCCAGGCGAGAGGCAGGGCGCGCAGGCGCAGGAGGAGGAAGCCGATGGTTCGCACATTTGAGATCGCATTCCGCCTGAAGAATGCCAGGCGGGTCAACGGGATCCTCTTTTCCCTCCGCCAGATCCCTCTGCTGGGGAAGCGGATTCCCGTGGGAGTGTACCGAAGCGGCGGGCTGAAAGTGTTCGCGGGCGTGCTGGCCGCCATATGGGAGATCCTGACAGTTTTCCTGGGCAAATTCCTCTATCTCCTCCTGATGGTGGGCTGGGCATCCAGCCAGTACGGCGGGGTGGGCCGGGCGGAGAGTTTCCTGCACATATTTTTCTTCCTGACGCTTGTGGGGGCTTTTTACAACACCTATCTGTTCAACCCGACCAGCGACAAATACTATGCGGTCATCCTTATGCGGATGGACGCCAGGCGCTATGCCCTGACGGATTACGCCTACGCGATAGCCAAGGTGCTGGCGGGCTTCCTGGCCTGCGGGCTTTTCTTCGGCCGGCAGGCGGGAGTTCCCTGGGGCCTGTGCCTGCTGATGCCGGTGTTCGTGGCGGGCTGTAAGCTCTGCGTGGCAGGATATGTGCTGTGGGATTATGAGAGGAACCGGCGGGCGATGAATGAGAACCTGCCGGAGAAATGGATTTGGGCGCTGGGGGCGCTATTGTTGGCCGCAGCCTACGGGCTTCCGGCCATCGGCTGGGTGCTTCCTTGGCAGGCTTTCGCGGCGGCGAGCCTATGCGCGGCAGGCGCAGGGATTGCCTGTGCCTGGAAGGCGGCTCATTTCCAGGAATACCGTCCGCTGCTGCAGGAACTGCTGCGTGCCAAACGGGAGGGGACAGACCTGCGCACAGCCACGGCGAAGGCAGTCCAGGAGCAGAACCGGAAGATGATCTCGGAGGACCGGGATATTCGGAGCAGCAAGAAGGGCTTCGAGTACTTCAATGATCTGTTTGTGAAGCGGCATCGGAGGATCCTGTGGAAGTCTTCTGTGCGCCAGGCAGGGATCGCGGCCCTTCTGGTGGCTGCGGGGAGCTTGGCCGCTGTGAAGAGCCCGGAGGCGGCGGAGGCCTTCCAGGAGCTTCTGCCGGTATTCCTGCCGTACTTTGTGTTCATCATGTATGCGCTCAACCGGGGGACTTCGTTCACCCAGGCGCTTTTTATGAACTGCGACCGGAGTATGCTGACCTACTCCTTCTACAAGAGGCCAGGATTCATCCTCCGGCTGTTTGTCCTGCGGCTGCGGGAGATCATCAAGGTAAACCTGCTGCCAGCGGCAGTCATCGGCTTCGGGCTTGCCTTCCTCCTGTATGTGTCCGGCGGTGCTCCCGGGGTGGCGGACTACGGGGTGATGGTGGTCTCGATTTTGGCGCTGAGCATTTTTTTCTCTGTGCACTACCTGACCATCTACTATCTGCTGCAGCCCTACAACGCCCAGACAGAGATGAAAAATGCAGCCTACCGGCTGATTTCCTGGGCGACCTACCTGATCTGCTTTGTGCTGATGCAGCTGCGGTTCCCGAACGTGATCTTCGGGGCGCTCTGCACCGCCTTCTGTGTGCTGTACTGTATTGCGGCCTGCGTGCTTGTACACCGGTTTGCCGCAAGGACGTTCCGGCTGCGGAATTGATCTTGAGAAAGGGGGAAGAGCCATGGCTCTCTATTCGATTTTTTTTAGTCCCACCGGAGGGACGAAACGGGCGGCGGATATCGTCGCAGAAGGA
The DNA here is from genome assembly GCA_944381745.1 of uncultured Lachnospiraceae bacterium. Classification (GTDB taxonomy): domain Bacteria; phylum Bacillota; class Clostridia; order Lachnospirales; family Lachnospiraceae; genus JAGTTR01. The sequence continues at coordinate 3,685 of CALWMI010000047.1, read as the reverse complement.
CTGGGCGGACAGGCGCGGGAGATAGACCTGTGCGCGCGGGATACAGATTACGGGCAGTACTGCCTGGGGAAGGAGGATGTGTGCCTGGTGTCGGTGCCCTCCTACGGCGGGAGAGTGCCGGGGACGGCAGTGGAGCGGCTGCACCGGCTGAAGGTGGATGGCAGCCGGGCCATTATGCTGGTGGCCTACGGCAACCGGGCCTACGACGACACATTTTTGGAGCTTCAGGATGAGCTGAAGGCATGCGGCTTCCGGGTGTGGGCAGGCGTGGCGGCGGTGACAGAGCACTCCATCATGCGCCAGTTCGGAGCAGGGAGGCCGGACAGGGAGGACCGGGAAATGCTGCTGGGATTTGCGGCGCGCATCCGGGAGGCGCTGGGCCGGGAGCGGGACGGGGAGCTTGCGGTGCCGGGCAGCCGCCCGTACCGGGAGTACCACGGCGTGCCCCAGAAGCCAGAGGCCACAGAAGCCTGCACCGGCTGCGGCGTGTGTGCAAGGGAGTGCCCGGTGGGGGCGATCCCTGCAGAGAAGCCGTCCACGGTGGACAGGGAGCGCTGCATCTCCTGTATGCGCTGCATCGCAGTCTGTCCCAACCATGCCAGAAGGCTGAACCCGGAAGAGCTGGCGGCCAAGGTGAAGGCCATGGAGAAGGTGCTGGGCGGGCACAAAGAGAACGAGCTGCTCCTGTGATGGGGGCTCCCAGCGGCGTCCTATAAATCCGGTTCCTTCGGCAGCCTGGACACCTCCCGCAGGCAGAAGATCATCAGCACAGCGGTGGAGCCAAACCAGGCGGAGGGCTCGGCAAAGAAAATCAGCCCGTCGCCGAAGAGGCTGGTGAACACGTAGGCCATCGACACCCGGGCGGCAAATTCCATCACGCCTGCCAGGAGAGGGGCCACGGCATTCCCAAGGCCCTGCAGGGTATTGCGGAAGACGTACAGCATGTACAGCGCCAGGAGCAGGCAGCTCATGATGAACAGGTAGTGGTATGCAATGTCCAGCGTCGCCCCAGCGTCTGCGCTGGCCTGGTCGATGAACAGCATGAGGAGCGGCCTCCCGCCCAGGATCATGGCGGCGGAGACAGCGACAGACAGCAGGGCTGCCGCCAGGGCGGCGTCCTTTAAGCCCCGGCGGATTCTTCCGTATAAGCCGGCCCCATAGTTCTGGGCGGTGTAGGTGGTCACAGCGTAGCCGAGGGATACCGCTGAACTCTCCAGGAGGCCGTAAATTTTGTTCGTGGCGGTAAACCCAGCGATAAAGACAAAGCCGTGCTTGTTGATGGCGGACTGCAGGATCATGCCGCCCACGGCGATCAGGATGTGCTGGAGGGCGATGGGAAAGCCCAGGCGGCACTGGTTGAGGACGATTGGCTTGTGGAAGAGCCAGTCGTCCTTTTCCAATTGTACCAGATCCAGCCTGCGCAGCACGAGGAAGCAGTACAGGAAGGCCAGAAGCTGGGCGGCCACCGTGGCGATGGCAGCTCCGAAGATCCCCCAGTGGAATACCAGAACGAACAGCAGATCCAGGGCGATGTTTGTGACGGCGGCCACCGCGATGGCGATGAGCGGCGTCTTGCCGTCGCCCAGGGCGCGCAGGATGGACGAGGCCATGTTGTAGGCTGCCACGATCAGGATGCCGCCGTACATGGTCAGCAGGTATACCAGCGCCCCGTCGAAAATATCGTCCGGCGTCTGCAGGATGGCAAGCAGAGGCCGGGCCATCAGCAGGCAGACAATGGTCAGCGGAATCCCGATCGCCAGGCAGAGCTGGACGGACGCCGCCACAGCCTGGCGGAGCTTCTTGAAATTCCTCTCTCCGAAATACTGGGAGATGGGGATCGCAAATCCCTGGGCCAGGGCCTGCACGACCCACAGCGCCAGCCAGTACGACCAATCGGTGGCCCCCACGGCGGCCAGGGCATCCACGCCCACGCCTCTCCCGACGATAACCGCGTCTACGATCATATATAGCTGCTGCCCGAAATTTGCCACAATCAGCGGGGCGGCAAAGAAGATGATCAGCTTCATCGGATTCCCCTCTGTCATGTTTGTTACCCGGCTCATAGCAATGCTCCTCTCTACTTATGTATCCGCACGGCCCTGGCGGACAGCGAACGGCTTTACCGACGCTACAGGATCACACGAATCGGCTATCCAATCGTGATGCACATCGTATGATTATAACGGGTTTTTCTGGAGATGTACATACCGCAAATTGCTAATTTTTCCGTTCCCCTTTTCACACATTTTTCACAGTTCGGTGAAAAAAAGGACACACAAGGCAGATATAGTAGACGGTGGCAAACAATGAGAAAAGGAGGAGAGGCTGTGATAGAGATACAGGATCTGGTCAAGAGCTACGGCGGGAACGTGGCGGTTGACCATCTGAGCGCTACGATCGAGAAAGGGAAAATCTACGGCTTCCTGGGGCCCAACGGGGCGGGGAAGTCTACGACCATGAATATCATGACAGGCTATGTGGCCAGCACTTCGGGGACGGTGCGGATTGACGGGCACGACATCCTGGAGGAGCCGGAGGAGGCCAAGCGGCATATGGGCTACCTGCCGGAGATCCCGCCGCTGTACATGGATATGTCCCCCTATGAGCAGCTGATGTTCGCGGCGGAGCTCAAGGGCCTTCCCAGGGGGGAACGCCGCGGGCAGGTGGAGGAGGTGATGGGGCGCACCCAGATAGAGGATATGGCAGACCGCCTGAACAAGCACCTGTCCAGGGGATACCGGCAGCGGGTGGGGCTGGCCCAGGCGCTTCTGGGGAACCCGGACATCCTGATCCTGGATGAGCCCACGGCGGGCCTGGATCCGCTGCAGATCACAGAGATCCGGGAGCTGATCCGGCAGCTGGGCAAGGATCACACCGTTATCCTGAGCTCCCACATCCTCTCTGAGGTGAGCGCGCTGTGCGATGATGTGCTGATCATCTCCCACGGGAAGCTGGTGGCGCAGGATTCTCCGCAGCGCCTGGGCAGCCTGGCCGGAGGCGGGCAGGAGCTGAAGGTTGCGGTGAAGGCCTCCCGCAGCCGGGCGGAAGCGCTTCTTCGCAGCATCCCGGAGGTGAAGGAGGTAAGGCTGTGCACAGAAGGGTGGAAGGAGGAAGGCTGCTGCCAGCTCCTTGTCCGGGGCCGGGAGGGCAGCGATATCCGGGAGGCTGTCTTCTACAAGATGGCGGACACCCGCACGCCCCTCATGGGGATGGAACGGGTGTCCAGGAGCCTGGAGGCGGTCTTCCTGGAGCTGACCGAGGAGGAGACAGCGGAGAAGACCGAGAAGAAGACAGCGGAGGAGACAGCGGAGAAGAGAAAGGGGGAAGACGGCCATGCTGGCAGTGTTTAAGAGAGAGTTCGGCGCCTACTTCCACACGATGACCGGCTATGTGTTCCTGGCATTCCTGTTCGTGGTGGTGGGCATCTATTTTACCGCTTACAATTTGGGCTACGGGTACCCACTGATCAGCTACTCCCTGGCGTCGGCAGCCTTTACCATGCTGATCACCACGCCGATGCTGTCCATGCGGGTGCTGGCGGAGGAGCGCAGGCAGAAGGTTGACCAGCTGCTCTTGACATCCCCAGTGCCGGTGTGCCAGCTGGTGCTGGGCAAGTACCTGGCCATGGCGGCCATGTTCGCCGTGCCGGTTCTGGTGTTCTGCCTGTACCCTGTCATTTTGTCTT
>CALWMI010000046.1 GCA_944381745.1 uncultured Lachnospiraceae bacterium | reverse complement strand
CTTGTCAACATAGCAGAGGGGCGAATATGCCAGAAACAGCCCATAGTAGGGATATACAACATAGAGAGGCTCCTCCCCTCTCTCCTCCAACTCCTGGTTGGCCTCTATCATCAGGCACTCATAGTTGACCATCGCATCATAATCGCCCTCCAGGAACATCTCCTTCAGCCAGTCTGAGCTGCCTGAGGAGCGCTCCACGCCAGCCAGGAGCTCTTTCACCTGCTGCCGCAGCTCCTCGCTCTCCAGCTCCTCTGCCGTGATCACCTCGGGATTGCCCAGCAGGGCGTAGAGAAAGCCGATGTAAGCGCTGGCCCCGGAATTAGACTGCGTCGCGCTGGTCATACAGAAGGACAGCTTCCCCTCTCGAATGGCTGCCAGCAGATCCACTACTGACACCTCTCTCCCCACAAAGCCCAGCTCCTGCGCCAGGCTCATACGGATGCCAAACACCACTGGCGTGATGGAGATGGACTGGGCGTGCTGGATCCGGTGGGCGTCATCCCCCACAGAGAGCCACAGGCTGCTGGCCGGCCACACCGCGTCATAGGGGATGTCCTCCTCCCCCAGCAGCCGCATAATATCCAAAGACCCCATGTAGGTCATCTCAATGCGGATCCCTTCCTGATCCGCGTACTCGCCCAAAATGTCCTCCAGCTCCCGGTTCTCCGAGCCGGATACAATCCGCAGGACTTCCTTCCCGTCTCCCAGGACGGCGTCCGCTGTGCTCTCCTGCCCTGCCTCTTCGCTCCCGCAGGATGCACAGCACAATAAGGCGGCTATGCACAAAGCCGCTAACAGCAGGGTACGTCTTGCAAATCCCATAAGCTTCCTCCCTTGTACTCTTATCAGCCGCAGATACGGACTGCCCGCCGTGACACGTTCCCACAGTCCTGGCATCTTACAGATAGCTTATTATATTCTCCATTCTGTTAAGTTCTCGTCATATCGATGTAAAACCCATGTGAAAGGAGGAGGGGCTTTTCTGATTGTCACAGAAAAAGCTGCCGCCAGCCATACAGCCGCTCGGACAGCTTCCTGTAAAAATCGCCATATTCTCTCTCACGCCACGTCCAGCTTCATATCCCCGAACTTGATCCAGCCCTTCCTGCGCATGAACTCCGACACCGCCAGGCTGATCACCGCCGGCAGGATGAAATGCAGCAGCGCCATCTTCCCCAGCACCAGCGCCGGGGCTTCGTAGGCTGTCATCACCTGGTAGGTCATGATCTGTCCCACCAGCCCGGCAGTTCCCATCCCGGAGCCGGTGGCGTTGCTGGTCATCTGGAACAGCATCGTGCCCACCGGCCCCAGCACGGCACTGGAGATGATGGCCGGAAGCCAGATCACCGGCTTGCGCACAATGTTGGGCACCTGGAGCATGGATGTTCCAATCCCCTGCGCCAGCAGGCCGCCCACCTTGTTCTCCCGGTAGCTGGCCACGGCGAAGCCCACCATGTTGCAGCAGCAGCCCACGGTGGCCGCCCCCGCAGCCAAGCCTGACAGGTTCAGGATAATGCCCAATGCCGCAGAGCTGATGGGCAATGTTAGGATCATCCCCATCAGCACCGACACCACAATGCCCATCAGGAAGGGCTGCTGCTGCGTCCCCCAGTTCACCATGGCGCCCAGCCCGTTCATGAAACGGCTGATGGGAGGGCCTACCACCAGCCCCGCTGCAGCTCCCGCTGCAATGGTCACAAAGGGCGTGACCAGGATATCCACCTTCGTCTTCCCTGCCACCAGGTGTCCCACTTCAATGCCCACCAGGGCGGCCAGGAAAGCCCCCAGCGGTTCCCCCGGGCCGGACAGGATCATGGTGCCCGCCTCGTCCATAAAGCTTCCCGCCAAGATCTGGGAGGCGTAGCCTCCCACCAGGCCTGCGGTGGCTGCGGAGAGGGTCACATAGGTGCCCTCCTTGAACTTGTAGGCCGTCCCCACGCCGATCCCGGCGCTGGTCATTGCTGCGGCCGCCTTCCCGAACAAGTACAGGAAATCTCCGATGCCGCCGCCAATCAAATTCCCCACCTGCTGGATGATCGTCCCGATAATCAGCGTCGAGAACAGCCCCAGCGCCATCCCGCTCAGGCCGTCTATAAAAATGTGGTTCAGTATCTTCTTCAGTCTCTCCATGGCTATCCTTCTCCTCCATCCTCTATCTGACAAGTGCGATACTGCGGACAGCTCCCGGCACGGTTCCCACCGCCAGGGTCATCCATACGGGCATGGTGGCCGCTTGCCGGGCGCATCACACAAAAAAATAGGACTATACAACTGCCTTGCAGCTGTATAGTCCACTGTCTTGTCAGTCAAAAAGAAGGATAGCACACTTTCCTGCCAAAATCAAGCGATTCGGCCAAAAAACCTTTCTCCCGCAGCCTCTCGCCGATGAGATCCAGGTACTCCTCCTTGTCCGCCTCCACTGTATGATAATGCCTCCCGTAAGTCAGGGCGTTCAGCCCCCGGGTTCCGTGCTCCCGCAGCCGGTTGGCAAACTCCCGGGCATCCTGCCGGTTGGTGATGATGAGATCCACGGTAATCTGCCCGTAAATCTCGTGCTCCACCACCACATCCAGCAGCCTGCCGCCGCAGTCCACAATCGTGTACAGCTCCTCCTCAATCCGCTCGTCCCCGTGCTCCACATAGAAGGTGCGGCGGAACTTCGGGTGCTCCTGGGGCTGGTACAGCAGATACCCCTTGTTCGTGGACAGGATGTTCCGGTTGCCGGCCCGCAGGAGGGCAATGTCCTGGACGATGACCTGCCTGCTCACATGGAGGCGGCGGGCAATCTCCGTCCCAGACAGGGGTTTCCTCTCCCCCTCCAGCATGCGGACAATCTGCCTGCGCCTCTCCTCTGCCTGCTCCATACGCCGCGCCTCCGCTCAGTGATGGAACAGCCGGATCCCGGTAAAGCACATGGCAATCCCGTACTTGTCGCAGACGGCGATCACATTGTCGTCCCGGATGGAGCCGCCCGGCTGCGCCACGTATTTCACACCGCTTCTGTGGGCGCGCTCAATATTGTCCCCGAAGGGGAAGAAGGCGTCGGAGCCCAGCGCCACATCCGTCAGGCCGTCCAGCCACGCGCGCTTCTCCTCCCGGGTGAACACCTCCGGTTTCTCCTTGAAAATCCTCTCCCAGGCGCCGTCCGCCAGCACGTCCATGTAGTCCTCGCCGATGTACAGGTCGATGGCGTTGTCCCTGTCCGCGCGGCCGATCTTGTCGATAAACGGCAAGTTCAGCACCTTGGGCGACTGCCGCAGGTACCAGTTGTCCGCCTTGCTGCCCGCCAGCCTTGTGCAGTGGATACGGGACTGCTGTCCCGCGCCGATGCCGATGGCCTGGCCTCCCTTGACAAAGCAGACAGAGTTGGACTGGGTATATTTCAGGGTGATCATGGAGATGGCCAGGTCCATCCGGGCAGACTCCGGGATCTCCTTGTTCTCCGTCACCACGTTGGAGAAGAAATCCTTGCCGATGTTCAGCTCGTTCCTCCCCTGCTCGAAGGTGATCCCGTACACCTGCTTGCGCTCCACCGGCGCAGGCACATAGCTCTCGTCGATCTCGATGATGTTGTAGTTGCCCTTCTTCTTACTCTTCAGGATCTCCAGGGCCTCCGGCTCATATCCGGGGGCGATCACGCCGTCGGACACCTCCCGCTTGATAAGCTTCGCGGTAGATACGTCGCACACGTCCGACAGGGAGATGAAATCCCCGAAGGAGGACATCCGATCCGCGCCCCGCGCCCTGGCGTAGGCACAGGCCAGGGGCGACAGCTCGCCCATATCATCCACCCAGTAGATCTTCGCCTCCACCTCACTGAGGGGCAGGCCCACCGCCGCCCCCGCAGGGGACACGTGCTTAAAGGAAGTGGCTGCCGGAAGGCCTGTGGCCTTCTTCAGCTCACTGACCAGCTGCCAGCCGTTGAAGGCATCCAGAAAATTGATATATCCCGGCCTGCCGCACAGCACCTTGATCGGCAGCTCCCCCTCCTCCATAAAGATTCTCGCAGGTTTCTGGTTCGGATTGCATCCATATTTTAACTCCAGCTCTCTCATCTTCGGTACGCCTCCTATTGATTTTTGTTGATAATCTTTGATTCATAGGCCCCTGTGGCAATATCGATGTACCGCACAAACAGGGAGACCTTATTGTCCTCGTTCAGGCTGTCCCACAAGAGAGCCGCGAAAGCCTCCATATCGTCCGGTATGGACACCCGCTTCGGCTCTCCCTCAAAGCTGGGGAGCGGATTGCCGTCGCAGCGGTACGTGTGGATGAAATGCCCCACCCCTGCCGGGCAGTGGTTGTACGCAAATGTGAAGCGATTGCAGGAATCCGGGTTCCCGTTGTCGCTCTTGAGGATGGAGAGCGCGTAGTTGTAAGCGCCGCCCTCCACATGCATGATGCCGGATATCCTGGGCGTGTAGTTGGGGGCGTCTGGCTCGAATTCCCTCGTGCGCAGCGCCTGCTCAAACGTCATCTGCTTATCCATCAGCTCATAGATGGTATCCGTCTGGTCGCCGTTGGTGACAATCGTCTTGTTGCCCAGCACACGCACCGGCGCGTAAATGATCAGGCTGGGATCCTCCACCTTGGACTCGTCGAAGGCCTGGGTGCGTATCCCGCTCCCGTCCTCCACAAACACCCGGTTGCGGCTGTTGGCGCTCCTGCCCATGATAAAGTAGGCGCACACCGCCTTCGTCCCGTCCGCGCTGCGGCCGATGATGATGCCGCGCCCCGGATAAGCATTGCCCTTCAGTTCCTTCTCAATGGATAACACTTCCATGCATGTTCCTCCTCGCTGTGTAAAATATATTGGAGTGAAAAGCTGTCAGTTGCAGCTCACTATTCCCTTCTCCGCATCGATGCTCACGATCGCCCCGGTCTTCAGGATCTTCGTCGCATGGGCAGCCTCCAGGATCACCGGGATGTCCAGGCTCAGGCCCACAATCGCCGCGTGGGAGTTGATGCCTCCCTCCTCCACAATGAGGCCGGAGCATGTCTTGATCTGGGGAAGCATCTCGTTCGTCGTCCGCGGCACGACAATGATATCCCCCTGCTTGTAGTGAGTGGCCAGCTCCTTGGCATCCGTGCACACACACAGCCCTGCGCAGGCCTTCTTGTTGGAGATCCCCTTGCCCGTCAACAGGATGTGCCCCACCACGTGAACCTTGATCAGGTTCGTCGTCCCGGAGATGCCTAAGGGGACGCCCGCCGTGATGACCGTCAGCTCGCCCTGCTTCACAATGCCGCCCTTCTCAGCGGCGGCCACAGCGGCCTCGAAGAGGTCGTCCGTGGTGGTCTTCTCCGGCACCTGGAACGGGTAGACGCCCCAGGACATATTCATCTGGCGGCACACATTCTCATTCGGGCTGCAGCCCACAATCGGGCAGGCCGGACGGTATTTGGAAAGCATCCGCGCGGTCTTGCCGGACTTGGTCACCGTGATGATCGCCGCCGCATTCAGGTCGTGGGCGGTGGTGCAGGTGGCGTGGGAGATGGCGTTGGTCACATCCGGGTTCTCCATCACCTCCCGCTTACGCAGGTTGCCCGCGTAGTCGATGTCCTCCTCGGTGCGCTCCGCGATCTTCACCATCATCTTCAGGGCCTCCACCGGATACTGGCCGGCAGCCGTCTCGCCGGACAGCATCAGGGCGCTTGTCCCGTCGTACACCGCATTGGCCACATCCGTGGCCTCCGCCCGCGTAGGCCTGGGGTTCTTCATCATGGAATCCAGCATCTGGGTGGCCGTGATCACCTGCTTGCCCGCATTGAACACCTTCTTGATAATCATCTTCTGGATCCCCGGCACGTCCTCCAGCGGGATCTCCACACCCATGTCGCCCCTGGCCACCATGATGCCGTCGGACACCCGGATGATCTCGTCGATGTTCTCCACGCCCTGCATATTCTCGATTTTGGCGATGATGTTGATTGTATTGCAGTTCTTCTCCTGGAAAATCTTCCGGATCTGCAGGATATCGTCCGCGCACCTGGTAAAGGAGGCCGCGATAAAGTCGAAGCCCTGCTCGATTCCAAAGACAATGTCGTCATAATCCTTGTCGCTCACAAACGGGAGGGACAGATGGGTTCCCGGGACATTGACGCCCTTCTTGTCTGAGACGTCCCCTTCGTTGACCACCCGGCAGATAATGTCTTTCTCCGTCACATTCACCACGGAGAGCTCGATCAGCCCGTCGTCGATGAGCACGCGCCCGCCGGCGGAGATATCTTTCACCAGCCCCTTGTAGCTGATGCTGACTCTCTCCTGGGTGCCCTCCACCTCCTCCGTGGTCAGGATAAAGGTCTGGCCCTTCGTCAGATGCACCTTCTTGTGGTCCTTGAAGGTGCCCAGCCGGATCTCCGGCCCCTTCGTGTCCAGCAGCGCCGCCACCGGCAGGTTCAGCTCCTTGCGCAGCCTCTTCACTCTCTCCAGCTTGCGCAGCTGCTCCTCGTGGTCGCCGTGGGAAAAATTAAAGCGGGCCACATTCATGCCCTCCAACATCAGCTGCCTTACAATCTCGTCGTCCTCTGTCGCTGGTCCCAGCGTGCATACGATTTTTGTCTTCCTCATAATTTTCTCCTTCTAAATTCGTTTCATGGCGCGGGCAGCCCCGCCCAAACCGGCGCCTCCCGCTCTTCTCTCCATTACACATTATACCCGTTTCCCATTTTATCATTGAACTTCTTCGAATACAAGCCACTCTTGCTTTTTCCTGCCCTGCATTTTATTATAGAAGTACCATTTACAATTTTGCGGAGGTATGGCTATGCCCACTGTATTGGAGAAACTTCCTTCTTATATCCGCCGCGCGCTCTTCTCAGCCTTCCTGGTTGTGCTGTTCTGGGGCGTGCTGGCTGCAGGGTACTGCAACGACTACTATGTCCTTCACCCCTTCCTCATGGCGGGGCTTGCCGCCATCGCCGCAGCGGCCCTGTGGCTCGCCTATAAGAGAAGGCTCACCTGGGGGAACGCGGCCCTCCTCATCATGGCCGCCGGCATCCTGATCAGGATTTTCTTTGCCCTGGCCATCCCTGCCTGGCGGATGTCCCACGACTTCGGCGACTACACCACCGACGGCTACGGGCACGCCAGCTACATCCTCTACATCTACCATTATGGGGAGCTGCCGATGACCAACGACAGCCAGTTCTACCATCCCCCGTTTTTCCATATCCTGTCTGCCCTGCTCATGCGGCTGACTGCCTGGCTGCTCCCGATCACAGACGACGGCGTGCTGATCCAGTCCACCAAAATCATCGCCTGCATCGCCTCCTGCCTGACGCTCTTCTTCTCCAGGGACATCTGCCGGGAGCTGAAGCTTAGCGAGAAGGCCTCCGCCATCACCTTGACGGTCGCCTCCCTGCTGCCGATCCACTTTATCTTCGCCAAGCTGGTCAACAACGACTCCCTGGTGACCATGTTCCTGACGATGATCATCCTCTACACCATCCGGTGGTACAAGGAGCCGTCGTTCCCCAACATCCTGCTGCTGGCCCTCGCCTTCGGCCTGGGCATGTTTACAAAGGCCAGCTGCGGAAGCTACGCCATCCCCACAGGCTGCGTCATGCTCTGGAAGTTCCTTGGCTCCTTCCGGGAGGGCAAATGGAAGCGGTATATCGCCCAGTTTGCCTCCTTTGCCTGCATATCCTTCCCGCTGGGGCTGTTCTACCCCATCCGCAACTATCTCCTGTTCGGACAGACGCCGGGATATGTGCCCATTCCCTGGGGCGGGGAGTACGAGGTCACGGAGACGTTCTTCCACAAATTTATCTCCTTCCCCTTCGGGGAGCTGTTCACCCCGCTGTGGGCGGATCCCACCACCAACTACAACCTGAACCTCTACCTGGTGAAAACCTCCATCTTCGGGGAGTTCACCCACAAATACGTGAACACAGTCCCGGCCTATATCCTGCTGGCCGTCAATTTTGTGCTGATCATCCTCTCGCTCCTGTGCGCGGCCAAGCTCCTCGTGCTGGCGGTGCGGGGGAGCCTGGCGGCTCTTTCTGCCCGCCGGAAGCGGAAAGGGCAGGCGGAAGTCTCCCAGGATTCCCGCAGCCTTCCCCTGATCCAGGGTGTGTGCGGCTATTATCTCCTGGGGCTGTGGGCGTTCTCCTACGTCATGCAGATGTGGCTCTACTATGTGCTGCCCTACGGCTGCTCCATGGATTTCCGCTACATCGTCCCCACCTCCCTTTTGGGAGCCATCTGCCTGGGCTGGCATTTCGGAGGCTGGATAGAAAAATCCGCCGGCAAAATCCGGCGGGTTCTGGGATACCTGTTCCTGCTGGCGCTGGCCGTCTTCGCGGTGAGCTCCATCTGGATGTACACCGGGCTGTACCAGTATTTTGATTTCGCGGGTAGGCGCTATCTGTAGTCCCGGTGTCCCCCTGCACGCCGCCCCAAAAGACATAACAGAGCTCCTTGCGCGGGCATACCGGCTGTGTCCGGCTTCGGGCGCCAAGCCCGGAGCTGGGCCGGACCTCCCCGCGAAAGGAGCTCTGTTATCTATACAAATTTGTATCCGATCCCCCGCACCGTCTTGATGTGCTCCGGATGGTCGGGATCCCTCTCCACCTTTTTCCGCAGGTTGCGGATGTGGACATCGATGGTCCGCGTCTCGCCCAGGTAGTCGTATCCCCATATCTTCTCCAGGAGGGTGTCCCTGGAATAGACACGGTTGCGGTTGGCTGCCAGGAGATAGAGGAGCTCGAATTCCTTGTAGGACATCTCCACCTCCCTGCCGTCCACCTGTACAACCCTGGTGGTATAATTGATCTCCAGGTTATCCACCGCAAGCTTCTGCTCTTGCTCCTGCTCCTCCGCCTTGGGGGCCGGTTCTTCCTCCGGGGAGGTCCTGCGCAGCAGGGCTTTGATTCTCGCCACCAGCTCATGGACGCCGAAGGGCTTGCCGATGTAGTCGTCCGCCCCCACCTCCAGTCCCACCACCTTGTCGAACTCTTCCGTCTTGGCGGTGAGCAGGATAACCGGAAGCTTGGCCAGCGCCTTGTCCTGGCGGATACGGCGCAGCACCTCGATCCCGTCGATTCCCGGGAGCATCCGGTCCAGCAGCACCAGATCCACATGCTCCGCCTGCAGGATCTCCAGGGCCTCCTCCCCTGTCTCCGCCTTCTTCACGTCATAGCCGTTGATCTCCAGGTTAAAACTGATCAGCTCCAGGATATGTTCTTCATCATCTACCGTTAAAATCACTTTTTTGCTCATACGGACCATCCTTCCCTAGCCGTTCTATCATCGTTCTATTTAGCCGGGCTTTCCTCTTCCTTCGCCTGCTCTGTGCAGGGGAATTCCACCAGGAATTCCGTACCCTTCCCCACTTCGCTCTCCAGCCAAATGTTTCCGTTATACATTTCCACAATATGTTTCACAATCGACAGGCCCAGCCCAGTGCCTCCCAGCTTCCTGGAACGGCCCTTGTCCACGCGGTAAAACCGCTCGAAAATACGGCCCAGGTGCTCCTTCGGTATCCCGATGCCCGTATCCTTCACGCTGATGCACAGCCTGCCCCCCTCTTCCCGGCAGCGGACAGTGACGCTCCCCTCTTCTGTATTCTTCACCGCATTGTCAATCAGGTTGATGAACAGCTGCTTCATCCGGTCCGGGTTGCACAGGAATGGCTGCAGCCCCGGCTCAGGCTCAAAGATCACCTGGATCTTCTCCTTGGCCTTGATTTTCGGCTCCAGCAGGTCCAGCGTATCCTGGATCAGCCGGTTCATATCGCACTTGCGGACGTGGTAGTCGTTGCCCGCCTCGATCTCCGCCAAGGTCAGGATATCCTGGATCAGCGTGTACAGCCTCTCCGCCTCGATATCAATGATATCCAGGAACCTCCTGGCGTATTCCGGATTGTCGATGGCCCCCTGCTTCAGCGTGTCCACAAACCCCTTGATGGAGGTCAGAGGGGTCTTCAGCTCATGGGTCACATTGGACACGAAATCCGAGCGCATCCGCTCCAGCTTGCGGATCTTCGTCACATCCTCCATGATCAGGAGGACGCTTCCGGGACGGCCGCTCCTGCGGCTCATGCCGGTGCCGGTCACCCGCACCGTGTGCCCCTGGCGCATCTCGCCCTCCTTCTGGATGGTGCCGCCTCCCCGGCGGACCTCCTCCACTGCATCCAGGATCAGCTGGTTGTCCACGATGTCCCGCATGTCCTTCCCCACAAAATCCCCGTATCTCCCGGCGATCCCGTAGAAAGCCTCGTTGCAGAAGAGAATCCGGTCCTTGCCGTCCACGGCCAGCACGGCGCTGCGCATGCTGCGCAGGATCGCCTCCAGCTCCATATTCCGGTTCTTCAAGTCGTGCATCGTCCGCTCCATCTGCCCGGCCATCCGGTTGAAGGAATCTCCCAGATTGCCCACCTGGATCGGCCCCGCCGCCGGGATCCGGACACTGTAATCCCCTCCCGCCAGCTTCTCCGCCGCCTTCGCCACCCCCTCGATCGGCGCGGCGATAAAGCGGGCGAAGGCCATCACCATGCCGATAATCAGAATCAGGCCGATGGCAGTGATCAGCAGCGTGGACTCGATATATTCGGCCCGCAGGTTCTGGAACTCCTCCATGGGCACCGCGATACGCAGGACGCCTGAGAACCCGTTCCCTTCCATCGGGACTGCGCAGTAGCAGTAATCAATGCCGAAGGTGGCGGAATGCCGCACCACACTGGCGCTCTTGCCTGCAAGCGCCTCCTGGACTTCCTCCCGGCCGCGGTGGTTCTCCATCCGGCTGGCGTCTCCCTGGGAGTCCACCAGGACAGTGCCGTCGGCGGCTATGACCGTCAGCCTTATATTCTCTTCCTCCGCATATGCCTCGATGTAGTCCTGCAGCGTATTCTCCCCAGAGAAGCCTTTCTCCTCCAGCAGCTCTCCGATCAGCCTGGCCCTGTCCAGGTACTGGCTGGCGCTCTGCTCCTCCAGGAAGGCCTGCCCCCTCATCCACAGAGAGACCTGCGAGGCGAACAGCGTCACCAGCACAATCGCCAGGTATGTGACGATCAACCGCTTCTTCATACCGTTCCATTCTCCATTTCTGCCTGGGATAGCGCCGGTGTACAAAGCACGGAACTCCACGTACTGGATGTACGTGGAGTGAAAGCAGCGCGGCAGGGACGCCAACCAGCCATTTTGGGCTGTGCCGCCCCCCGGCACACCAGCGTTACGTACTGTGCAGATTACATTCCGGCCTCCAGGTCTCCCGTCACAACGTAGCAAATCCACTCGGCGATGTTGGTGGAATGATCTGCCATACGTTCAAGATACTTGATAATCATCAGATAGTCAATATATTGTTTGATCCGGTCCGGGTTGTGCTTCATAGCCACGGCCAGCTCATCCCGAATCTGCACGAAGTAATCGTCCACGGCGTCGTCGGAGGCCATCACTGCCCGGGCCTCGTCCTCGTTGTCGTTGACAAAGGCCTCCGCCGTCCTCCTGATCATCTCCCGCACCTTCTCCACCATCTCCTCCACATGGGCAGGCGACGGCACGCGCTCCTCCGCGGCCAGCAGCAGGATGTACTCCGAAATATCCTGGCAGTGGTCGGCGATCCGCTCCAGGTCGGAGACAATCCGCAGGATGGACGTCACCCTGCGCAGATCCGTGGCCACCGGCTGCTGCCGGGCGATAATGCTGATGCACTCCTTCTCAACCTCCCGCTCCAGGGTGTCCACCTGGTCGTCCCTCTGGACAATCTCCTGGGCCAGCTCCTGATTCATCTCTTTCAGCGCCCGGATAACCATCTCCAGCGACTCCTCAATAATCCCGCCCATATGGATAACCTTCTGGTGCAGGGCCTCAAGCTCCTCTGTATAAACCTTTCTGGTTGTCATAGTGAAAAAATACCTCCAAATTAACCAAATTTTCCGCTGATGTAGTTCTCCGTCTCCTTCTCCCTCGGCTTGTTGAAGATCTGCTCTGTCTCGCCAAACTCCACAACCTTCCCCTGGAGGAAGAATGCCGTCTTGTCTGAGATACGGCTTGCCTGCTGCATGTTGTGGGTCACGATGACAATCGTATAATTCTTCTTCAGCTCCACGGCGAGATCCTCGATCTTCATCGTGGATATGGGATCCAGGGCCGACGTGGGCTCATCCATCAGGAGCACCTCCGGCTCCACGGCCAGGGCCCTGGCGATGCAGATTCTCTGCTGCTGGCCGCCGGACATGCCCAGGGCACTCTTCTTCAGGCGGTCCTTCACCTCGTCCCAGATCGCCGCCTTCCTGAGGCTGCTCTCCACAATCTCATCCAGCACCGCGCGCTTCTTCGTCCCGTGGATCCTGGGGCCGTAGGCCACATTGTCGTAGATGGACATGGGGAACGGGTTCGGCTGCTGGAATACCATGCCGATCCTTTTGCGCAGCACAATGGGATCAATCTCTGAGTAGACGTCTTTGCCGTCCAGGTACACCTTCCCCTCGATGCGGACGCCGTCGATCAGGTCGTTCATCCTGTTGAGCGTCTTCAGGAAGGTGGATTTGCCGCAGCCGGAGGGCCCGATAAAGGCCGTGATCTCGTGCTCCGGAATTTCCATATTGATGGTCTTCAGCGCTTGAAATTCCCCGTAGTACAGATCCAGCGCCTGAATGGAAAACTTCCCTTCACCTTTTTGCAACATAGTGTCATTATACTCCTTCTCTATCAAAAATTCACTTCTCGAACTGTATTTCGCTGTCCTCACTGCCCGCGGTGCTTCAGGAGCCTGGAGGAGAACCATCTGGAAGCGATCTGCAGGATGAAAATGATAATCAGCAGAATGATTCCGATAGCACACGCGGTCTGGAGGTCGTTCTCCTCCTTCATCAGCGTGTAGGCCTTGATGGTCAGCGTCGCCCCGCTGGCTCCCGATCCCACCAGCGCTCCCGGGATGGTGGCCACCGTACCCGCCGTCAGAAGCAGGGCGGCAGACTCACCCACAATACGCCCGATGCTCAAGAGCACTGCCGACAGGATACCCGGTACCGCCCCGGGCAGCACCACATGCCAGATGGTCTGCAGCTTCGTAGCCCCCAATCCGATGGAGGATTCCCGGTAACCTCTGGGGATAGCCTTCAGCGCCTCCTCGGTGGCGGTGATGATCACTGGCAGCAGCAGGATGCTGACTGTCATGGCTCCTGCCAGGATGGAATACTGCATCCGGCAGACCTGCACAAAGAACAGGGAACCGAACAGGCCATAGATAATAGAAGGAATGCCTGCCAGGTTCTGGATGGCAAAGTGGATCACGTTCAGCAGCGGGCCTGGCTTTGCGTACTCCACCAAGTAGATGGAAGCCAGGATACCCACCGGCCCGGCGATAATCAGGCACAGCCCAATCATATAAAGCGTGGTCACCACCATGGGGATGATACCGCCGCCTGGACGCATAACCTTTATCCGGTGGGAGGTTCCCTCCAGCGCGTTCAGCTCGGCTGTGATCTGTGCAAGGAAAGCTTCCGGATCCTGGCCGCCGCCCTCCTGCCACTCCTCATAGGCATCCTCCACGCTGTAGCCGTCCACATCTTCAATGATGTCGTGTTTTTTCATTTTATAGACGCTGCCGGCCCCGTCCACGCCCTTGGTGAGGGAGGAGGAGCTATCCAGCCCGGCAATTGCCACGCCGTCCCCGGCAATCTCCAGCGTGACTCCGAACCGCTCTACCCTGCCCGGCGTCTCGCTGTCTGTATACTCTACGTACTCCCCTACGTTCACATAAGTGGTGCGCTCCTCCCACTGCCGGGTGAGGAAATTCAAGTTGATGCCAGGAATGCCTCTCCAGAAAATGAATCCGATAATCCCCACCAGGATGGCAATGGTCAGCACGGAACAGAGATTGATGAGGAACTCCTGGACTTTATCCTTTTTTCTGCTTGTCATTTCTGCTCCTCCTTACTCTTGCGTGTCAGGAACAACAGCGTCCCGTTGACAATCATGATGAAGAAGAACAGGACGACGCCTGTGGCAAACAGCATCTCCTGCTGCCGCCCGGACGCATAGCTCATCTCCATGGCAATGTTTGTGGTCAGCAGCCTCACCATGGACCAGATGCTGGACGGAAGCCCTGCCGTGGGATTCCCTGCAATCATCATAACCGCCATCGTCTCTCCGATCGCCCTTCCGATTCCCAGCACCGTGGCAGACAGGATGCCCGACTTGGCCGCCGGGATGGTCACCTTGAAGACCGTCTGGATCTTGGAGGCTCCAAGCCCATAGGAGGCTTCCCGGTAAGACTGGGGAACGGCCCGCAGAGAGGTCTCTGACAGGGAAATGATCGTGGGCAGGATCATGATGGCGAGCACCAGGATCACTGCCAGCATGGACTGGCCCTGCACAAGGGGAGAAATCTTCCGGATGGACGGCACCAGGACGCCCAGTCCGAATGCGCCGTACAATACGGAAGGAATGCCTGCCAGCAGCTCCACGGCCGGCCTCATCACCCGCACCACGCCCTCCGGCGCCAGCTCCGCCATGAATACGGCTGTCATCAAGCCGATGGGCACGCCGATTACAATTGCCCCGGCTGTGGACAGCACGGAGGCTACTATCATATAAAAGACCCCATAGGTATCCTCGCCCGGCGCCCATCTCGTGCCTGTAAGAAACTCTTGAAAACTATAAGGGTCTTCACCGAAAAACGGATGAAGCCCCTTATAGAACACAAACACTATAATTGCAAGTACAGAGATAACTCCTACCAGGGCGCATACAAGAAACAGGGTTTCAACTATTTTCTCATGTATACGTACTTTCTGTCTCATTCTGTTACTTTGATGCCTCCATGCTCTTCAACAATCGCCTGTCCGTCTGCGGAAAGTGCGAACTCGATGAACGCGTCGCCAGCATCTGTCTGATTGCCGTTGTAAGCGAACAGGAACGGTCTGGACAGCGGATACTCGCCAGATTTTGCGTTCTCAGGAGTCGCCTCAACGCCGCCTACTGTCAGAGGCTTAATCGTGTCGTCGATGTAAGAGAAGGATACATAGCCGATTGCGTACTCGTTCTCAGCTACGGAAGCCTGAACCGGGCCATTGCCCTCAGCCACCGATGCGTTGCCGGTCAGTCCGCCTGCATCCTCAAGGCCGATCAGCTCCTCGAATGCGGATCTTGTTCCGGAGCTCTCCTCTCTGGATACGATGAAGATCTCAGCGTCGTCGCCGCCAACCTCGCTCCAGTTGGTGATCTGTCCGGAGTAAATGCCAAGCAGGTCCTCGATGGTGATGTCGCTAACAGCCTCGTTGGCCGGGTTCACAATCACAGCGATTCCGTCATGGGCAAACACGGTGGACTCCAGCTGTCCAGCCTCTTCCTCGGTCAGCTCTCTAGAGGAAGCGCCGATGTTGTTCGTGCCATCGATCGCATCCTGGATACCGGCGGAAGAACCGCTTCCGGTGTACTCGATAGTTACATCCGGGTTCAGGGCGGTGAACTCATCTACCATGTCCATCAGGATCGGCTCTACAGAGGTGGAACCTGTGATGACGACGGTTCCGGACAGGGCTGCTGTATCCTCGGTTGTCTCCTCAGCTGCATCTGCTGTATCCTCTTCTGCACCGGCGGTCTCCCCGGCTGCATCCGTTGCCTCGGTTGTCTCAGGCGTGGTGGTCGCCTCTTCCCCAGATGTGGAAGAAGAGCAAGCTGTCAGCCCAAGAGCCATAACGGCAATAAGCATTGCGACAGTTAATTTTTTCATAATCTGTTTCCTCCTAACGAATGAAATGTATCTTACAGTTGTAGAGGATACTATCTCTCCGTTAAAGGAATATCTTGTTTTTGTAAAGAATTCGTAAAATCAGAATCCCTCTCAGAAGGCATGTCCGCCTCCCGGCTTCCTACGCCGCCCCCTCCTCTATCTCATTTGCGATATACTTGGCGATATTCAGCGCATGGTCGGAGATCCGCTCCATGTTGCTCAGGATGTCCAGGTAGAGAATGCCCTGGACGGTGGAGCACTGGTTCTTGGCCAGCCTCTCCATATGCTTGTCCCGCAGCTCGTTGCGCAGGCTGTCCACCTCTTCCTCCAGCATGGTCACCTTGTCGATGCACTGCTGCTGTTCGGCCCGGCTCTTCACCCGCCTTGCGTCGATCGTCGCCTGGATTGCCTCCACGGACAGCTCGGTCATCTCCTTGAGATCCTCCTGCGCCTCCCCGGAAAAGGACAGGCCGCTGCGCCTCAAGTCCTCTGCCAGCTCCGTGATATTGTCGCAGTGGTCGCTGATCCGCTCCACATCCTTCACGGTGTACATCAGATCGCCCACCAGCTTGCTCTGCCCCTCCGTCAGAGACAGATTGTGCAGCTTCTCCAGGTAGTGCATCAGAAGCTTCTCGAACTCATTCACGGCATCCTCAATCCTGCGCGATTTCTCCATCCGCTTCTCATTCCCTGTGAGAACCGCGCCAATCGCCGTGTTCACGTGCTTGATCGCAAGCTCGCTCATGCGTATCGTCTCATTGAGCGTATTTGCAATGGCAAAGGAGGGCGTCTCCATCATACGGTCGTCCAGCTGGGGAAGCTGCTCTGCGGCAGCCTCCTCCTCCTCTGCCTCCGCTCCCTTCTTGTCCCGCACAATCATCTCAGACAGCTTCACCAGATAGTTGGCGAAGGGGAAGAGGATAATGGTGTTCGTCAGGTTGAATACCGTGTGGAAAATGGAAATCTCCACGCTGTTGATCTTGGACACCGCCAGCTCCGGCAGCAGGAAAAACAGGACTGTCATGCCGATGCCAAAGATCACCGTGCCGATCACATTGAACAGGAGGTGGATCACTGCCGCCCGCTTAGCCGTCTTCTGTGCCCCGATGCTGGAGATCAGGGCGGTCACACAGGTACCAATATTCTGTCCCAGCGTGATGAAGATCGCCGAATTCCACGTCACCACCCCGTTCATAGCCAGCGTCTGCAGGATACCCACAGAGGCGGAGGAGCTCTGGATGATGCCGGTGACAATCACGCCCGCCAAAATCCCCAGCAGCGGGTTGCTCCCCAGCACCCGGAAGATCGTGGCAAAAATCGGCGCATCCTTGTAGGGGGTGATGGAGTCGGACATGAAGCTCAGGCCGACGAACAGCACGCCGAAGCCCACCAGGATCTCCGCCGCCTCCCGCTTCTTCTCGCTATGGCAGAACAGCATCATAAAGGCTCCCACGCCGATGAGCAGCGGGGCGATCGTCTCCGGCTGCAGCATGCTGCCCCACTCGCTCATGGACACGAGCCAGCTTGTCACCGTGGTTCCGATGTTTGCACCCATGATCACGCCGACCGCCTGCCCGAGGGTCATAATCCCCGCGTTGACAAAACCCACGACCATCACCGTGGTGGCCGACGAGCTCTGGATGATGGCCGTCACGCCCAGGCCCACCAGCACGGCGACAAAACGGTTGTTGGTCAGGAACTGCAGCAGCCTCTTCATCTTGTCCCCAGCTGACTTCTGGAGGCCGTCCGCCATAACGTTCATTCCATATAGGAACATTCCCAGGCCTCCGATAAAGGTAAACAGCAGCTGCACATTTTCCATTGTACTCATTTTGCGTTCTCCTCCCGCCTATTCTCTTCTGATTCTTTACAAAAAATTTATCTATATTTTACACTAGGCAGTTTTTGTTAAGCCTATAAAAAAGTATTGTAAAGTTTATGTAAAGTCTGCGGTGGGGCAGGCCAAAACAGGGGAAGCCTGCTTGCTGGCAAAGCTTGATCCGTGCGGGCATGATGGCCGCTTGCCGGGTGTATCACGCAAAAAAAGCCTCGGAGGACAACAGGCATTCCTATTATCCCCCGGGGCTTCCCGTATTATTTTCTTTATTTTCAGCTGTGCCTTCGCCTGCTGCGCCGGCCTCCGGCCTGGGCCCAGTCTTACATCATGCCGCCCATTCCCGGAGCGCCCGCCGGCATCGCCGGTGTGTTCTCCTTGATGTTCGCCACGACGGACTCTGTGGTGAGCAGTGTGGATGCCACGCTGGTGGCGTTCTGCAGAGCGGTCCTTGTCACCTTGGCCGGATCCAGGATGCCTGCCTCTACCATCTTCACATACTCCTCCTTGTACGCGTCAAATCCTACGCCTACCTCGGACTCCTTCACCTTGTTGATGATGACGGCGCCCTCCAGCCCTGCGTTGGCTACGATGTGGTACAGAGGAGCCTCCAGCGCTTTCAGGATAATCTTCACGCCGGTCTTCACATCGCCCTCTGTCGTGTCAAGCAGCTTCTCCACGTCCGCAGCCGCATGGATGTATGCGGAGCCGCCGCCTGCGATAATGCCCTCTTCCACAGCTGCCCTTGTAGCTGCCAGGGCATCCTCCATACGGAGCTTTGCCTCCTGCATCTCCGGCTCGGTGGCAGCGCCCACGCGGATGACGGCTACGCCGCCAGCCAGCTTGGCAAGCCTCTCCTGGAGCTTCTCCTTGTCAAACTCAGAGGTGCTCTCCTCGATCTGGGTGCGGATCTGGCCGATTCTTGCCTGGATCGCATCCTTAGAGCCCTCGCCGTCCACAATGATGGTGTTCTCCTTCTGAACCTTGACGGATTTCGCGCGGCCCAGCTGGTCGATGGTCGTCTCTTTCAGGTCAAGTCCTACCTCGTCGGAGATTACCTGCCCGCCTGTCAGGATGGCGATATCCTCCAGCATTGCCTTTCTCCTGTCGCCGTAGCCCGGAGCCTTAACACCCACAACCGTGAAGGTGCCTCTCAGCTTGTTGACAATCAGGGTGGTCAAAGCCTCGCCCTCGATGTCCTCAGCGATGATCAGAAGCTTCTTGCCAGACTGCACGATCTGCTCCAGCAGCGGCAGGATATCCTGGATATTGCTGATCTTCTTGTCGGTGATCAGGATGTACGGATCATCCAGGTTGGCTTCCATCTTCTCCATATCTGTGCACATGTAAGCGGAGACATAGCCTCTGTCAAACTGCATGCCTTCCACCAGATCCAGCTCGGTCTTCATCGTCTTGGACTCCTCGATGGTGATGACGCCGTCCTTGGATACCTTCTCCATGGCGTCCGCAACCATCTCGCCCACCTCGTCGTCCCCTGCGGAGATCGCGGCTACTCTTGCGATGTGCTTCTTGCCGTCCACCGGCTGGCTCATCTTCGCGATGGCGTCCACAGCCACGTCGCAGGCCTTCTTCATGCCCTTCCTCAGGTCGATGGGGTTCGCGCCTGCAGCCAGGTTCTTCATACCCTCGTTGATCATTGCCTGGGCAAGCACGGTAGCGGTCGTCGTTCCGTCGCCAGCCACATCGTTGGTCTTGGTGGCCACTTCCTTCACCAGCTGAGCGCCCATGTTCTCAAAAGCGTCCTCCAGCTCAATCTGCTTGGCGATGGTGACACCGTCGTTGGTGATGAGCGGAGCGCGGTAGGACTTGTCAAGTACAACGTTCCTTCCCTTAGGCCCCAGCGTTACCCGCACGGTATCTGCCAGCTGATTTACGCCAGACTCCAGTGCCTTCCTGGCGTCTGCACCATATTTGATTTCCTTTGCCATGATAAATTCCTCCTAGTTTGTTGTGAAATACAAAAATAGAACTGTGCCTTCCAGAATCTCTCGCCCGGATATCTTTACTGGATCATCGCGAGAATATCGTTCTGCTTCACGATGATATACTCCTCATCCTCGTTCAGCTTCACCGCTGTCCCTGCATACTTGGAGTAGATAACCTGGTCGCCCGGCTTCACAAGCATGGTCACTTCCTTGCCGTCCACCATTCCGCCCGGCCCTACAGCGATCACCTCTGCCTGCTGCGGCTTCTCCTTGTTCTGGCCCGGAAGGACAATCCCGGATTTGGTTGTCTCCTCTGCCTCCAAAGCTTTCAATACGACTCTGTCACCCAACGGTACTAATTTCATAGTGAAGTCCTCCTTTTATTCAAAGCAATCCTATTTTCTTTTGCTTGTGTTAGCACTCACCTATATCGAGTGCTAACCGTTAGTCATATATTAGTGAATTTCTCACTTTTCTGCAAATTCATCTTTTTATAGTATATCTCTTGTTTTCTTATTTTATTTTGTATTTTCTTTTATATACTCTTGTTTTCGCATTTTTTAAAAAAATAATCGGATAGGGAAATTGCATTTCCCTATCCGTCAGATAAGGCCGAACTCCTTCAGCCCCAAATATATGCCGTGCTCCCGTATACCCGCCGTGATATAGTCCGCCTTCTCCCGCACCTCCCTGGCCGCATTGCCCATGGCAATCCCGACCCCGGCGTAGGACAGCATATCCATATCATTCCCGCTGTCGCCAAAGGCATAGGTGTCGTTCTTGTCCACCCCCATATCCGCGCAGATCACCTGCATGCCCGTGGCTTTGTTGTAGCCCTTGGGCACAAGCTCCTTCAGGCTGTCCGCCACATGCATGATCTGATAGTGCTCGCCCAGCAGCGCAAGCCCCTCCGCCCGCTTCTCCTCGCTGCAGCAGCGGACGCTGATCTTGTTCACATGGAGATCCCCCCTGTGCCTCTCCAGCTCTGCGATGCTGTCGGGTATGTTGTCCTGCAGGGTTCTCAGGTACGGGTCTTCCCGCCCCTTCTCATAGTCCTCCCTGCGGTAGTACAGGTAGGTCTCCCCCTCCAGGATTGGCTCCATCTCATACTTCTCCAGAAGCCCCAGCGTCTCCTCGATTCTTGGCTGCGGTATCTCATAGTTCAAAAGCAGCTGATCTCCCCTGCGCACATAGGTGCCGCAGCCCGCGACAATCCCGTCAAAATCCAGATCCAGAAGCTCCCTGTCGAAAATACTGCACATGCTCCTTCCGGTACACAGCACCGCGTAATGCCCATTCCTCTTCAATCTGGCGATGGCCTCCTTCGTGCTGTCGCATACCCCCGTCCGAAAATCGTACACTGTCCCGTCGATATCAAAAAAAACTGCCTTTGGCCTCATGCTCTGCTTCCTTCTATTTCTTTTGTTTTTTCAGCTCTTCCAGCTCGTCGAAAATCACGTCGTTCACCACTTTGATGTACGTGCCCTTCATGCCGGAGGAGCGAGACTCAATGACGCCCGCGCTCTCGAATTTGCGCAGGGCATTTACAATCACTGAGCGGGTGATGCCCACCCTGTCGGCAATCTTGCTGGCCACCAGGATCCCCTCGGTCCCGTCCAGCTCGTCAAAAATATGGATGATCGCCTCCAGCTCCGAGAAGGACAGCGTGCTGATCGCAGATTTCACAATCTGTATCTTGCGGTTCTCCTCCGCGTTCTCCTCGTTCACAGACCGCATCATCTCCAGGCCAACCACCGTCGTCCCGTACTCGCTCAGAATAATGTCATCTATCACATAGGGGTCGCCGTCCTTGTACAGGAACAGGGTTCCCAGCCGCTCTCCCGCGATGTCGATGGGCGTGATAATCGCCTGGTATCTGCGCACATCGCTCTCAAAGCCCAGCGTCTCCAGGTTGACATTCTCCTTCGTGGACAGAATGCCCAGCAGGCGCTCGTTCAGCAGCGGGTCGATGTGCCCGCCCACCTTGTCCGAGATCAATTCCCGGATCTCCTCCACGCCTTCGCACTGGCTGACCCCCAAAATTTTCCCTTTTCTGCTGATAACCAATACATTCGAGAGCAGGATTTCCGTCAGCACTTCACAGATGTCGTTAAATACCACCTTGCTGGAATTGTTATTATGCAGCAGCTTATTAATTTTCCTCGTCTTGTCTAATAATTGTACGCTCATAACACCCCTACCCTTTCTCTACACTCCTTTACAGCTTTGTTCTCCAGCTGCGAGTTATCTCATTACTCACATCTCTTCTAAAGCTTATCATACAACTCGTGAAATGGCAAGGGTCTTGCACATATATTCAGACTATTTTGAATTTTCTCAGCACTATCAGCGCTCCTGCTGCGCCTCTCTGTCTGCCTTCTTCTCCTTCACGTACCCGCAGCCTTCCTTTGCGCAGACCAGCTTGCTCCCCTTCTCCAGCAGGACGCTCCCGCACTCCGGGCAGCGCTCCCTGGAAGGCTTCTGCCAGGACATAAAATCACACTCCGGGGCAGCCTCGCAGCCATAGTAGCGCCTGCCCTTCTTCGTCTTGCGGATGACGATCTCCTTGCCGCATTTCGGGCAGGGGATGCCGGTGCGCTCCAGGTAGGGCTTCGTGTTCCTGCACTCCGGGAATCCCGGGCAGGCCAGGAACTTGCCGTGGGGGCCGTACTTGACCACCATGTGCCTTCCGCACTGCTCGCAGACCACATCGGTCACCTCATCCTCGATCTTGACCTCCTCCAGCTCCTTCTTGGCGTTTTTCACTGCCTCTTCCAGATCCGGGTAGAAATTCTCCACAACCGTCTTCCAGTTGATCTCTCCCTCCCCGATCCCGTCCAGCAGGGATTCCAGGTTCGCAGTGAAGTTCACATCCACAATGCTTGGGAACGCTTTCACCATCATGGAGTTGACCACCTCGCCCAGCTCTGTGATGTACAGGTTCCGGTTCTCCTTCGCCACATACCGGCGGGCGATGATGGTGGTGATCGTCGGCGCGTAGGTGCTCGGGCGTCCGATTCCCAGCTCCTCCAGCGTCTTCACCAGGGATGCCTCTGTGTAGTGGGCGGGGGGCTGGGTGAAATGCTGCTTCTCCTCCAGCTTGGCCAGCGCAAGCGGGGTGTCCTCGGAAATGCTTCCCGCCATCACGCTGTTCTCCGCCTTGTCCTCGTCTGCCGGCACATATACCGCCTGGTAGCCGTCAAATTTCACAGAGGACGCCGCCACGGTAAAGCGGTAACCGCCGCCGCCGATCTTCACGGACGTGGTCTCGTACACAGCCGGGCTCATCTGGCTGGCCGCGAACCGCTTCCAGATCAGCTGGTACAGGCGGTACTGGTCCCTGCTCAGGGATTCCTTCAGGCTCTCCGGCGTCCGGTTGATGTCCGTGGGCCGGATTGCCTCGTGGGCGTCCTGTATCTTCCGCCCGTCTCTCTTGCCGCCCTCCCCCTTGGACACATAGGGAGCTCCAAACCGGCCGGCGATATAGTCCTTCGCAGCTTCGTGTGCCTCCTCCGACACACGGACGGAGTCGGTACGCAGGTAGGTGATCACGCCCACCGTACCGTTGCCCTTGATGTCAATGCCCTCGTAGAGCTGCTGCGCCAGGCGCATCGTCTTCTGCGTGGAGAAATTCAGCACCCTGGACGCCTCCTGCTGCAGCGTGCTCGTGGTAAAGGGAAGCGGGGCCTTCTTCACCCGCTCCCCTCTGCGCACCTCCTCCACGTGGAAGGAAGCTCCTTCCAGCTTCCCCAGGATGGCTCTCATCTCTTCCGCGCTGTGTATCTCGATCTTGCCGTTCTGATCCCCGTAGAATTTCGCCGTCAGGGGCTTCTTCTCCCCCGGGATGCGAAACTGGGCATCCAGCGTCCAGTACTCCTGGGGGATGAAGGAATTGATCTCCTCCTCCCGGTCCGCGATAATGCGCAGGGCCACCGACTGGACGCGGCCCGCGCTCAGCCCCCTCTTCACCTTCTCCCACAGGATCGGGGAGATCTCGTAGCCCACCATGCGGTCCAGGACTCTCCGGGCCTGCTGGGCGTCCACCAGATCCATGTCGATCTCCCTGGGATGCTTCAGGGAAGCCTTGACTGCGGACTTCGTAATCTCGTTGAAGGTGATCCGGTACATCTTCTTCTCGTCCAGGTTCAGCGCCTTGGACAGGTGCCAGGATATCGCCTCCCCTTCCCGGTCCGGGTCGGTGGCCAGATACACCTTATCCGCCTTCTTCGACAGCTTGCGCAGGTTCGCCAGGATGTCCCCCTTCCCCCGGATCGTGATATATTTGGGTTCAAAATCATGTTCCACGTCGATGCCCAGCGAACTCTTCGGCAGATCCCGCACGTGCCCGTTGGACGCCGCCACCTCGTAATTTGCCCCCAGAAACTTCTTGATTGTCTTTACCTTAGCCGGTGACTCCACAATCACCAGATTTTTCGCCATATTCATTTCCTCCTATGCCCCGGCGGCTGCGGTCTCCCGCCTCCTCACGGTTCCCTCCCGGGCACTCTCACATAACCATTCTTGGAAGCCTCCGCCAAAAAGCCCTTCAGCTGCAGCCGCACAACCAGCTCCGCCGTCTCTCCCCGCGGCAGTCCGCTTCGCTCTGCCAGCTCCTCCAGGCTCCGAGGCTCTGAATCCACACAACTATACAACAAGTTTTCATTCTTTGCAAGCAAATTTTCTGTTTTTTTAGTTTTATTAATTTTTTCTAATGTGCTGACACCCAACTGCGCCAGCAGCCCGCCAATACCTGTCACAATGCCGGAACCCTGGAAAATCAGCCGGTTACAGCCCTCGCTCAGCGGGTCGCACAGCCTCCCCGGCACAGCATAGACGTCCCTCCCCTGCTCCAGGGCCAGATCCGCTGTGATCAGGGAGCCGCTCTTCCTCCTGGCCTCCACCACGACCACAGCCTCCGCCAGCCCGCTGATGATCCGGTTCCTCGCTGGGAAATGCCAGGAAGCCGCCGGTGTGCCGGGCGGATACTCCGAGACAATCCCTCCCTCCTCCCGGAGCCTCCCGTACAGCCTGCGGGAGCCGGGAGGGTAGCACACATCCACGCCCCCTCCCAGCACTGCGCAGGTGTAGCCGCCCCCGTCCAGAGCTCCCTCCTGGGCCTGGGCATCCACGCCTCTCGCCATGCCGCTGACAATCCCGAGCCCTGCCTCGGCCAAATGCTTGCCGATCAGGTAGGCATACCTCCTTCCGTACTCCGAACAGAGCCTGGCCCCCACCACCGCCACGCACCTTCTCTCCCCCGGCAGGCGGCCGGTATAGTATAGGGCAAAAGGGCGGCCGGGAATGTCCCTGAGGAGCCTGGGGTAAGCCTCATCCAAGACCGTCACAAGCCCCGCCTGGGCATGGAGCAGCGCTTCCAAAGCCTCCTGCGGCGCCCGCTTCCTGGCCCCATCCAGAATCCCCTTCTCCCGCTCTGTCAGCATGTCCATCTTATCTATATGCTGTTTCTTCATATTATATACGCCGCGGATACTCCCCGCCGTCTCGATAAGCCGCTCCCGCTTCGCCCCCGGTATCTCCCAGATGGCCGCCAGCCAGCTCTTCCACAGCAAATCCTCCTGGCTGTCTGGGCCGCCGCCCGCACATCCGGCTCCCCCAGGGATATCCCCGGCTCTTCCCTCTGCATGGGCCGTCTCCGCGCCCCCTCCTCTTGCTCCCTTCCGGTTGTCCTCTCCTGCCATATCTCAAGCTCTCCTCTCTCTTCTGTGTTCCCCGCCATAGGCCTCACCGCAGCCTCGCCTCTCCGCAGCAAGGCATTCCCGCCGCCGCACGCGCCGCCGCAGGGCTCGCCGCAGCAGCACTTGCTACAGTAGGCCTCGCCGCAGCGAGCCTCACCGCAGCCAAAACCTTCTCTCCAGCGACCGGTAGCACACAGCCTCGCCCACGTGGGTACTCTGTATGATTTCCTCCCCATCCAGGTCGGCGATCGTCCTGGCCACCCGCACGATCTTGTGGTAGGCCCTGGCGCTCAAGCCCAGCTCCTCAAATGCCCCCTGCAGCAGCTCCTCCGCCCGCCTGTCCATCCTGCAGTACCGGCTCAGCTCAGAGCCTGGTATGCCGGAATTCCAGCGGATGCCCGTCCCTCGGAACCGCTCCTTCTGTATCGCCGCCGCCCGCACAACCGCCCTTCGGATCTCCCCAGAGGACTCTGTCCGCCGTCCGCCCCCGGCAAGCTCGCGGTAGGAAATCTGTGGCGCCTCCACACAGATATCCATGCGGTCCAGCAGCGCCTGGCTGATGCGGTGCAGGAAGCGCTGGATCTCCCGGGGCGAGCAGGTACAGCGGGACATGTCCGGGTAATAGCCGCAGCTGCACGGGTTCATCGCCCCGCACACCATCATGTCCGACGGATAGATGTACGTGCCGTGCACCCGGGAAATCTGCACCACATGATCCTCCATCGGCTGTCTCAGGCATTCCAGGACAGCCGGCGAAAATTCTGTCAGCTCATCCAGGAAGAGGACGCCCATGTGGGCCAGGCTCACCTCCCCCGGGGACGGGACCCTGCCTCCTCCGCACAGGGCCGCCGCCGTCACCGTGTGGTGCGGCGCCCGGAACGGGCGCCGGCGTATGAGCGGGCGGCTCTCGGAAAGCTCCCCCACCACGCTGTAGATCTTCGACAGCTCCAGGCTCTCCTCCCTGGAAAGCGGCGGGAACACCGTCGGAAGCCTTCTGGCAATCATCGTCTTCCCTGACCCGGAGGGGCCCACCATCAGCAGGTTGTGCATACCTGCCACGGCGATCTTCGCCGCCCGCTTCACCCCCTCCTGCCCGCGGATATCCCCGAAATCCACATCGTAGTCCTCCCCGCCGTCTGCCCAGCTTCTCTCCTCTTCTTCTCCTGCATCCGCCTCCCTGGCCGCTCCCCATCCGCCCGGCGGAGAAGCCTCCGGCGACCGTACCGCCTGCACTGCCTGGGCCAGCGTCTCCACGCCGACGCAGCGGATCCCCTCCGCCATCTGCCCCTCCCGCACATTCTCCGCCGGGACGATACAGCGCTCAAACCCCAGCTCGCGGGCCCTCATCACGATCGGCAGCACGCCCCGCACCCCGTGCACGCTCCCGTCCAGGCTCAGTTCCCCCACCACCATCGTCCTCTCCAGCAGCTCTTCTTTCAGCTCCCCCAGCGCCGACAGCACCGACAGGGCAATGGCCAGATCAAACCACGCGCCCTCCTTGTGCATATCCGCAGGAGCTAGGTTGACCACAATCCTCTTGGGCGGTATGCGTATCCCGCTGTTGCGTATCGCCGTCCGCACCCGATCCGCCGCCTCCCGCACAGCCGCCGCCAGATATCCCACCATCAGAAAGGTAGGCAGGCCATCGCTGATATCCGTCTCCACCTGCACCTCCCTAGCCTCAATTCCACACACAAACGCAGAGCCTACTCTCCGAAACATACACCCTCTCCCTTCCGTCCATCTCCGGCCCGCACCTGCGAAGCCTCCTCGTCCCGCATCTACAGAGCCTTCCTGCCCTGCATCTGCAAAAGCCTCCCTTACCGCACTTGCAAAGCCTTACAAGCCCCGCGCCTGCAGGCCACCATTCCATCTGTCTCTTTGCTGAAAAATCCGGCAGAACCGCCGCGACGCCGCCTATGCGGCATGAAATTCAGAAACCTATTGTTATTATAAATAATATGTGACGAAAATGCAAGGGAAACCATACCGGACAGGCCGGACAAAAAAGTTCCCCCCTGCCCTGCACGAACTTTTTGTCCCCCACATATGCTGTATTAAAGACGTTTCGAGGTAAATTTTTGAAGACATTTCCAAAGCCTCTCACAGCAGATGAGGAGAGGGAGTATCTTTGCCGCCTTCGGGCGGGAGATGAGGAGGCGAAAAATGTACTGATTGAGCGGAATCTGCGCCTGGTGGCGCATATCGTGAAAAAATATCAGACCCCGGACGACGACACAGAGGATCTGATATCCATCGGAACGATCGGACTGATCAAGGCTGTCCTCACCTTTGACGGGACGAAGGGCAGCCGCCTGGCGACCTACGCCGCCAGATGCATTGATAATGAACTCCTTATGATGCTGCGGGCAAAAAAAAAGACCGCCCGGGACGTGTCGCTGTACGAGCCGATCGGCACAGACCGGGAGGGCAACGAAATCAGCCTGCTGGACATTATCGAATATACCTCTCCCAGCATTTTGGAGCGGATAGACCTGAAAGAGAATATTCTTCACCTGTACGGCGTCCTGTCTCAGGTGCTCACTCCCAGGGAGGAGCAGGTCATCCGCATGCGCTACGGCTTATATAACCAGAAAAGCCGCACCCAGCGGGAGGTAGCCCGCGTACTGGGCATCTCCCGCTCCTATGTATCAGAGCGCCACTAATGTAAACGAAGCCCGGAAAGCCTGATGTAGACAGGCTTTCCGGGCTTCGTACGTGACTTGAGTAGCTTCGCGCTTATTGTAAACGGCAAAAAATTCAGAAAGATAAGCGGATGTTCATCAATAAGCTATACTCTTTCAGCATCTTGAATAATTGCCCTAATTATATCTAATGTAGGTCGGAATCCTTCAAAAGAAAAACTATCAAAACCAGGGTCATTGTTAATAACGTGCTGAATAAAATCGTCTTTTGTAAGTGCATAGTTTGTCTCATCATTGCCGGAAATTTTATAGACCTTTTTATCGTTTGAGCCATCAAGAATTTCCAAAGGATTAGAACCAATTCTATGGTGACAGACATACTGCTGATCTGCCGTAATCCTCGTACTCTTGTTAAACTCGCCAGCCAAAAAAACGCGTCGTCCGTTTGCATCAACGGTCTTTAACTCTTCATCTGTTAAACAATGTTCAACTGAAATTAGATCTGTTTCACTACGATGTTGGGGAGTCCGTAAATTGAATTTGTAGACCCGATTATTTCCCTTCAAAAAAGCATCAGAAAATATATAAGTTGGATTGTCTCGATCAAACATACATATTTTTATGTTGGTATCATTTCCTTTTTGCAAGTAATCAAATATTTTCGCTAATTCTCCATCTCCTGTATTTTTTGCATGCTCAATATCATAAAATTCAATTCTGGAACAAATATCTTCATATCCTTGAAGTTTTTGTAATGCCAATTTTAAGTATTTGACATCGGTTTTTCCTTCTGTATAAATGATGACTTTATTGTTTAATGACTTGATTCGTTGATATTCCGCCCTTAGTGATTCAACTTGCTGTATAAGATTCTCTGTTTCTGAACTAAAGACTTCATATGCCGTTGTAATTTCAGAAAAGGAATTTAAGTCATGGATTAAAGTTCCATCAGGAAGGGAGAGAAAATCTATATTTTCATCATACTCTTTTCTCAAACCTGCCAAAAGGAAAGGAGAATGTGTGCTTAATATGAACTGGATTTTGGGAAATAATTTCATGAGCTTTGGCAAAGCTCTGTATGCAAAATCAATATGAAGATTTGCATCGGCCTCATCAATAAGTACACAACCCGTAATTTCTGATAATTCCATATCATCATTGCTGTGGAATATGTCCCATTCTTTTATAATTGAGGCAGCAATTGCATATAAATTTGTTTCACCAGCAGACATTTGAGATATATCTGTACAATGTATACTAGGACCATTTAGTCCAAGTGTTTTATGGTTGCGTGTAGGATTTGCAACATCATATTGGCCATCTCCTTTAATTATTGAAAGGATTGCTTTTAGATGGCTTTGCAGTTTTGTGTCTTGTCGTACGGGAAAAACTTTGCCACGAAAGTCAGCCGGAATTTTCTCATCATTTGGAATCTGCAAATTCAATAAATGTGATTGCAAATATACAGCTCTCAACCAATCTTTTACATTCTCTAAAATATCATTTTTTATTATATTCGTAGTCGAGTGCCCCAAACTATTCGGCGCAGAAAGGGTTGTTTTGTTATAGTTATCAGCATTATACCACATTGGCTTGTAGTATCGGTCAAATGGAAAAAACAACCTGACACTAGACTCAAAGTCTGATCGTGTAACACCCTGTAGATCTGTATTTTTATAAAAACCAGATTCTTTGAATTGTTGACTATTTATTATTCGAGAATCCTCTATTTCTTTATTAGAGACGGATTGCGCTGGATTTCGGGACATTACATCTACATGTTTGATGTGTTTTAAATGTGTTCCATATTCGATCTTTACCGAAGAAGTATTCGCGCCGACCTTGATATAACTATGACTTCCAATTTTATAATAGTTAGTACCCACAACTTCTAAAACACCATTTGGATAGAGTTGGCGTTTTGTTTCGACCATCATATCAATGATATTAGAAAATAGTAATGTTTTTCCGCAGCCGTTTTTTCCAATTAAAACGAGAGGAACCGGATTCCCCGCTTTATCAAATCTAAATGTATAAGAAAGATCGTCAATTGGACCGTAGTTTCTTATTGAAATGTTTCTCAAAACCATATGAACCCTCCGTCTACCTATTTTAGTACTTTTTCTTGGTATAATTTAGTATATATGCCCAATGTCCTTGCTTGTAATATTTAGATAACTTGCTTTCTCCTACTAACCCAGCAAGTATTCGATTCGCCGTCGCAGCTGATACCCCACACAGTTTCCGCACATCAGCATTCATGATATAGTCGTGAGTTTTGAGATACTCCTGAATCTTGTTCCAGCGGAAGGTGGCCTTATCAATCTTTTCACCGCTCATTACATCTCTTGTGCTGATTGCTTCGACGAGCGATGTTTTGATGGCTGATAACATGAACTCGATAAATACCGTAGACTCTCCCGCATCATTAGAAGCGTTGATAGCAGTATAATACTCCTGTTG
>CALWMI010000045.1 GCA_944381745.1 uncultured Lachnospiraceae bacterium | reverse complement strand
CTTGGCTGTCCCCTTCGTAATCTGTATCTTTGTTCTGACCCATTCTCTTTTGTACGAAAGAATACTTCCATCTTTCCCCAAATGCAAGAGACTTCCCCAATTATTCATGAATTCTTAAGAAAAAGGTTACTATTGTGTAGACAAAAAAGGATGGATCCTGCCCGGATTCATCCCTTGTCTTTCGTTTTCTATGCGACGCGGCTTCCTCGCTCCCCGTCAGCCCTCAGGCACCTGCCTTCTGCGCCCGTCCTTGTCAAAATTCTTCCGCAGCGCCCTCTCCGTGGGGAAGATCGCGCCCACCAGTGGGATCATCTGTACCCCGCAGAGTACCCCTCCCACCATTCCCACACGTTCCGCACCCTGCCCGGCAACCAGCAGCAGGGGAATCAACGTCACCGGCAGCAGCGCCAGCCCGCAGGCATACCAGATCCGGCCGCAGTAGTGGTGGGCAAACCGCCAGGTATCCATGTTCTTCATGGACATGGGCGTCCGGTAGCCAAACAGCCCGTTGATCTCAGCCGGCGCTTTCTTTATAAAATATTTGCCGAATCCAATCATGATGCCTGGAATCAACAGATCCGTCAGCACCATAGAAATCCAGAATCCCATTGCCATCACCTCTTCCTTCCATCCATCAAAGATCTACCGGCGGCAGTGTGGGATTTTTCACCAGATACCACTCGCCTGCCTTATAAATATAATAATTCTCTATCCATAGGTAGGAAAAGGCCGCTTCGCCGTCATTGACCGTAAATTCATAGGCTTCTCCTCCCGCATAGACTTCATTAGGTGCCTCTCCCGCTTCATACTTCTGAAGCTCAAGATCAAGGCCGGAAGCCCAGTCCCTGACATCCGTGATCTCTTCTCCAGTAAGGTCTCTCTCCATTTCCACAACAGTACCAGCAGAATAAGCCATCTTCACGGACTGCGTGCCCTCTGGGAAAAGCACAGGAGATACCTGGCAGGCCACAGCTTTCTCTTTCTTGTTGTAATTTACCCGAAGAGAACGGTCATCGCCTAAGCTCCAGATATCCTCCGCTTCACCGGCTACATCCGGCTCGCCCCATATGTCGTTGAGCTGCGTCCTCTGATACCCGCAGACGCTCTCATTGATCTCCTCTTCGCCCATCGCCGCTATCGACGCAAGGCCAGGCAGGTTGTCATTGCTCTTCTGGCTGCGGTAAGCGCAGAGCCAGGCTGCATAAGCTAAGACAAGCACCGCTATCACGATACAGGTAACGGTCAGTTTTCTTTTCACAGGCATCGCCTCCTCTCCGTATGCTATTCTATAAATGGGATGATCTGCCTATCCTTTTTTCCCTTTTTCCTGATCATAAGCTTCATAGCCACCGCCGCCAAGATGATTGCCGCAGTTATCGTGCCAAACAGCAGGATAGACGTGTACCAGGGCGCTGATGCTGCTGCATAGGCTTCCGGATGTGTCTTATAGTCCCAGTATGTATAGATTCCACTTGCTGCAAACATTCCGATAAAAGCCCCAATCACACAGTTTAAACATGTATTGAGTTTCCTATACATTTATACTGACCTCCCCACTAATCTCTTTGCCCTTTACATTTTCTATATTCATTATTATATCATCCGCTCTTTCTGCAGCTCAACATAAGTTTTCCTTACACTTTTCAAACGCAGATACCTGGCAGGCTTATCGCAATCGAGGAGGGGCTGATACAATGGCTAACACGACAAATTTCAGCGTCCGTATGGACAGCGACATCAAAAAGCAGTGTTATCTGGGTCTTGGCACGGGGCGAAAAATTGCCAGAGAAAAACAAAGACCATGAGCCGACCGGCGATTGGGTTGGGCATCGGGAATGCCACATTCAGCCGGACTGGCTGCTCATCTACCACATTGAGGACGATGTGCTGGTGCTGACGCTGGCCCGCACCGGGACGCACAGCGACCTGTTCGATAAATAAAAGTGCTGCCGCCGTATGGGGAAACCTGTGCGGCGGTTTTTTTGGTATGACGGGCATGCCGTCATACCAAAAAAAGAGCCTGCCCCGATTTCTCAGGACAGGCCCTCAAGATCAAATGTGAAAAAACCCGGCAGAACACTTACTCTGCTGTCGTCTCCTCAGCGGCCTTTGCGGCAGCCTTGGCAGCAGCGGCTTCCTTTGCCTTCGCGGCAGCCTCCGCCTTCTTCTTGGCATCCACTTCCATAATCTTCTTCGCCTTGGCGTTGATGGTGATGCACTTCTTCGGGCACTTCGCCGCGCAGATGCCGCAGCTGGTACATTTCTCATAGTCGATATGCGCCACGTTGTCCATGACGGTGATCGCCTGCTTCGGACACTGCTTCTCGCAGATGCCGCAGCCGATACAGCCGACGGAGCATACTGCGTTCACATCCTTGCCCTTATCCTTGGAGTTACACTCTACCCTGCACTCAGAGGTTGCAGGCACAAGCTCGATCAGGTTCTTCGGGCAGGCTGCGATACACTTGCCGCAGGCCTTACATGCCTCCTCGTCCACGACTGCCACGCCTTCCACCACATGGATGGCGTCAAAGGGGCAAGCCGCCACACAGGAGCCGTAGCCCAAGCATCCGTAGGAGCAGCCCTTCGGGCCGCCGCCAGCCATGGCAGCTGCCATAGAACAGTCGGACACACCCTTATAGGTATATTTCTCCTTCGTCTTCTCGCAGGTGCCGGAGCACTTCACGAAAGCGACCATACGCACGCCCTCGGTGGCCTCCACGCCCATGATCGAAGCGATCTTGTTATGTACCTCCTCGCTGCACACCGGGCAGGCGTTCACAGGAGCCTCACCCTTGGAAATGGCCTCAGCCAGGGCGTCGCAGCCTGCGTATCCGCAGCCGCCGCAGTTCGCGCCCGGCAGCTCCTCGCGGATTGCCACTGCCTTCTCGTCAACCTCTACTTCAAACTTTACACCGGCAACTCCCAGGAAGACACCGATAAACAAACCTACTGCCGCGATAACGACGGTAGCAATGATAATTGCTTGTATACTCATCTTCTATCCCCCCTTAAATGATCCCGGAAAATCCGAAGAACGCGATTGCCATCAGGGACGCTGTCACCATAACGATGGCGGTACCTCTAAATGCAGCCGGAAAATCATTGTACTCTGTCTTCTCACGAATACCAGCCAGAATTACGATGGAGATCGTAAAACCGACGGATGTAGCGAAGCCGTTTACAATACTCTCAAGGATATTGTAGCTCTCCTGGACGTTGGTCAGGGCGACACCCAGCACGGCGCAGTTCGTGGTGATCAGGGGAAGATAAATACCAAGCGCGTTGTACAGGGACGGCATGGACTTCTTCAGGAACATCTCTACAAACTGCACGAGGGCCGCGATGACAAGGATAAAGACAATCGTCTGTAGGTATTCGATTCCCAGCGGAACCATAATAAACTGATAGATGACAATGGTAATGGCGGAGGCCAGGGTGATAACGAAAATAACTGCCGCTCCCATGCCCGCCGCGGTATCTACTTTCTTAGACACTCCGAGGAAAGGACAAATTCCAAGGAACTGGCTAAGTACGACGTTGCTAACAAGCGCAGATCCTACTGCGATGATAATCAAATTTCCCATCTGTACCTGTCCTCCTATTCTGCCTTAGCCGCAGCCTTGGCGGCCTCTTTGGCTTTCTTCTCATTTATCAGGTTAATCTTGTTCTGGGCTGCCACAAGCATGGACAGAACAAGGAAAGCGCCAGGAGCCAGGATGAAGATTGTAATCGGCTCGTAGAAGCTCTCAGACAGAATTGTAAAGCCGAAAATCGCTCCGGTTCCCAGAAGCTCACGGATTGCGCCGATCATCGTCAGAGCCATGGTGAAGCCAAGGCCCATGCCGATCCCGTCGAACATGGACAGGAGCACGCCGTTCTTGCAGGCATAAGCCTCCGCACGTCCCATGATGATACAGTTTACAACGATCAGCGGGATATACAGGCCCAGGGAATCATTCAGCGCCGGAAGGAAGGCCTTCAGCAGCAGCTCCGTCAACGTAACGAAGGTTGCGATGACGACGATGAAACCGGGGATACGCACCTTGTCCGGAATATAATTCCGCAGCGCCGCAATCAGCATGTTACACAGAATCAAAACGGCCGTTGTCGTAAGCCCCATGCCGACGCCGTTCGTCGCGGAGGTCGTAACCGCCAGCGTCGGGCACATGCCGAGCACGATAACAAAGGTCGGGTTTTCTTTGATGATACCATTATAAATTCGTTCAATATATTTGCCCATTCTTAAAACCCCCTATCACTGGATACTGTTGTACAGGGCGATGGCTGCGTTCGCGCCGTTGACCATGGCGTTCGTCGTAACCGTCGCGCCGCTGATGGCGTCGATCTTGCCCTCTTCGCCAGTCTTCGTGTACGCAATCGGCTGCTCAGCAGACATGCCTACAAACTGGGATTTGAACTCGTCTGTATCCGCTTTCATACCAAGGCCTGCCGTCTCATCGATGGACAGGATGGAGATGCCGGTCACCACACCCTCGTTGGAGATGCCGACGGTGAACTGGATGTCGCCGCCGTAGCCTTCATGGTCTGTCACAGTCACGACCACGCCGACGCTCTCCCCGCCGCTCTTGGCAACGAGAGCTTCGTTGATGTCCGCCAGTCCTGCAAGGCCAGCCTCCTCCAGGATAGCCGGGGCGTTGGAAATGTCAATGGTCTCTGTGAAGTCGTCCGCCTCCGCGAATACGGCCTGGCAGGCCTCCTGCTTAGCCAGCTCTTCCTGGTGGGCGATGGGCTCCTTGGTAATCTCATTTACAAGCCCCAGGGCAAAGCCGGCCACCAGGGTAATCACCGTAATATGTATTGTGTCCTTGAGAATTGTATTCTTTTTCATTATTTCTCTCCTCCTTTACCAAAAGGCTTCGGAAGGGTAGCCCTCTCAATCAGCGGTACAAGCAGGTTCGAGAAGATGATCGCGTAGGACACACCCTCTGCGGAACCGCCGAACAGACGGAACAGACCTGTCAGGCACCCAAGAATAACACCGTATACGATCTGGCCTTTCTTCGTAATCGGGCTCGTGACATAGTCGGTAGCCATGAAGAAAGCTCCCAGCATCAGGCCGCCGCCTGCCAGGTGCGCGCACAGGAAGTTGAGATCCAGCCCGTGTCCGCCGAAAATCAGGACAAAGATGGCAAAGCTGATCAGATAGCTTCCAGGGATCCGAAGGGTGATCACATCCTTCCAGATCAGGAAGATTGCTCCGATGATGATGGCGATTACCGACGTCTCACCGATGGTTCCGGGGATGCGTCCGATCACCATATCCAGCGTGTTCACGCTCTCACCAGCCTTCAGAAGGGCCAGCGGGGTCGCCGTGGAGACGCCGTCCGCCATGGCGAATGTGGTCATCCTGCTGGTAAAGGAGATCAGCAGGAAGCATCTCGCGCCCAGAGCCGGGTTCATGAAGTTCTGGCCCAGGCCGCCGAACAGCTGCTTCACGATCACAATGGCAAATACGCTTCCCAGGATCGCCAGCAGGCACATACGGATCACATTCTCCGTCCCGTAAGGACAGGGCAGGTTCAGCGCAAGCAGAAGGCCTGTGACGGCAGCCGACCAATCCTTGACGGTAACCGGCTTCTTCATCAGCTTCTCATAGACATACTCTGTCGCAACACAGGCTGCCACCGTTACGGCAATAATGATCAGGGCGTTCAGCCCGAAATTGTAAATACCAAAGAGACTTGCAGGAAGCAGGGCGATAAACACACACTGCATAATCTTGCTTGTCGTATCTTTGTCGCGAACGTGCGGTGAGGACGATACGTTAATTAATCCACTCACTTTATGACACCTCTTTCTCTACTTTCTTTATTTTCTCTTGCTCGCAATTACGTTTTTCTTCATCGTTTTGATCGACTGTGCGAGATGGCGCTTTGCAGGGCAGATGTAGCTGCAGCTTCCGCACTCGATACACTCGAGCCCGTTCCACTTCTCGAAAAGCTGCGCGTTGTCGTTCTCCGCGTAGTCGGCCAGCCTGGAGGGGATCAGGACCTCCGGGCAGATGCTCACGCAGCGCCCGCAGTTGATGCAGGCAGTCGTCTCATATTTCGCAACCTCATCCTCCGTAAATGCAAGCAGTGCGGAAGAGGTCTTCGTCACCGGCACATCCGTGCTGTACATTGCGAATCCCATCATCGGGCCGCCGGAAATCAGCTTGGCAGGCTCGCCCTTGAAACCGCCTGCGGCCTCCACCAGCTCCGTGAAGTTCATACCGATGGGAGCCAGGAAGTTCTTCGGCTCTGCGATGGCCTGGCCTGTCACGGTCACCACCCGGTTGATCAGCGGCTTGCCCTCCGCCACTGCGCGGTAGATGGAGATCACGGACTCCACGTTGTTCACGATGCACCCGGCGTCTGCGGGAAGCATGGTGGAATTGATCGCCCTTCCCGTCGTCGCGTAGATGATCTGGCGCTCAGCACCCTGGGGATACTTGGTCTTCAGAGCCATCACCTCGATGTTCGGCTCGTCCTTTGCCAGATCCTTCAGATGGTTCACGCAGTCCATCTTATTGTCCTCGACAGCGATGATCCCCTTGGCGTTGGGGAACAGGCTCAGGGAAATCTTCAACCCAGCGATCAGCTTGTCGCCGCACTCCAGCATCCTTCTGTAGTCCGCTGTTATGTAGGGCTCGCACTCCGCCGCGTTGACGATGACATACTCAATTTTCTCCGGCTCCTTCGGAGACAGCTTGACGTGGGTCGGAAAGCCTGCACCGCCCATTCCGACAATTCCAGCCTCTTTGATCAGATTGATCTTCTCTTCTCTCGTCAGCTCCTCCACGGGCTTGATATCCCACGCCGGGGCTTCCTCGTATTTTCCATCGTTCTCTACGATGATGGAATTTACCGTACCGCCGGTACAGACAAGCCTGGGCTCAATGCCCACTACCGTACCAGATACGGACGAATAAACAGGTGCGGACACAAATCCGCCGGCTTCGGCAATCTTCTGGCCCACCAGTACTCTGTCGCCTTTCTCAACAATAGGTGTGGCTGGAGCGCCAATGTGCTGTGACAACGGAAATACCAGGTTCCCCTTTGGCAGAATCTCAAGAATCGGTTTATCCTTGGATAAGTCTTTACCGTCATAAGGGTGTACACCGCCTTTGAATGTCAATAACGCCATAAACTTATACCTTCTTTCTCTCCATATAAAATATATTTCAGGCAAAACGCGGTGGTGCAAACCGCCCTCCGCCTTACACTCACTAACCATTGTACCAGCAAAGTATTTATAAAAAAATCATAAAATTCATTTCTTAACTCTTTCTTAACTATGAAATTTTTTCGTACTTTCCTGGAATTTTTTTCTACAGCGCTCATCAAAACAATAGAAAGTGGTTATCCACTTTCTATTGTCGTTCTCGCTATAGAATTATTCAAACTTCCGTATACCGGGCTCCGGGGGAATTACTCCTCCGATGCCTGCGCTGTCTCCAGCGCCTTCATGCTGAGGCTGATCTTCTTGTCCTTCTCGTTCAGGTCCACAACCTTCGCTGTGATCTCCTGTCCGACGCTCAGGACATCCGACGGCTTCTCCACATGCTCCCTGGAAATCTGGGATACATGCAGCAGGGCGTCAACGCCCGGCTCCAGCTCCACGAATGCGCCGAAGTCTGTCATCCTGGCAACCCTGCCCTCGACAATGTTGCCCACCGCATACTTCTCGCCGGCATCCAGCCAAGGATTCGTGTCGGGGAACTTCAGGCTGAGGGCGATCTTATCTCCCTTGATATCCTTGATGAGCACGGTCAGCTTCTCGCCAGCCTTGAAGAGCTTCTTCGGATTCTCCACACGGCCCCAGGACATCTCGGAGATGTGCAGCAGGCCGTCCGCTCCGCCCAGGTCGATGAACGCGCCGAAATCTGTCACGTTCTTCACAACCCCTTCTACCACGTCGCCCACAGCGATCCTCTCGAAAAGCTCCTTCTGCATCTGGGCCTTTCTCTCCACCAGCAGCTGCTTCCTGTCGCCGATAATCCTTCTCCTCTTGGGATTGAACTCTGTGATGACGAACTCAATCTCCTGTCCCGCATATTTCTCCAGGTTCTTCTCATAGGTGTCGGACACCAGGCTTGCCGGGATAAAAATCCGGGACTCGTCGATCACGACGCTCAATCCGCCGTCCAGCACCTGGGCAACCTTCGCAGTAAGGACTTCCCTGTTCTCGAAGGCCTCCTCCAGCCTCTTGCTTCCTCTCTCAGCGGCGAGGCGTTTGTAGGTGAGGGCTACCTGTCCCTCTCCGTCGTTCACCTTCAGCACCTTGGCCTCCATCGTATCGCCTACGGATACCATCTTCGTCAGGTCGGCGTTGGGCTCGTTCGTGTACTCGCTTCTGGAAATGATCCCGTCCGACTTATAGCCGATGTTCAAGATGATCTCGTCTTCCTTAACACCGATGACAGTGCCTTCCACAACCTCTCCTGTACGTATTGTTTTTAAAGACTCCTCCAGCATTTGTTCAAAGCTTACTTCTGACATATTCCTTTACGGACCTCCTCAATGATTTTCTTTGGGGTAGATGCCCCTGCGGTAATACCTACGTAATCAGTGGACTGTAGTTGGCTAATATCCAAGTCGACAAGTGTCTGTATATAGTAAGTATTGTTGCATTCTTTTTTACATATTTCAAATAACTTTTGCGTGTTGGAGCTGTGGCGCCCGCCGATGACGATCATCGCGTCCGATCTGGCCGCGATCTCCCTCGCCTCCGCCTGCCGTTCCTCCGTGGCATTGCAAATCGTATTTAAAACAACTATATCATACCCCTTTTTTAAAATAATTTCAACTAATTCTTGAAATTTATTGTAGTTAAATGTCGTCTGGGATACGACGCTGAAACAGGCGTTTCTCTCCCCCTGGAACTGCTCCGCCTCCTGGGTTGAAGCGATCACGGTCACCGGCGTGCTGCTGTAGCCCATGATCCCCTCCACCTCCGGATGCCTGGCGCTCCCGATGATGATGATATGCCGCCCCTTGGCGCTCTCCTCCTCCACAATCCGGTGGATCTTGCGCACGTAGGGGCAGGTGGCGTCCACACAGGACAGCCCCTGCGCCTCGATGAGCTGGTAGATGTGCCTGCCCACGCCGTGGGAGCGTATGATGACGGTGCCTTCCCTCAGGCTTCGCAGCTCCTCCTCATCTTTCAGGACCCTGACGCCCTTCTCCTCCAGGTCCTTGACCACCTCTTCATTATGTATAATCGGGCCGTAGGTGTAGATCGGCTTCCTGCCCTTCTCGGCCTGCTCGTACACCTTGCTGACAGCCCGCTCCACGCCGAAACAGAATCCGGCGCTCTTCGCCGTGCATACCTTCATCCTCTTCTCTCCTTGTACAGCCGGATTACCTCCGCCGTCACTTCCTCGATCCCCATATCTGAGGAGTCGATCACCACGGCGTCCGCAGCTTTCCTGAGAGGCGAAGCCTCCCGGTTCATGTCCCGCGCATCCCTCTCGATGATGTCGGCCTCAATCTCCCGGATGTCTGCCTCCTGCCCCTTCGCCTGAAGCTCCAGGTACCTTCTCTTCGCCCGCTGGGCGCTCCCCGCAGTCAGGTAGATCTTCAGCGTGGCTTCTGGAAGGACGCAGGTCCCGATATCCCTCCCGTCCATCACCACATCCGCCTGCCTGGCCAGCTCCTGCTGCAGAGCTACCAGCTTCTCCCGGATCTCCGGGTACACGCTGATGGCGGAGGCCATGTTGCCCACCTCCTCCGTGCGCAGCTGCCCAGTCACATCCTCGCCGCTAAGCAGCACCGCCTGCTCCTGGTCACGGTATGCAATCCGGATGTCCACGGCTTGGGCCTCCCGGAGGACTGCCTGCCTGTCCCCCGCCTCTATATGCTTCCGCAGGAAATAGAGCCCCATCGCCCGGTACATGGCTCCCGTATCCACATAGATAAAGGACAGCTCCCTGGCAATCCTCCTGGCAATCGTACTCTTTCCCGCTCCCGCTGGCCCGTCTATCGCAATGCTGTAGCCCATCTTCGCCCTCCTCTATACCTATTTATATACTGTATGTGCTTCCGTATGCCGTCATCCTGGCGGCTTGGGCCGCTGGAAGCCCCTCTCCCAGAAAACAGCCTCCCCTCTGCCCATAGGGTAGTATAGGCAGAGAAGAGGCCGTTTGTCAAGCTTGCCCCTGGTATTTCTGTTCGTTTTCCCCGCTCACAGATCCTCCAGGATCTCCTTTCTCTTGGCTTCGTATTCCTCCGGGGTGATCAGCCCTGACACATAGAGATCCTCTGCTGCCCGCAGCCTCTGTTCAATGCTGGCCTTGAGCTGGGCGCTGCTTGCCTCATAGCCTCCTGCCCCGTAACTGTCCGCTTCGCAGCTGCCCGGCCCATAGCCGCTCGCTCCATAGCTGCCTGCCTCATAGCCTCCTGCCTCATGGCTGCCTGTTCCATAACCGCCTGCCTCATAACTGCTTGTCCCATGGCTGCCTGCCCCATGGCTGTCACTGTCGTCTATGATGATCTCGTGGCTGCTCACGCCCCGCCTGGAAAAGGCGTTCATGGCGTTAACCACCGTGATCATAACCGCCATAGCTGTCCAGAAGATACCGAACAGGCCTGCGCTGGGAATCACCACAAATATCCCGATCAGGCAGAACACGATTCCCACGCCGAATCCCAT
The DNA here is from genome assembly GCA_944381745.1 of uncultured Lachnospiraceae bacterium. GTDB lineage: Bacteria > Bacillota > Clostridia > Lachnospirales > Lachnospiraceae > JAGTTR01. Next base: position 2,356 of record CALWMI010000045.1, on the reverse strand, counting down.
CATCGACTGTGCCTTCCCCGGCTTTACTTTGATTCTCTTGGACATGCTTTCTCCTCCTCCTTTTTGCATCTGCCTTTCCCGTTTTCTTCTCCGTTCTCCACGCCTTTATCTTCGCTTTCTTTGCCGTTCTCCTCGCCCTTATCTTCGCTTTCTCCTCCGGCCTGCGCCTGTTCCCGCGCCTCCTGCAGCTTCTGGGCAATATACGGCTCTCCTTTTCTCTTAAGCCTGGCCAGGCTTGCCGCCGCCCCCGCCGCGTAGGAGCCCACCGTAATCCTCCCCGCACAGCGCACACGCTTCTTCCGCAGGAACAGCCCGCACAGAAGGCTGGCAATCCCAGCGGACACCAGATAGATCCCTGCAAAAAAACGGGATGCCTGGCTCTTGCTCAGCCTCTGAAAGTAGGCATTCCATCTGCCCGGCCTGGCATGGAACTGTCGCCCCTTGAGGCGCACGGCCAGCAGGATATTCCCCAGCATCATCACTTTTGTCATCGCTGTCTTGGCCGCCGCTGCGGACAACAGCAACATCCCTTTCTTCATCTTCGTCTCCTCCCCTATTCTCTCCGGCCGTCCTCTTTCCCGCCTATGTCTTGCCATCTGCCTCCTGCCGCCGTCCCTCTGCCGGCATACGCCTTCTCCCGGTCTTCGCCTACACGGATGGTATTGGGACAGCCTCTGCCTCTATCTCCATCCCCAGTCTTCCAAAGAATTCCTGGATCTCCTCCCCAGAGCCGCACGGGAAACTGTCATTCAGGAGAAGGCTTCCACTGGCATATACCGCGCCGTCCTCCCCGGCCGTAAAGGCCACCGCCGCCGGGGCAGTATCCGGAAAGATATAGAGGTAGAGCACATCCTCCTCCAGGCTGCCGTCCACAAACGTGCGGGAGGCCGCGCACACATTGGCCGCAGCCAGGCTCACCACACTATCCATGCCGTTGATCTGGGACACAAGGGCGGCCAGCATCCGCTGTCCCAGGAATTCCTGCAATTCCTCCGACATACCGTCCCCGTTGCCAAGGCCTATCGCCTCCAGGAGGCTGCCTCCCGGTGCAGAGATGGAATAGACAGCCTCCGGCGCTGTGTAATCTCCGGTGACTCTCTCCTGCAGCGCCTCCTCGATCTCTCCATCCCCTGTGGCATACCCGATATATTCCTGGGAACCCGCCATCTCCGCCATCAGGCTCACCACTTCCATTCCCCTGTCATAGAGGGCCGCCTCCGCTTCGCCTCCCGTTCCCGCAGAGCCTGCGCACCCCCACAGGACTGCTGCGGCGGCCATACACAGGATTGCCGCTGCTCTTCGCTTCATACGTTCCTTCCCCCTTAATCGAAAAGTGCTAGATACACGTCCATATCATCCTCCTGCCCCAGGAAATCCTGGATGGCAGACACCGCCACCTCCAGCGCCTCCTTCCGCGGATAGCCGTAGATGCCGCTGGAAATGAGCGGAAAGGCAATGCTGGCGCACTTACTTTTGCGGGCCAGCTGTAGCGAAGCGGTGTAGGCCGAGCGCAGGAGCCGCTCGCTCTCGGCCGCGCTTTGGCGGCTATAGACCGGGCCTGCCGTGTGGATCACATACTTGGCCGGGAGGGCAAATCCCGGGGTGATGGCGGCCTCGCCCGTCTTAATCGGCGCGGCCCTCCTGCAAGCCTCCTGCATACGGGAAGCGCCTGCCGCCCGGAAAATGGCGCCGCACACGCCGCCTCCCATGGCCAGCTCCGTGTTGGCTGCGTTGACAATGGCGTCCACCTTCATGGTTGTAATGTCCTGGCGGACAATGGAAAAGGGCATATGGGCCACACTCCTCTCTTCATCCGATCCTATCCAACCGTCCGTACTGTTCTTACGCATCTATTATATCCTCTTCCCGCAGGCATTTCCACACAAAATTATCTTCCCCACATAACAAGAGGCAGCCTCCCGGCCGCCTACCATCGTAATATAATGCTTATTTCCATGAAATGTTAAGTTCCTTCTTCTGATCAGCGCAATCGACCAGATACAAGTTAATCAACGTCTGATATGGGATATTGTATCGGCTGGCAAGCCGTTTAAAGTATTCAATCGTATCCCCATCAATATTAATTGTAATTTGCTTTTTTAGTCTTTTCGCATAAGGATTCTTTCTTGCATCAGAAAAATCGTATTCTTTTTCCATATTGGCACCTTCCCCTCTAGCAATATTCATGATACTGTTTACTTTCTTTTCCTGTTGCTTTCCTGGCAGAAATGAATGTTCCGGATCGTCTATGATTAACGCATATTCGTCATAAAACACTGTTTTGGCCTCTTCAAATGAAATTTGGTGCTTTACCTTGTTGATTTGGTTTTTATTTTTATCCCATTCAAACGTAATG